>NZ_JAKGBF010000027.1:0-48719 GCF_021530695.1 Pseudoalteromonas sp. OF5H-5
GAGCCTCTAAAAAGCAAATTCCTATAGCATAAACAACACCAACTCTGTCACACCGAGCAGGTAGCAGCTCAGTCCAACAAGCGATTATGCAACACAAACTGCGTGTCGCATAAATACTAAAATGTTAGGCACACCTACAGCATCACAAAGGATAGTAATGTTAGTTTCTTTCAATACAGTTTTAGACTTTATTTGTTTAGCTGAACCAAATCAGTTAAAACGTAAGGAAATAATTGAAGTCAACAAAGTAAAACCATTTACCCATTATCAGGTTTGTGAATTCAATCGATTAAGGATAAGACCTGAGTCCGTTGTTAATACGTCTGAGTATATTAGGTTTGTTGTTTCTAAACAGTTGAACGAATTCGACTGGGAGGAGCATGAAATGGTGATGCAGGCCTCGCACCGGGGTGTGACAGCATCAATGGAAATTAGGGGTAAATCGGTTGTTATTCACAACAGTAATGGTAGTGAGCAGGGATTTGAAACGGTTTTTATGTTTCTTGAAATGACTGGCTCTGATATGGGGTGGCATAAGTACGTTGAAAATTTGCTTAACCTTAAGGTTATGTATATTGGCCAAACTGAAATTACAGATGGCTCCTATCTCAGATTTGATGGGCATGAAAAAATTAGTAAAGTTGCAAATGACATAATATCAAATAGGCCAGAGAAAGAAGTTATCGTTAAACTGATGTCATTCCAACCCCCATCCGCAACAGCCATGATGATACCGGAGATTGTAAGTGATGATTCAAGAGATGATTGGATGCCTGGCGGAGGGTTATTAGAAAACACCCCCAAGGAAGACTGGAAAACGGTGATCGAAGGTACTCTAATAAAATACTTCTACCCCGAATTTAATGTCCATTATCGCGATAATTTTCCTTCTGACAGGCATACGAAATACTCATATTTTTATGATAACGATGTTCGTTCAGTTTGTGTTGAGTTGCATGAGGAATACAGAGCATATATTACTTGTAGTGATAGAGTTGCTCCGAAAAGAATTCGTTTAATTGAGTATGCGCTTAAAAAAGACGATTCGGGAGTAATGCTGGTAGATAACGAAAATCAATTTCCGGATGAAGTCTATGAAGCACTTATGCCTAACAAGTAGCTGCACTGGAAAAATAGCTCGCTACGCTCCCTATTTTCCGGTGAGCTAAGCGTTAGGTGTTTCGAGAGTTTAGATGTCGACTTTAAGAAAGTTGTTTCGTTGGGAGCGAGGAAGGCAAAAGTCAGGCTACGATAAAATGCTGATTTGCGGAGCTTATTGGCCTATAAAGTTCGATACTTATTTACTTCGCTTCCCTAAAGGTAGTGAAATTAAACCTCATACCGATACAGTAAAAAGTGGCAAGCATTACCGTTTAAATATAGTGCTAAGAAGCGCAAGAGTAGGAGGTGAATTTATTTGCTCCAATCCTATTTTTGAAACAAAGCGTATTAAATTTTTTAGACCAGATATAAGCGAACACCAGGTAACTAAAGTGCAAGAAGGTAATCGTTATCTTCTGAGTATTGGGTGGGTTAAAAACACCTAACAAATTAATTAAACAATGGACGCAAAACAGCAGGCTTGCGCTCATTCTTCGCTTAGTTTAGCCTGCTATTTTCCGCCGTTTATTAAGGCGTTAATTCAAAAAGAATTTAGGTGAAATTTCCAGAGTTAGAAACATCTCGGTTAATTCTTAATAAGCTATCAAGAGATAACAGTCTTGCTTTGTTAGCTATTTTTCCGACGAAAACGTGGTTAAGTTTTACGATATTGAAGCATATAAAACTGAACATCAATCATTAGCGTTGATAGACTATTTTCAATAGTCGTTTTGCCGAAAGTAGGTAATCAATGAAACGCATGCTGATAATCTATCTACTTGCCTCATGGGGCTGTACCGGGTTAGCTTGGATCAACGGCGCTATTCTTTTATGGGATGGTTTTGATAATGCAGAGTATCGGGTTATTACTTTCGCGGTCGCACTGCTTTTTGGCTTGATCGGTGGCACAGTTTTTGGGGTGGAAAGAAGCCTGCGTAGAATCTACCGATGTTCCTACAATACTTCAGAGGAGCAGGCGAGGTCAAAATCTTACAGTGCTTGGACATTACTCTATGTATGTCTTATTTTCGGAACGCTTCTTATAGGTGTGATAATGGGAAGCGGTTTAGTCGCTATCGTCGGAAGATTACAAAGTGGATTTCATATCTTTGGGTAAACACTAATGCAGATGTGTTCTATGCTCTAATAAGAAAGTGCTGACTAAAGTGCTAAAAATCCGTTGAAGAATACCAGCGAAAGCGTTTAGCGCTTCTAGCAAGGTACTAACACCATTCCTTTCTGACAAACAGACAATCGGGTTTGATTAAATCTGACTAATCAAACCCGATAGACAAGGCTAACCCTTGTTAAACTAAGAATTAAACCAAGGTAAGGTTATGGTTCTAGTTTGTCTTGGGTGCTGGTTTCAAAGTCGCTGGCGTCGTGTCTTTCATGCAGCTGCTCATGAGGTTCTCCCCATGTTTTATTTACCATTTTTCCACGTTTGACCGCTTCTCTTGAGGCGATGAGTCCAGCCCAGCGGATCACGTGTTCATAGCCATTGACGTCTAAAAACTCTGCCGCATCGTATAGGTGCCCTTGGGCTAGCACGCCATACCACGGCCAGATTGCCATATCAGCGATAGTGTATTCATCGCCACAAATATATTCTCTTGTGGCTAAATGTTGATTTAGTAAGTCCAGTTGGCGCTTCACCTCCATCGTGTAGCGGTTGATTGGATACTCGTAGTGCTCGGGTGCGTAGGCATAGAAGTGACCAAATCCACCACCAAGTAGTGGCGCAGCCCCCATTTGCCAAAATAACCAGTTGAGGCACTCTGTGCGTTTTGTAGGATCCTGAGGAATGAACTTTTGAAACTTTTCAGCTAAATAAAGCAAAATTGAGCCAGATTCAAAGATTTTGGTAGGTTCCTTGGTGCTGGTATCTAATAACGCGGGGATCTTAGAATTTGGATTAAGTGCAACAAACCCTGAGCTAAATTGTTCACCTTCCATGATATTAATTAAAAAGGCATCATATTCTGCTTCTTTTACCCCGGCAGCTAAAAGCTCTTCTAGCAAGATAGTCACTTTCACGCCGTTTGGGGTCGCGAGGGAGTAGAGTTGTAACGGGTGTTTGCCTTGCGGTAGGGACTTTTCGAATCTTGCGCCTGCAGTAGGGCGGTTGATATTCGCGAATTTACTACCATCGCCACTTTGCCATGGCCACTGCCAAACTTTAGGTGGTGTATAACCCGATGTACTCATTTCATGAACTCCTTCTGTGACTGTCCAAATCCATTATAGAGTGTAGAAGTGAAATGGAAATGAACAAATTTCTGTGGTCACAGGTTTACCCGTTTTATCCAGATCTTAAGAGAGATCCGAACAAGCTATCAACAAAAGATGGGGGAGAGTAGTAGAATAAAAAATGCCGATCAAAAGACCGGCATTCTTGAATTGGTTGGTTGGGAGTTAAAACACAACAGTTTGTGTTGCTGAACAGGCCGCAGTGCTACCTTGTTCGCACACTTGGTAGCCGTAAGTACCGCCGCCTTTAACACTGATGCTGTCTGTATGACTATTATCATTGCTAGTTGTGACAATTTTACTACCGTTACGATAAATATCGACTTGTGACGTGCTTGCACCGTTCCAGCTTAAGTCAACATAACTGTTACCTTTTTGCTTATAACCTGAAGCTGAAAGCTCAACGCTCGTTGTGTTATCACCGTCACCTGAACCACCGCCAGCACAGCCATTAGCGGTTAAGTAAGCGCTTGCATCTGCTGCTTTAACGATACCGTAACCAAAGTACACGTCTTTACCTACAGCGCCAGCATCTGCTGCGGTTGCTTTTAATGCACTACGGATTTCTTCACCAGTACACTCTGGGTGGTTAGACCATACCAATGCAGCAAGACCAGCAACAGCAGGAGTTGCCATTGACGTGCCGCTCATTAAGCCATAATCACTCGTACCAATGCTGATATTCGCGTTTGTAGCGGCCATCAACGCAGTGCGATCTTCAAATGCAGCGCCAACCGCTGGGATTGATGTGCTGTTAGTATCACCTAAAGTGCCGTATAGCATGCCAGCCTCATTATTTACGATAATCGCGCCGATACCACCAGATGCTTCACAGTTTGCTACTTTATCGTGGAATGAAATATTACCACGGTCAATTAGGCACACCTTACCGTTTGCAGCGCCATCAGTTGCTTCAGCGGTGCCCATAAAGTAAAGCGAGCCTGACGCGTTACCACTGTTTTCCATTGCTGAACTTGCAAACGCCGCGCCGTCAGCGGTCATGCTTGAAGAAGTCGCCATGTCTGCTGGGTAAGTTGAAAGTGTATCAACACCGCCTGCAGTTACCTCTACACAAATATGCTCGTCGTTAGTCGCGCGTTTTCCACGGCCAGAAGTACAGCTTGGATACTGAGAAAAGTCTGCAATTTGATTATCTGCATCGTTTGCACCGATCATCATTACTGAAGGATAGCCAGCAGGATATGAACGAACATTGTTGCCATCGTTACCAGCTGCCGCAACCACTAAGCCACCAGCATTACGGAAGTTTTCAAATGCGTTTGATTCTGTATTGTTTGAGCCACCACCACCCAAACTCATATTGATGATGTTTGCACCTGCTTGTGAGCATAGGTTTGCTGCGTGAGCAAGGTCAGAAGAGTAGCCCCAGCCTTCTGCGTTAAATACTTTAATAATGTGCATTGGCACGCCAGGAGCCATGCCGATAACACCAATATTATTGTCAGCAGCACCGATAGTACCAGCCACGTGTGTGCCGTGTGGGCCACCATTTTCATACCAATTACCTGTGCCGCTGTCATTATCACCGGTGATATTACCCCAAATGAAGTCAGGGTTTGATTGGTCAAGACCTGAGTCAATCACACATACTTTCATGCCAGCGTTCGCATCGAAAGTAAGTTGATTTGCTTGTGATTGGTACACAGCATAAGGCGTAACCTGTTGCTGCATTGGGTTACCTGCGTCGTCGTTATAAATCCCCAGTGGGTAACGCTTTTGGTCTGCTTCAACGAGTTTGATGTGTGGGTTGTTTAATAAGCCTTTTACTTGACTAAGATCTTTGCCAGTAAAAGTTGCAGCAAAGAAGCCATCGCCATCAACATGCAGCTCAGCGCCAAGCTTTTTAGCAAGTGCTTTTACGACGCCTTTTTTCGAATTGTCGACCTGAATGATGTATCGATCGTCAGATGCCTGTGCTTGTGCCATAGCGCAAGCGCCAGCGATGAGTAGTGCCCCAGTTAACTTGTTTAATTTCATTGTTATTTTCTCAGTTACATTGCGTGAATATTGTTGTTAATAAAAACTAACAACTTCTTAACGGTGATTAGCATATAACCAATAACAAGAACTCGTAAAGAGTAAATTATGCAGATTTGTGGAATTAATAAGAATATTTAATTACTTTAATATAATGTATGGTTATGACAGGACGTCTAACCATACACCGTAGTTATTAATAAAGGAACTGTACTGATAATTGCTATTATATCAATTACAATTAAGCTGCACTGTGAAGCTGGTGGCGATGCTTCGTAGCCAGCAGCAGTAAGAAAGGTAATGCGAGTAGTAAGTGCAACGCGAGTTGCATCGGGGCATCCAATGCCAGTGGTTGCGTCATGGTTGCAAGTACCCCCGCGCCACTCATCTGTAATACCCCAATCAACGCTGAAGCCGTCCCTGCTTGTTTCGCAAACCCAGATAACGCTTTACCAGCCGCGGCTCCAATCGTAAATGCAAAGCCGACTGACGCCATATACATAGGCAGTAAAAAATGCGCTATTTTAGTTTGTGGCAAAGCCAGTAACAACAGGCCACTAAAGCTAAAAACGGCGAGGCCAAAGGTAAGCGACTTCTGGCTATTGCGCTTGATGAAGTGGGGCGCAATGAAACTTGCGACAATACTCAGCGCTGCATTGCCAGTAAACCAAAACGTGAAGTCGGAAACACTGCCACCCATTTTTGCCATGATCCACCCCGGAGCCGAAATCACAAATACCAGCATTGCAGCCATACCAAGCATCGCTAAGGCGGCATTGTAAATGAAAGTCGTGCTACTGAGCATCGGCTTAAAACGTCTCAAATCTAGGATATGACCGCTGTAATGTGTATCTTCGGGGCGAGTCTCTTTATAGATAAGAGAAACCAAGATGAGACCAACAATAGCAAAACCAAACAAAAAGCTAAAATTACTCTGCCAGCCAAATTCGACAGTGAGCCACGCACCTAAAAGAGGCGCTAACGCTGGGATAAAACATACAATACCGTTGAGGTAAGTGATCATTTGGCCACTGCCTTTGTGTCCAAAGCTATCACGAACGATAGCAAAAGCGCTGACGAATGTGGCACAAGCGCCTAGGCCTTGTAACACTCGAGCTACCATCATGAGTGGCCAAGTGGAGACTGTGCTTGCCATCACTGCGCCAAGCGCAAATAAAATTATTCCAACCAGTGCAACCGGCTTACGGCCATATTTATCCGCAAGCGGACCTGCTATCAATTGTCCAAGACCCACAGCTAACATATAAATACTCACTGTTTGCTGAATTTGACTTTCTGATACTTGAAGGTTGGACTGCATGTCCACAAACGCAGGTAGATAGAGATCGATACCTAAAGGGCAAAAGATAACAAGTAAAGCGAGAATAAAAATCAGTGCTTTTGAATTTGATTGGGTCATGGCGTCTCCTTTTGGCCGTTATTGTATTGTGGAGAATGAGAAAAGACAGGACAAAGCGCCGATTTAGCAAATTTTTAAGATATTTTATTCGCTGAGAATTGCAGACGGTTGATTAACTGGTCAGATGTGTTAATTTTAAGCAAAATCATTTTAGAAAAATCTTATGTCTGCACCACTTTTAAAAATTTATAAAAGGATGAGTTGGTTGCCATTTGGTAAATGGATGTTCAGTAAGGCGGTATGTCGTAAGGCTCCTTACTTTGGCACCATTAAGCCTAAAATCACACAATTGAAGCCCGGCGTTTGTAGAGCCACAATTCGTAACCGTAAAGCCATTCATAACCACATAGGTACGGTTCACGCTATTGCTCAGTGTAATCTTGCGGAGTTGTGTGCTGGAGTCATGACAGACGCAACCATCGACCATAAAACCCATCGCTGGATCCCAAAGGGGATGTCAGTGCAATATTTAGCTAGAGCTGAGACCGATCTGCATGCTGTGGCGCAAATAGAATATCCGCGAACATGGCAAGATAAAGAAGAGCTAGTTGTACCGGTGGAAGTTTTTAATACTGCGGGAGAGAAAGTATTTCACGCCGACATTAACATGTATATCAGCGCGAAAAGATCTTAATTGTTTATGGTTTGATCACCGGTAGGGTCAATTGCCGTGACGTTATTGGTTCGCTCGTTACGGTGCGTCAGTTTACCATCGACATGCGCACCAGCTTCAATCGTTAAGGTCTCGTGTTCGATATTGCCAAACACTTGAGCGCTAGGAAGCAGCGTGACTTGTTTGGCATGAATATCACCTTCCACTTTGCCTAATATCGTCAGTTCATTGGCTTGGATATTACCTTGTACTAAACCTTTATTGCCGATGATTAGTTTTTCGATGTCGAGGTTACCATGGACGGTACCATCTAATTGCAGCTCACCTTCACAGACAATATCGCCCGTGACTTTAGTGCTTTGAGCAATAATGGCTGGGACGTCGTTTCGTTGGTTTTTAAAAGAATTAAACACGAATGCCTCACTATCGCAGCGTAATTGCAATTAGATGTTACTTATTGAATGCACGAGCGATTTTAATTGGGTTTAGGTGTTTTTTACCTTGAATCACTTCATAGTGCAAGTGCGTCGCTGTACTTCTTCCTGTGCTGCCCATTAGTGCAATTACGTCACCTTTATTGATTTGCTGGCCTTTTTTTACCTTGATGGTGTGAAGGTGGCCGTAGCGTGTGGTGATGTCATTTGCGTGTTCAATTTCAATAAAGTTGCCATAGCCGCCATTTTTCCCAGCTCGTTTAACAGTACCAGAAGCGGGGGCTACTATCTGTGTTTTGTGCCAACCTGCGAGATCGATACCTTTATGATAGGCACGGCGGCCAGTGATTGGGTCTTTACGAAAACCAAAAGCACTAGAGACATAATATTTCTCCTGAGCGACAGGCAATGTATCTGGCAGTTGGCCAATCATAGTCGCTAACTGCGCATAAACTGCGTATTGGTCAATGGCATTAATAAAGCTGGCTTCTACCAATTCTAAGTCGGCTTGGAAGTAGGGGCCACCTTGCGCTTCTGAGAAGTCAGATGATAGTTGTAATCCCGCACTGTCGATGGATTCTTGCATCGCGGCAATGTCAGCGCTGAACGATTGCCCAAGTTGTTCGCTGAGCTGTCGTTGTTGGATGAGTAGGAGACTGGCTTGTGGAGCAAATTCGGTTGTGGTACTTGGTTGTGAGCTGTTAAGGTCTGTTGGTGTTTCTTCTAGCTCGCCTTCCACCGCGCTGTTATCAGTTGTTTGAGTCGAGTCAACCAATGACTCAAGCACACTGTGCTGCTGTGACAGTTGGTCAAGCATGCCTTTTTGCTGTGCTAATTGCGCTTGAAGCTGTGATTTTTCTGTTTGCCACTTGGCTTGCAGCTGCGCTAAGTTTTGTTGCTCTTTAGTAAGCTGGTCACCGTTTTCTTGTAATTTGAGTGAGGTATTGGCTATCCACATAGCGACAGCGAGCAAAATCAAAATCGAGCAAGCTTGAACCCAAGATGGTAATTTTAACATCTTGACAGTTGCGTCTTGACGAACAATTAATTGAGTCGGCTTAAACAGCTTTAGATATAGGCGCTTGAGTACTTGCAACATTCAACCTCAGATTTAAATCAGCGCTACACTCTAACAATTTTTAGTCAAATTTCCAGTTTTTAGAACTAAAAAAAGGCATGAAATCATCATGCCTTTGATTTAAAAGTAAATAAAATTGCGATTAACGCACGAATAATTGCGATTATTTTGCTGGAAGTACAGTGCCTTCAACACAGCCAAAACCGATACGGTTATAGCCTTGGGCTTCACACCAACCGCGCATAATCACTTTATCGCCATCTTCTAGGAACTTACGCTCTTCGCCGTTTGCAAGCGTGATAGTTTCTTTGCCGCCGCGTGATAGTTCGAGTAATGAACCCGCTTCTACATGCTCAGGACCAGACTGCGTGCCTGAGCCTAACATATCGCCTGGTAGGAAGTTACAGCCGTTCACTGTGTGGTGTGTAACCATTTGCGCAACCGTCCAATAGCTGTGCTTGAAGCTGGATTCAGACAGTTTGCTTGGTTTAGCGCCTTCGCTACGCATTTTTTCAGTCTCTAGTAAGACATCCATACGAATATCAATAGCACCAGACTCGCGGTTTTGCGTTGATTCTAAGTATTCCAGTGGTTGTGGATCGTTTTCATCACGGTGCCATTGAGTACGGTATGGTGCAAGTGCTTCTGTGGTCACAACCCAAGGAGAAACCGTTGAAGCAAAGTTTTTCGCAAGGAATGGACCTAATGGTTGATATTCCCATGCTTGCAAGTCACGTGCAGACCAGTCATTGAATAAACAAAAACCAAAAACGTGATCTTCAGCGTCTTTAATTGCGATAGAGTCGCCAAGTTCATTACCTTTACCTAAGTAAATACCTAGCTCTAATTCGTAGTCTAGACGCTTACAAGGACCAAATGACGGTGTATCTGCATCTGGTGCTTTGGTTTGGCCTTTAGGGCGAGGGAACGTTTGACCAGATACATCAATAGACGATGCACGGCCATGGTAACCGATTGGTACCCACTTGTAGTTTGGTAGCAGCGGGTTATCAGGACGGAACAGGCTACCTACCGCTGTTGCATGGTAGATTGAGGTATAAAAGTCAGTGTAATCGCCAATGTGGCAAGGTAGAGCGTATTCTACGTCATCCTGTGCAACCAATGCACCTTCAAGGCTTGATTGCAGTTCAGAACCTTCACGTAATGCACGAGACAGGGCAAGTCGAAGTGCTGACCAGTACTGCTGGCCCATTCCCATAAATTCATTTAATGCTGGGGCATTTGCAGCTTCGGCGGCCTTAGCAGCGTCACCTGAAAATAGGTTAGCGTCAACAACTGCGCCAAGGTCTAGTACTTGATCGCCAATCGCAACACCGCCGCGAAATTCTTCGTTACTGTTCTTACGACGGAATATTGCAAAAGGTAAGTTTTGAATAGGGAAATCAGTTCCAGTCGCATTCGCACTAGCTACCCAACTTGTTAATTGGATGTCGTGTGTTTCATTAATTTGAGACATTGCCTTTCCTTTAATTTTGGCTTTCAACTTGAGTTATGGTCAAAAGTGAAAAACTCAAGTCGTAATAGCAATTTGATAAACCACAAAAAGCAGCTATCGCTAGCTGCTTTTTTATTAATTTGATGTGTGTGTTTAGATTACACCACGGCGCTCTTGGTCGCGTTCAATTGACTCGAATAACGCTTGGAAGTTACCTTCACCAAAGCCGCCATCGTCAACACGTTGGATCATTTCGATGAAGATTGGGCCAAACAGGTTTTTAGTAAAGATCTGTAGTAGGTAGCAGTCTTCGCTTTGGCTATCTACTAGGATTTGGTGCTGCTTGATCTTTTCTTTATCTTCTTTAACCCAAGGCACACGGTCAAAGATAGTGTCGTAGTAGTGATCTACGATATCTAAGGTAGCAATAGTGCTCTTGTCTAGTTTATCTAGTGAACTAACCAAGTCGTCAGTCAAAAATGCTAAATGCTGAACACCTGGACCATTGTACTCATCTAAGTACTCATCGATTTGGTTGTTGTTGTCGTCTTTACCTTCGTTGATTGGAATAGAGAAGGTGCCACATGGTGACTTAAGTGCATAAGAAAGCAGCGCCGTTTTTTGACCTTTGATGTCAAAGTAACGAACTTCAGTAAAGCCAAATACGTCTTTATAGAAGTTAGCCCAAGTTTCCATCGTCCCTTTGTAAACATTGTTTGTTAGGTGATCGATGCGCTTAAAGCCTTTGTCTTCAACAACCTTTTGCTCTTCTAGGTCAACGAAGTCTTGCTCGTAGATAGACCCTTTATCGCCAAAGTTTTCGATGAAATAGATAAGGCTATCGCCGATACCGTAAATCGCTGGGTATGGTAAGTCTTTGTGTGTTGAATCAGTCGCAGGTTTTGCACCACGCTCAACTGCGGTTTCAAACGCCTTTTGCGCATTTTCTACACGCCAGCCCATAGAACAAATAGCCGGGCCGTGACTTTTAGCAAACTGTGCTGAGAAGCCTTCACGCTCGTTATTCAACAAAAAGTGAATATCGTGCTGGTTGTAGTAAACGATATCTTTATCTTTAAATTTCTTTAGTTTTGAGAATCCAAAGTCAGTGAATACCTTATCCATGTAATCAGCGTCTGGTGTTGCATATTCTGTAAACTCGATGCCGACTAGGCCTAGTGGATTATTTACTTCACTCATTGTTTTACTCCCGTATTAAGCACTGGGTGACTTGTTAGTATTTATGACTGGATGATTAATCAAATTACTGCAAAGGGGAAGCTAGAGGCAGTAAATAGCAGTATGAGACTTTGTAAATTTAGTTGCACAATTGCCATGTAAAAGACACAAAATTGACACAGGCGTGACGATAATTATTTTTGCTTGAATTTTGACTAAAAACAGCAAGGAGTTTTGTGGGGTATTTTGTAACTTTGTTTTTGTATTATTTTGATTTTATTTGCTTTTTATGTTTTTGATTGGTGAGTTATATGAGAGGGAGGATTTTTATCACACGACTAAATTGAGAGGGGAAATGATGCTAAGTGTATTCAAGGCTTTACACTTGGCTGTTGTGGGAGAGGTAAACCACGCTAAATCAGCGTGGTTTACGGCAAATATTATTGCTTCTCAGCGGATACTTCTAGTTCTTCCGCTAGGTAATGCTCTTGTGTATGAGGCTCGTGCTTGCCCTCAGCGCCGTGCATCCAATCTACAAGCTTGTTGCTTAATAGATACATTAACACAGCAGACAGCAAGGCTACGCCGCCTAAACCAATGAAGATGCTCATCGCATTTTCCATTGCTTCTTGGCCTTCACCGATGAAAGAGCCAACAAGACCTGCAAGCTTGTTTGCAACAGCCGTACATAGGAACCAAATACCCATTAGCAGTGATGCTAAGCGTAGCGGTGCTAGTTTACTTACCATAGAAAGACCGATTGGTGATAAACATAGTTCACCAAGTGTGTGGAACATGTAGAACAACACTAACCAAATCATGCTGATCTGAAGTGTACCACCCGCTTCACCACCTTCTGTTGCAAGCGCAAGCATCATGGTTAAGAAACCAAGTGCTAAGAACACCAGACCAATTGCGAATTTCACTGGAGAGTTCGGTTCTTTGTTATCTAGCTTTAACCAGATCATCGCTACTAATGGCGCAAATACAATGATGAAGATAGAGTTAAGCGACTGGAACCAAGAAGCCGGGATCTCAAAGCCCATAAACATACGGTTGGTATAGTCGTTTGCGAATAGGTTCATCAGACCACCAGCCTGCTCGAAACCCATCCAGAAGATAATTGAGAAAACACTCATGGTGAAAATAACACGGATACGATCTTTTTCTTTCTTCGTAAGCGGTTCTTTAGTCTGTGAGTCAGACATCTGTTGAGAAAGTTTAGCTGAAGGTACTTTACCGATATCGCCAAGGTATTTCTGGCTTAAGATAAGCTGCATAACCACAGAAATGATCATACCAACACCGGCTGCGATAAAGCCTGCCTGCCAGTTAACGACTGCTGCTACATAACCCGCAACAAGTGGACCTAATGCACCACCTAAGTTGATACCCATATAGAAGATAGTAAATGCACCGTCACGGCGCTTATCACCTTCTTGATATAGATCACCAACCATTGTTGAGATGTTTGGCTTGAATAAGCCATTACCTAAACAAAGCAGTGCTAAACCAAGGTAGAAGACATTTACTTCTTGTCCTGCCACAACGCTGTGAGGAATACCCATAATAAAATGGCCTGTAGCCATTAAAATACCACCAATAATGATGGCTTTGCGCTGACCTAATACGTTATCTGCAAGCCAACCACCAAACAGTGGGGTGAGATAAACGGCCATCGTAAATGTGCCGTAAAGGCTTAGTGCGTCGGCATTGCTCCAACCGAAGCCACCATTTTGAACTTGTGCTACAAGATAAAGAACTAAGATGGCACGCATACCGTAGTAGCCAAAGCGCTCCCACATTTCGGTACCAAATAATAAGAAGAGGCCTTTAGGGTGACCCAGAAATTCTCCGGCCTTCGGAACTGAATTCATATGTACTTCCTAATCTAATCAATGTGTTGTATCTGGCCATTTTTATAAAGGATGCGTTATTGCATCTAATGTTTTTCAATCAACACTGAATAATGAGCCATGTACTTAACATGCAACGTTTGAAGCGATGCGCGGTAAATAGAACATTTTTCAATGCAGATTGGCATTGCTCATCGAGTCACCGAGTAAAAATCTTAATCAGATATTTGCTTGTATGAACTCAGGCATGCCTGTACTTTTTTTGAACGGGTGACCAGTACCTATTTCAACTAGCGTTTGTTGTATGTAACGACTAACTAATTTAAAAAAGTGCGTCAGTATACTCAGTGAGAATTAATAGGGGAAGTGTTTGGAGTCAGAAAGCGCATAAAATGCGGTCAGTGATTCAGGGAAGGATCATTCTTTTAGGTGGCGGTTATATCTCAATGAATGGCGTAACCATTAAGGTTATGTATCTTTTTATCGCTGATATTTACCATTTGTTGCAGGTGTGGGAGCAGGTTGTCCCTGCGATCCATTTATCTTTACCTAGTCGAGAAAAACGCTTCCAACCAATTAGCGATAAGATTTGTGGGGGCAGTGCTACCCACCCCCATATCATTACGCTTCTTGACTCAAATATTGTTGAATAAACTCGGTTGCAGCTAAAAAGTCCTGCTCCAATTTATCACGCATTTGGATCAGCTGATCGGTGGTCAGCGTGCCTTCCTTACATAAAGTCTCAAACTCTATGGCAGTTTCTGCTACTTTTTCGGCACCGATAGTTTTGGAGATGGACTTAAGTTGATGACAAGCTTCAATGATTTCCTCTTGGCTCATCGTGATCACCGCACCATTTACATCTCGTGTTAACTGGCTACTTTGTTCTAAGTACATTCGGAAAAAGCGATTTCGTTTCGCTTCATCATGGTTCACATACTTGTTGAGCATGTCCATATTGATAGCGGGAGCTGGTTCGCTGGCCTCAGCTTCAATAATTTCAGACTCTACAACTATAGCCTCATCAACAACTGGCTCTAACTCAGCCGCTTGCTCTGATCCTACCGGTACTTGGCTAACGGCTACTGGTGCGACAGTTGATGGCTCAGTACTTTGTCGTGGTTGCTGTGTTTTTGGTAAGCTTTCAATACATTTATTGAGCGTTGCTTCTAGTACATTTAACTCTACTGGTTTGGTGATATAGTCATTCATACCACCCGCCTCACAACGTTCTCGTTCACCTTTTAGTGCATTAGCTGTCACGGCAATGATGTATGGTTGCTCAATGGTATCGGTTGCGGTTTCTACATAGTCTCTAATATGTTTTACCATGTCGTAGCCTGACATCTTAGGCATATGTAAATCAGTTAGTACGATTGGGAAGTGCTCTTTTTTCCAAAGTTCTAAGCCTTCCTCACCATTTTCTGCAACCTCGACACCATAGCCTAACAGGTGTAATTGGTCGGTCAGCACTTGCTGATTTAATACGTTATCTTCAACTAACAACACCAGCTTGTTGGTTGCTCTGGCTTCATCAACGCTTAAAAAGTCGTTGATGGTGCGAGAAGGTTTAATTTCCTTTGGTTTATGCAAACCGGCAGCGACCAAGATAGCCGTCATAAAGCTAGACTTACACAACGGTGATGCATTGAGATAGAAAATATTTTTGTGATTAAGCGCTGCTTCGTCCATTTTACTTAAGACAACAACTTGCTGTTCGTTTTTCTCAAGCGAGTAGACTACGGTTCTTAGCTCTTCATTGACTTTATCCATGCCGTCTAAACCGTCTAACACCCAAATCAATTTGTCCTCGTGTTGGTGTTCGGCTATCTCGCTTTCATCAATAGTAATCACGTTCGCACCCATAAATGAAAGGTAGCGATTTAAAATGGTGCGTCTCTCATTATTTGGGGTGAGCAGAGCAACAGTGCGACCGTTTAACATTTGTTTGTTTACGTAATTAACTTTGCCATCCACACTAAATGGTAATTCCACAACAAACTCGCTTCCCATGCCAATATCTGAGTTAACATGGATACTACCTAGCATGAGTTCGATTAAACTTTTACAAATAGAAAGGCCAAGTCCTGTACCGCCAAATTCTCGGGTGATAGAGCCTTCAGCTTGAATAAACGGATTAAAAATTTCTCTCAACTGAGCTTTTGTCATGCCTTTACCATTGTCAGTGACGGTAAAGCGTAGGGTGTAATGCTCCGAGGTGTTTTGTGCAACTTCAACGGAGATTTTTACATAACCTTGGGTTGAGTCGTCTGTAGTCGTAAATTTAATGGCATTACTGCAAAGGTTATAAAGTACTTGTCTAACGCGAACTGTGTCACCAACTAAATTTGTTGGAATGTCAGGAGCAACAAACAGCTGTAAGTCTAATTTACGCTTTTTCGCTACTGATGAAAGCACACGTGCGACTTCCTCTGTGGTTTCAGCCACCGAGAAAGCACTATTGTCTATACGTAATTTACCTGCCTCAATTTTAGAAAAGTCGAGAATATCATCAAGAATACCAAGTAAAGAAAATGCCGAGTCGCGAATAATCGTGGTGAGGCGGTGTTGAGCACCGTCAAGATCGGTTTGGCGCAGTAAATCAATGGTACCAATGACGCCGTTCATTGGTGTGCGGATCTCATGGCTCATAGTGGCTAAGAAAGTGGTTTTGGCATCACTTGCACGCTCCGCATTTAAAATCGCTTTTTCCAGCGCCAGCGTGCGGGCTTGAACTTCAGTTTCGAGACTTTCTTGAAGCTGTTTTAACTCGTTTTGCGTTGCTTGATCGGACTCTATGGATGACTGTACTTGCTTTAACAGTGCATTTATCGCTTCAGCAACCTCAGCCAGACCGCCACTATAATAAGTACCAACCGTCGACTTGTAGTTTTTATCCATCGTTAGGTGATTGATTTCTGCGATGAGTTCTTCAGTATCGTTGCTTGATGCGCCAGAAAGCCGACGTGCTGCAATGACAACGATCATCAAGGCACTAATAATAGCAGCAGCGAGTAATACATAAGCAATGAATGGGTCGCTTGATGGCGCAGCTGCAACGGGTGGCGTATAGGTCAAAATGAGTTCACCGACGTTTTGCTCATCTAGTAGCAGTGGCATGTGGTAAACCTGCATTGTGTCTTTGTTATAAGACTCTTCACGATTCAATGCAGTGATTTGCTCACCTGCACTTTGTTGAAATACCAGGTTTGGTTGCCCCATCCCTGTATTGACATACAAATAGGCGCCCAAATGCTCGTTAGAAGCTAATAATGCGGATACAATTTGCTTGGCACTGTCAAAACCGTGTTGTGTGACCACCTTAGCAAGGGGAGTTGCAACTGTTGTTGCTTGCTGCTGCAGATTCACGGTTGGTGCGGTAGGGACGTCAGCCTGCTTTGGCAGTAGGTAAGCACCTACGGCGCTGCATAGTCCAACAATCAATATTGCGATAAATAAAAAAAGTATCCGTCCATTTGCATTGGTGTTCGCGCTATTTGGCATGCTTAATCCCGAAAGAATTATTTATACTTATTAGTTGTAGCAATCCTATCACCTTCGGCAAGTTTTTACCTCTCGTTTTTCAATCAATAGTGGCAATAGCCTAAGATTATCTGATTGTTTTAAATCTTAAAATAATCAGGTTGTTATCTCGATAATTTTCACTACGCCTGCGATGTGCAAAGCAGTAAGCTTTAATAAAAATTAAATTCTACTTAATGCTTTTGTTAAATGATAAGTGTCCATGACGGTAATTACGCAGGCTAATATCAACTTTAGTTCAGAGACAATATTGCTCGCCAAGTGAGGTATAGGTAATTTAGGTGAACTAGAGCTGCGGTAAACGAATGGCTTACATGTTACCTTGCTATATTGCCGTGTAAATTCGTTTTACAATCAGGGGGGAGTCCTTGGGGATTGATAAGATAAGTCTCTGTAGTTTCGGTTTTCTTGAAAGACAGTCTCGTTAGTTGCTTCAAATTTGGTATGAATAAGGTGTTCGTAATGAAACTTTCGCGACATTAAAACGAAGCGCGGCGTGAAACAGGAGACGTGCTATAAAGACGAGAATCAAAAAGAGTGAATAAGTGTCGTCTAACTGTGGTATCAGAACAGCAAAAGCACATACCTTCTTGTTTGTTTCACTCCTTTATAGGTATATAAGCCTCAAGAGCTGGCTTTCTCTTTATTATAGGTCTAGAGTCGTTTGCCTTACTCAAAGATAAAAGTCGTTAAATACCGTAAAACATAGCTAGTCGAGTGTTTTTCCATCGAAAAAGCGGTATTTTAACCGCTTTGTCTGAAAACTGTGCAAACGATAAATGTATTTAAAAAAAGGGTTGACTTAGAACCGCAAAACCCGTTTAATACGCCGCACGCCCAGATAGCTCAGTCGGTAGAGCAGAGGATTGAAAATCCTCGTGTCGGTGGTTCGATTCCGCCTCTGGGCACCAAATTAAAATCATTGCATTAGCAATGTGGTGCATGCAGAAACTGCATGGTACACGAATTAGTGTGCCGACTTAGCTCAGTTGGTAGAGCAACTGACTTGTAATCAGTAGGTCATCCGTTCGACTCGGATAGTCGGCACCATTTAATTTAGGCGTCAGCCTGTATTTTCTAGAACGCTCAGTTGATTGAGTTTTTAGGATTAAGATACTAAAAAAGATTTGCCCAGATAGCTCAGTCGGTAGAGCAGAGGATTGAAAATCCTCGTGTCGGTGGTTCGATTCCGCCTCTGGGCACCAATAATTTAGTGTGCCGACTTAGCTCAGTTGGTAGAGCAACTGACTTGTAATCAGTAGGTCATCCGTTCGACTCGGATAGTCGGCACCACTTTATTTAGGCGAAAGCCTGTATTTTTAGATAGCTTAGGTATTAAGTTATTTAGATACTAAAAAAGATTTGCCCAGATAGCTCAGTCGGTAGAGCCGTTTGGAGTTGTATTGAAAATCCTTTTAAGGATTTAGATACTAGAAAAAATTTGCCCAGATAGCTCAGTCGGTAGAGCAGAGGATTGAAAATCCTCGTGTCGGTGGTTCGATTCCGCCTCTGGGCACCATCCCCTCTCGCTTACAGCGCATTTTGAAAATACCGTTTCCTACAAAAACACCCATTTCCTACAAAATCTATAGCTTCGTCGCGCATGACGGAGGCGATTTAGCGAACGCCAGAAAGCAAAAAACCGCGATAAAGAAACTCAGATTAAGTTTGGCGACTTAAGTTTCCAACGCGGCTTTCATAAACATTCGAAAGTGTTTATATGGCTATCTTAGCCGTAGGGTAATCCTGTGTCTAGTAGGTAGTTAAAAATTTGCTGACGACGTTCCTGTCGAAAACGAGTTGAGTAGAGAAAATTTATTTGGTACTCAAGATAATAAACTTGAATCAAAGCGCGGTCGTGGGCTTCACAGTACTCGATGTAAAAACAAAGCCCCTTCATATGATGTGCCCAAGTCGCACGTTAACCGCTTGGTTTTTATAAAAAGACTGGTTGACCAATCACAAGCCCGTGATGTGACTCGTTCAGATGTTGCTATGCTTGCCCGCTCCTGGAATGGGCGTAGGAAACATTTTTATCAAGATCGTGTTAATGCAATCAATGCCTTACATGCAGTATTTTGTGAGCATGTAAACCTTGCTACTCACCAAATCGAAATCTCCCTTAGAAATGCTTCGGATGCCGCTGGCCTCACTACTATTTCAGATGCAGAGCTTAGAAAAATAAAAGAAGATCCCTCGTACACTCCAAAAGTGTCTATATCGAGAGCCAGTAGAGCACTTAAAGATATGGTTGATATGAATTGGATCAAAGCGGATAGAGCGTGGCAAGTTTGGGATAATGAATCGGGTCAGTGGATTGATAAATATTTTGAAGCGACAACGTTGTTTTTTAATGCTGCTGGCGTTACTAATGAAACTGTTGAGAAGGAACAAGCTAAACGTCTTGGCCGTTATAAACATGATGCATTACTAGCGGGTAAAACACCGGAAGAAGTTGGTCGAATGTCGATCACCAAATTACGTATCGAACGCCGTCAGATGTGGAGACGGAAAGCATTTGAACGTCGACAATTAGAGGTATCCAAGAAAAAAATAACGAGGCAATTGACTGGTAAATCTAGGCATGAACAACGCTCTATTGCTCAACAACGCGTGCTTGCTAGTCTAGGCCCTGAGACTCAATTTATAACTCCTTCTGACTTTAAAGAGCTTGTAAATAGAGAAATCGCAATGCTGCGTAAATTCTCTGGCGTTATAGCCCCCCCTCATTGACTTTAATAGGCTTTTCACTTTTATCTTCCCCCGAGCATGTGTTCGGTTTTTGTCGTCTTTGAACGCGTGAGAGGGCTCACACAAGACTCCTTTTAAGCTGGTTGCCTAGTAAGAAATAAAGGAATTCAAATAAGATATACTCGTGAATTTAGAGTGGCAACATAGTTATACATATAAAGTGCAAGGCTTTTTTTTATAAAGTGCCAAGTAGGCTTGTTAAAGTGCAATATTATCTTTGTTCTAATATATACAAATATTACTTATTACACACAGCAAGCTGTGTATATAGTGTCTGGCCAATTCCTGCTTTCAGCAGGGGCCAGTATCAACCCCCTCCGCCCCCTTCTAGGGGGAACGAGTCGCCCTCTGACGTCAGGAGCGTGGCAGGACTTCGTCCTTAACCAAGCTCCTTTGTTCAAGCTTATGTACTTTTCTTTTCTATCAAGGGGCCGAGTCCTCGGCGCAAGCGCCTGCGGGCCGCACCAACCCCTTGACAGAAATACTATCAATATCAGCGTATTATATTTTACTTGTGTAAAGGGATAGCCTGAAATAGTATAAAAAGAGTGCGTTCGATGCTTGATTATCGAACATAAGGATATGGAATAGGGGGGGGTATGTCTGAAACTGGTAATATAGAGAAACTTGCAAAAATTGTATCTAACGACATTTTCAAATGGTTTAAATGGGACACCTGTAAACCAAAAGATGTGGACTGGAGTTGCGAATTAGACCATCATTGTAAAAAGACTCACCCTTCAGACGTCGTATTTCATTATGACGATCCTTACTCCGGATATACCAAATATTTAAACACCGATCTAAAGAGCTATGCAGCTGGGAGTATATCCAGGCCAAGTTTAACTAAAGCACTAAAAAGTCTCGCTTTATCTGTAGAGTGCGCAAATATAAGTGCGAGCTGGCAAGATAAATTTTTATTAGACGATGTTGGGTTTGGTGATGTATCAGGGCTGTTATTCATTTATAACCATGATTCTAAATATGATAAAGATTTCCATGAATTGGTAGAAAGTGTTGAGTACAAAGAAATCACTATAGCTGAGGAAAATGAGCTGATAATAATGGGTCCGAATTTAATTCAGAGGTTTTGTGATGTCGTTAGCGATATGAAGATGCTCAAGGCTGACGATTCATTCCCCGGCCCTAAAGATTATACATTTTTTTATCCGGATTTAATCCGTTCTCGCCGGTGTGGCGATGAATGGGGTAAGCCAGCAACGATTGAGGCCCTCACTTCGCCTTGGCTTATTGTAAAGCATCGAGGTAATGACGATTTTAAAAGTGGCTTTGTTATCTACTACCATCAATCTGGTGAGTCTGTAGAGGAATTTATTTATCTTATTGACGCTATGTCTCATTATCAGATGTTTAGTGGAGATTACACGATAAGAATTCGGTTTACTGGTGCAAGTACTCATGCCCCAACTAATTTTGAAAAGGCTAAGCATGAATACCTGAAAATGTGGGGAAATGATGAAGGAAGAAGGGAACAAATGGAAAGTATTCAAGCGGAGCAAATAACTAATTTCACAACGACTTTTAACCCTATGGAAATAGGAATGCGCGAAGATGTCTAAAACTGCAGGCCCATCTATTTATATTCCCACAGATAAGAATATTTATGACGCTTTAAAACATAAAAAGGTCACCCAGTGTGAGTTGGTTAGTTTTCTACGTAAGCGTGGAGTATTAGTGTCAAACAATGCGCCAAAACAGCAGCTTATTGAAAAAATATGTTCTTTAACAATGGGCTATGAAGACTTTAAATGGATTGGAAAGTTGTTGGAAAACCCTAATAAAAAGGATAAGACAACTCACTCTAAGCTTAAAGGGGATGTGGAGCTTCCCCAGATAAAAATTGCTTGTGATGCTGTAAAGGCTCAAGTTACATCGGGTAGTGACGATTCGGTCAAAGTCACAAAGTTGGGAAACACGACAACGCTGAAAGTTACATATGTGGATCATGATTTCACGAAAACAGAGTTGCGCCAACGCACAGTAAAGACATGTGAAATTCAAATTGAGCAAGGAGCTGATGGGGTTGTCATGAAATATCCATCGACGAAGAAGGCGAAGGAGATTACTGGACAGCTGAAGAAAGCGTTGGCAGAACAGGTAAATAAAGATACTGGCACTGAACTTGAAGAACTTGTTATATCTCTCGAGGCGCTAACGGATGCTGAAGTAAGAAGTGGCTTCTTTGATTATTTGATAAGGAATGTCCCTGGTTTTAATTTTGATACAGTCACAAATGTAGACGTGTACCACTTAGAACAGGACAAACTAGACGAGTTAAATGATGATGGGGACTCGGAAGCAAGGCTGGCTTCATACATTAACAAAGCAGCGTTAGCTGGGGCAGGAGTATTAGAGTCAAGTGAATTCAAACAACTGCATAAAAAAGGCTTTTACATATATAGAATTATTTGGACGGCTATAGATACTGCTTTTGAGGGAGCTAAAGTCGAATTTGAAGCCCAGTTTGGCAATCCAAAAATATGCAAAGATTTTATGTACACAGTAAGGGGAACTTACCCGTACAACAGTCGAACTCAAGATTATAATGTCACTAGGAAAGCAGCTACGCCGCATGAAAATGAAAAGTATAATATGAAGCTGAGGGATACATCTGAGAACGCTGTTAAATTTGCGGTAAGCAAATACGGAGTTTAAAAATGATAAAGGCAAAGTGGTTATATTCAGAGCTTCCGATACCTATTGGCCTGCTCGCAAAAAAAATGAAGGAAAATCAATATAGTGAAAACTTGGGGAATGGCTACTTGCTATCAGCTTCTACTTCTACCAAATTAGTTGGTAAGTATATTGAAAGAATTATCCAAAAGACTGTTATTGAAGATCCTTTTGGCGGTACCGCAGAAGTTGAATCAATTAGTTACTATACTTGTCACTTCAATTGGCATTCCGATTCTAACTATTTAGTAATCTTAGATCCTCCGCGCTCCCTCAGAAAATTTATCAATAAACTTCATGAGATTACAGGTCTCGGTTTGGTTATATCGGAGTTAAATATATCCCTAGAAAAATGGCTTACTCTTATTGAAGAAAGTGCCACAGATGTCAAATTACTGCAGATATCTTCATATGGCATTAGAACATCGCAAAACTCAACAGCAAAGGTGTCTGTTACGGGAACTAAAGATGTTAAAGAGGCATTTTCTAGTTTGGTAAGAGATAAGCGCTATTTAGTAGATAGCATTAAGTTTGAAGCATGTTTTGATAGTTTAGTTGTTTCTGGAGAAATTACGAAAACCGGAGTTTGCAGATTGAAAACATCAAACAGTACCTTCACTCTTGATATACTTAGAGAATCTCTAGAAAAATCATATTGTGATCATGGCTAATATTGAGGAATTATTATGGGGTGTGCCCCTTGATGATTAACCCTTTCAGCGGTGGTGCTATAGCGCTATAAATTTGGGCTCGCACGTATTTATAGTAATGCTGCTGCCAGCCTCTGATAAACCAATCAATCTAACAAGCAATTTTTCGGCTTCGCTCCGGCTCAATCGTGACAATTACGCTCTAGAATGTAGATCTTAGTAAAGATACTTTCTCGAAGCATATCGTACAAGCCAAGAAAAATGCTATCGACTTTTCAAGTTTTTATAAATTGTTAAAACAAATAGTATTAGTCCAAAAAACTATAAAATGTTATGTTTTTTGAGTGCCTTTTGATTATTTTGTTGTGGGTATTCTAGGGTTGTCACTCTTTTATGACTGGTGAGAGGACAACCATTACTGAGCCCATAAGCAAATACCAATTAACAATCTAATTTCCACCACTTCAAAAATCGGCAAATCTCCAGGCATTTCTTCTTATGGCTTTGTAATAAGTCTGATAGTGTCCATAAAAACCAAACGACGAATGCCACAGAAAAAACTACTATATATATAAGTTGGGAAGATACAAGCTTTTCCTGCTTTAGGTACTCTACTGTTAAGCTTGCCAAGCTAGTGAAAAATATTAATAAAATTGGGGCGTTGAATATTCCGTTAGTTTCTAATTTTTCTTTACGTACCCCCTCCCACTCGATGAGCTTTTCTACAGATGTTGGAGTAAAAGTGTTTCTTTTAGTAAGTTCTTCAGCAAAAAGGATATATCTTAAATATCTCGTCCTCAAGAAGAAAGGATGAGACTTTAGATTATGGGTAACATAATGATTCTTGTATTCATTCTGAATTCTAAGCTCTAACCAAACGTAGAGAATAATAGCTGCTAAAGCGACCGAAAATAGCGATAAATTAGAGTCTCTCCCTAAGAAAAAAGCGCCCACAGAGACTGCAAGGTACATGAAAAATGCAAGAAAGTATGGCCATGTCTTGCTTATCGGTTTGTGTCTATACAGAGATTTTACAATTCTTGAACGGTGTGTTTTCTTATAAATGTCGTATAACTCACCCCATTTGTTTAAGTTTGTCATCTTCCCTATCGCGATTTGAACATTTCTATGTATTTGATTTTTGCATATTTCTTATCCAGCACAAAGAAAAAAATATGCTTAAAAAGTACCTGATAAACCGCGTCACTACTCCCTTTTCAAGGGGGTAGTGACGCGGTGGTAAACTCCGCGCTAAACAAAGTAGAACAAAGAGGGGAAATTATTTGTTGAGCTTATGTGCGCGTTATGACACTCTAAAAATGATTCCAAAAATAGCGAGACATCGGTCATCGCGTCATCAAACAAAGCCTTTGGCTTTGTCATACCAGTGAGATCTACTCACAACTAAAAACCAAGCTTTCGGGCTTTTTAACTCACAAATTAGTTCATCTGATTTAGGCACTTTTATGCCTTGATTTGGCTATTTGTACCTGCGTTTTGCAGAGAATTAAGCGATCCCTAACGAACCCAAATAGGAGAAATGTTATGACCTAACTGACCTGTGCTGAGCACATTTTTATTTGCGTTTTATCATGCACGCCCACTACGGGAAGCATCTAAAGCGAGGCTAATTTGGCCATTTTGAACTGTTGTGCCCTTATCCGTATTTATACGGAAATTGTACGCTCCAACGTGCAATTGGCATTTAAAACTTACCATTTGGATATTGGTTCAAATAGTTAGTTGGGTTGGTAACGTGTAATCGAATTTATAAACACGGTGAGTGAACAAGTATTGAGTAATTTAAAATATCAGCTTCAAGGGCTTATGCTCAGAAACCAAGACGGCAGTTTTGGAGTTAAGGCTGAGCGTAAAAAAGTACTGGTCCAGATATCTGCTCAGCTTAAACAGGGCGGATATCGCTTGCAATCAGTACAATCACTCAAGCCCAAACACGTAAACTATCTTGTTGAGCGCTGGCAGGGAGAAGGGCTATCTGCTGGCACCATTAAAAACCGGCTTAGTCATGTAAGATGGTGGGCGGAAAAAATCGGTAAAGCCTCGATGCTGCCAAAGTCCAACAATGGTGCAAACCAAGCAATCACACTGGATTTGGAAAAGCGAACCTACACACCTACCGAGTCAAAAGCAAAAGAGCTAGAACAAAATAAGCTTGAGAAAGTCAGCGACCCACTTGTTAAGCTCTCACTTCGGCTTCAGCGAGAGTTTGGCTTACGTAGAGAAGAAGCCATTAAATTTCGACCTAATTATGCCATTCGAGGCGAACAGTTAGTGCTAAAACCCAGCTGGACAAAGGGCGGTCGTCCCAGAGTCATTCCTATCAGAACAGAATCTCAGCGACATCTACTTCAACAAGTGCGAAAGCAAGTCGGTGGAGGCGCGCTGATCCGCCCCGACCGAAACTATATTCAACAACTCAAAGCGTATGAACGGCAAACAAGCCAAGCAGGGCTAGATAAAAACCACGGGCTTAGGCACATGTATGCCCAACAGCGTTACTTAGAACTAACTGGTTGGCGCTCTCCAATTGCCGGTGGGCCAACAAGCAAACAGCTCACACCAGAACAAAAACAAATTGATAGGCAAGCACGATTACAAGTTTCGAATGAACTCGGCCACGGCCGAGAGCAGATCACAGTCATATATTTAGGTCGATGATGGGAGCAATTAGATGGCAGAAAAAATAAAGTACCGCGATGTGAACGGTATATTTATTCCTGACGCTGAATGGGCACAATTTTTAAATGATGTGAGTACTATTAAACAGCGCTCAACAGAATTGGAAAAAGTAAATGGTGAGCAACAGTACAAGTTAAAAAAGCTGGCAAGGATCATTCAACGCAAGGATAGACAGCTGGCTAAATTCAATCATGGAGGAAGCCATGTTTGAAGGGACACTTGATTTCAAAAATGAAGCTACACAGTTGCTAGTTCAAGGAATATGTGAGCTTAGCGCTTATGATGGTATTGACTCCGCGGTTCAAGAACTTGGAATTAGCAGGCAGGCTGGTGTGTTTATTACCGAATTGACAGTATGTGAGCTGCATGAGTTTTGCCTTAAGCTGTCGAGTCAAAAAGCAGTTGAGCTAAAAGTTAACTTTAATACTGCTACGAAGTTGGCTGAGTTAGTTGCGGAACTAAATTTATCTCAATTACAAAAGCTTAATGTATCGACTCAATTATACGTAAAGAGTTTGGGCGCAAGGTTCGAACATGATCAACTTTTAGCGAGTAAGTTTTTAGGTTTGTTGAGTGGTGCAATGGAACATGCAGAGCAAGCTCCAAGCAATTACTTTATGTTTCCGGTACCGTCTGAGTTAATAGTTGTAATGCAACGGTTACAAGCCGTTCATCTCAATTTGTACATGAGATTGTTAATTCAAAAAAACGTGGTTGGACTTGAAGTGGATAGTGCTAAGATCGATAGAGTGGTTGCGTCAATGAAGATTCAATTACAAAAGACTCGGCCAATTAGAGAGCTTATCGCAGCCGGAGCTGATTTAAGCTTTGTTCGCAAATATACTGGAGTAAAACATGTTAGCAGTAAGCTCTATACTCAATGCCGAATGCTGTATGGAGCCCATTGGCAAATCGAGTCCATCACTGCAAAAGATTGTGAAACTGTGTATGAGCAATTCAAGTCAATGGTGCAATCAAGAGCTCCTGTGGTAAAGATATACCTAGGCTTGCATCACACATTTGGTTATCGAATTGAAACCTTATACCAGTTTATTCAAAAGACATTGGTTTCAGAGTTTGAACATGATGATTATCAATTAAATTTAGAGGTAAGCAAACTACTCAATGACTAATAGACCTGCTGAGTCTGTAAACCAGTAAACGTAATAACGAGGCATCGGCCATCGTGGATCAGAGCAAAAAAGAAGAATTTAGTTGAGGCGTGGATTGGCTGCGGCTCGATGTTTTTGATTTACGGAATACGGAGCTTTGTATGAAAACATTTCTTAAAAATACCCTTATCATTTCAGTTGCAGTTCTGGCGCTTCAAGCCTTGTTGTTAGGCCTTGTTATCAGTAATCCTAGTGCGATAGTGAACGGAGCTGATAGTTTCCTTGCTGGCTTAGTGGCCATGAATAAATCTACTGTAACTATTGGTTCTATCACTGATATTCTGGTCATCGTTGCCTCATTAGTGCTGACTTTTCGCTTTGAAAAAGGCTTAGCTTGGTTAGTGAGATCCAAGCGTCTATCACAAGCACACGCAGACTATCTACAAACTAAGAAAGTGCGTGTTCTGGTTGCATTGTTAGCCGTTCCAATTTTGACGGTGATCGCATGACATTCACAAGCCTAAGCGACCTGTATTTTTTTGCTACAGGGGTATATGCCCTCAACACTATAACTGATATTGCTATCAGCACTAAACTGATAGTTGCACCTGTGATTGTGTTCATTGTAACCCAATTAATAAAAGCGTTTGAAGGTGATGAAGAAGCGAAGGTGGCCATACTTAACAAGCTGGAAATTGGCATCTATATGCAAATGTTTGTGTTTCTAGTTGCCTTTTATCCGATGGTGCCGCTTAAGGTAGATAGCTTTCAGCTATACAGCAAGCAGTGCGAAGGTTACAAGCAGCCAGAAATTAACAACGGCTTCTTTAAAGAAAACGGCCCCGCAAAGGATTTGGGGGTCTTGCTATCGAATAATGAGTTAAGAATTCCTCTTATTATTGGGCTGGCTAGAGCTTACGGAACTGGCTTTTCTATTGAAGCGGTGGACAGTTTACCTTGCGGTTTTAATTTAACAGGGGCTAGAAACACTTTGTTGAATAGTCGTATTGCTGATACAGCGCTACGTATCGAAACAAAGGAATTTATAAAACAGTGTTATCAACCGGCACTCAATAGAGCGTTACGCCAAGGCGATAAGAATATGCCGTGGATAGATGATCCTCGTACAGATGCTCAACCGTGGCCAGGACATAACTCATTTATGAATAACGCTTACTACGGAAACATAGGAAATGGCTTCTATTCTCAAGTCTTGTTACCTGGTTGGCAAGGAGCGCGAACCAATAAGAATATCCCTAAATGGTCTGAGAGCCAGCAAGCGGAAAGTAACGGGGAAATTGATTCCAACGGTGGCCAGTGTATTCACCAAGTGGGCGGTTTCCCCTCGTGTCGTGAATGGTGGCAAGGTATCGGAGCAGGTTATGGCGGTATCAGCGTTAGCAGTAACGATATGAGCCTCCGTAAGCGTCTATGGGATAGTATGCCTGAGGATGATAAGAGCAGTATATGGGCGCTCTTGCAGGTATCTTACCATGACGTTTCTGATACCTGGTATGAAGATAAGCTAATGGAAAAGGCCTATTTCAGCAAGGTGGCCATGCACCGTATTCAAGGCGCAGAAACAAGAGACTATGGACTGCAAAGTGAAGGTTTCTGGGGGACTGCTGGCAATTGGTTTAACCGACTAATGGGTACTGCCGGTAATATAGTTTCTACTGTTCCTGATTATGCCGAAGCTAGTTTAGTTCAATCAGCCGCGCCTATGATTAAAGGCGCTGCAATACTGATTCTATTGGCGGCCTTTCCTTTGGTTCTCATGGTAAGCCAGTATAGTATAAAAATGGCTACGACCGTTGGGGCGCTATTTGTTTCGATACAGTTCTGGCCATTCTTCTGGGAGCTTACAATTGTTTTTCAAAAGGCGTTTATTCAGACGGTTGCTAATAGCTCGAGCGTTCCCGTTGTTGATGTGTTAACGCAGCCTAACGTTATGATGAACAGCCAGCGTATAACAGATATGATGTTTATTGCGTTCCCTTTCATCCTGACCTCGTTATTAACCTATGCTGGTTTGGGCTTGGGTGGCGCTATTGGAAGCTTTCAGGGCATGAGTAAAGGAGCTGGCTCTGCCGGTCGAAGTGGTGGTGATGCTGCTAGAAAGGTTGGTGGTAAAGTTGCCCGAAAAGCGGCGAGCAAAGGTGCTGGGTAGTACATATTCAAAGGTGATTTTTTATGAGGATTATCAGGTTTAATTTCTTTGCAGCAATTAGACCTGACATTAGCTGATTCTTAGCTGTAGTAGCTAAGATGAATAAGTCTTAACCTAATCTGCCAGGTTTGATTGTGAGGGCTTAATCAAAACTGATAGTCACATGAGTGCCCATAGCAGACCTTCAAGCCTAACACGTTTCTGCCCCGAAGTGAGTTAACGTGAATGCTCTAAAGGTCTGTTTTGAGCGAAGCACGGCCGTTGGTAAAGAGTAAAATTGTATGGTTTTTATTCAAATCGCCTGATTTTGTCCTATACATTGTTACTCACCGTTTTGGGGGAAAGTGACAAACTGAAATTTTCCGCTGTGATATATGCCTGTTTACAGTGGCAATTATTGGTGGAATTATAAAGGTATGTAATATGACCCGCTTTGGTGTGTTATAAATTACCAAAGAGGGACAGAATAAGCTTTTATATCACATCGTGGCTGAGAATATTATGAAGATAAAAGAAGCAGAAATAAGAGAGAACATAGCAGAATATATAAAAACCCTGGATCCTAACTTAAAAGTTGTGGCGCAGGAGCATTACATAAAAATGCCAAATGGTCGAACTGCTTATGTTGATATATTAGCGAAAGATCAGTTTGGTTGTTTTACTCTAATTGAATTGAAAAAAAGTGACCAAACGGCTAGGTCTGCTATTCAACAGTTAATGAAGTATGCAAACATGCTTAAAAACAAGAATAGACTAGAAGAAAGTCAAATCCGATGTGTAGTAATCTCAACCGTTTGGCGAGAACTTGAAGAGGCTTTTGATGAGTACTCACGGGTTTCTCAATATGAATTTAAAGGCTATAGTGTTGTATATAAGCCTAATGAAGAACCTATATTTCAACAAATTGTCCCTAAATATAATAGTGGTGATCTAAGCCCTTTAAAAAATTTTATATTCTTTGAGTTCAGTGAACATAATGAACGTGATAAGGCATATGCTGATTTTACGTCAACATTGGAATTATTACCTTCTTGCAATAGTGTTTTAATAAAAATGGACTACAAAGGTGACGATAATAACATTATCCACCCATATGGATTTTCATGGTCTATGTTTACAACTGATACTGATAGGTTATATAACGAAATTTCCTCATTGCCAGTAAGGGAGCTAAATGATAATCACCTTAATATTGAAGGTATATTGAACCTATGGCAGTTGGATGGAGCTGAGTATGAATTAAGAAGTAAAATTTTGCTCGAACAAGTTAGATTGAATTATGGTGTTGGTGAATATACAGGTCTTGCGTTACACAGTTTAAATAATACCTTAAGTACATGGAACCATGGTGAGCCTTTAGGGGTTGGAGACATGTTTTCAGATGCTTTATTTGATAGTGATGATATGCTATCGATGGCGTGTGGTTTTTCAGGTGATCATCCTTACGGGTTTAACATTAAGACTATGCCATGTAGAGAGTATCAATTTAATATGGTTAGGAAAAAGCTAAATAAATTTTTATCTGCCAACTATCGATGGTGTAGCCAAGTTGACTATATATTAAATACGTTGCGAACAAAGGATGTTGCGCATATTAATGTATATAATCCTTTGAATTTTTTTGGCTTAATGTATGACCTTAAAAAACACTCATCTTCTCAAAGGGTTCCATATCTTATCATTACAATCGACCGCGAAAATGGTGATAAGGAAGTTTACCAAGGTTTATTGGCTTGGACAAATAAAGACCGAAAACCTGATAGCGCTAAAGAGGCTGTAATTACAGCCTATGATAGCATCGACAGCTTAAAAGCTCGAATGATATATCAAGAGCTAAATGAATTTGATGAGAAATTATCTGAATTATACGGTTTAACGTATGAAGTGGTGACAGAAAAAAATAACACTTTATTTAGCATTCAGAATGATGAAAATTCAGGTTACATGCAAATTATTGACTCTATTAGTACTTTAAATGACTTTGTTAGGTGCAATGACAACCTTATTGAAGAGGTTGATTATTTACTCAATAAAGAACCTAGTTCAAATGTGGAAATTACATTTTAGGTCATGTGATATAAGAAACTGTTTGTGAGTGATTCGCAACGCGTGGTATTTTTACTATGCGTTGCGTTTGGTGATTAAGGTGGTCTGTGGCGGCATCAGTATTGCGTTGCTCACACCTATACAGAGCGTTACCGAGCGTCAGCTTTCATATAGTGATAATTGTTGATATTTAGGTAACCGAACTAATCAATGGGGTCAGAGTTGTTGATTTTAATAATACTATTTAACGGCTGCTTCTGGCACAAAGCCATCCTCAGCCCGTAATTCACTTCTGTCCAAAAATGAGTTTGGACGACTATCTGTCAAATGAACCTTCTGAAAGCTTATTATGCGGAGTTATTGCTGCATCTTAGAATGACTGTGTTTCGTTAATCACTATTTAAAATTGCTCTCTTTTCGCAACCACTGACCACCTCTTTCTAGAGCATTATCCCCCTCTAGGTCATTAATAACCTCGCATTGTTCATTCAGACGGTAAGAGTTAGAAAAGTCATCGATATCGTTATAACAATGCCCAGAGGTAGCTTTGTTACTCTCTTCCATAGTTTCCAAAATTGCTTCACCAATCATTTTCGCAAGAGATATGAATTTCAATCTATCATTCCTATACTTAACTGGGTTACGACTAAAGAAGACCACATTTACTTTGTTGAATCAAGACAAAAGCCCTTTTAGGCTCTTTTAATGAGCTAAAAATCTAGGAACTCAAACACTAAACTTCGTAGTAAGTTTTATGGAGAAAGAAATGTTAAAAATAGGTAACTTAGACTTATATGTTGGAACGAAGGAAGAATACACTGCTGCAAAGTCAAAAGGAATGAAAATCGTGTGTGCATTAAATCGAGCTGGCGGATTTGTCACTCACCAATCTGTAGTAGGCTGGACAGGAAGAGGTTGTGATAAAAACCATCCACATTACTTATTTAAAGAAACAGAAGAAGCAATTTATTTAAATATGATTGATGGTGAAGACCCAAAATATGTTAACGATGCGATGATAGAACCAGCACTCAACTTTATAAAAAATAACTTAGATCAAGGGTACTCTGTGTTCATATACTGTAGCTTAGGTGAATCTCGAAGCCCTTCAATAGCTCTGATGTATATGCTTGAAAATAATATGATAAATAAAGAAAATGCTGTTGAAGAGTTTAAGAAACAATATTACCCAGCTTACTCTCCAAAGTTTGGTAATTTGGGTTACATCCAAAGGCGGTGGTTATAAATATAGACTCCATCGCAGTGCTTATTAATGAGCTGTTTTCTTCTTAAATAGCTCATGAACTGACTTTCAAATACTACAAATCGCCGCTCTAATTTCATTTCAGCTATTGCAAACCAAAAACTCATAAAGTAGAGTAAAAAACGCTGAAATATTGGGAAATCAGCAGAAATAAGCAAAAGCGAAATTCTGATTATCGCGAATAAGGTTAGTCCCAAGCTGATTCACGGCTAGTTGTTAGTCGTGGTTACTTATTCGTTGGAGGATTTTGTGAGCACATTCCTATCTAAAACTGAAGTTGCTGAGTTAACTGGCCGTAAGCAGCGCCAGAAGCAAATTGAGCAACTGACCTCAATGCATATTACTTTCACCCTTGATGCCTTTGGCTGGCCTAAAGTTTTGCGTAAAACGATTGAAACAGAGCTGGGCGCTGGTGATAGCTGTCAAATTAAGCGTGGCGGGGCTACGCTTAGTGGTGACGAGCTGTACACGGGGTAAGCGGTCATGGGAAGAAAACGTTCTGCAGAAAATGCAAACCTGCCCAAGGGCATGATCTTTAATAAAAAAGGGAATACCTATTACTTAAGGGCAAGTGGTCAGAAAGATATTCGCCTTGGTAAAACGCTGAGTGAAGCTTTTCGCAATTACTACGCTTACGCATCAATTAATTTTGAATGTCAAACGATGCATGATTTGATTGACCGCTATCTCAAAGAGATTTCACCCACGAAGGCAGAATCGACACACAAGAGTAATATTAGTGCGTCAAAGCATTTAATAAAGCGTTTTGGTCATATGAACCCAAGAGTGCTTAGAGCCAGGCATGCCTATCAATATCTCGATCTTAGGAGTCGAGAGGGGGCACCGGTAAGAGGCAATCGTGAGTTTGCGTTACTGAGCACCATTATGTCTCATGCTGTGCGTTGGGGCGTAATTGACGACACACCATTTCATGGAATTATACGTAACCCAGAACAGCCAAGAGATCGGCTAGTCACAGATGATGAATTGGCAGTGTTTGTTAAGTATTGCCCTCGATGGCTGCAATTATATGTGGCGCTAAAGCTGGCAACCGGCTTAAGGCAAACCGATATGCTTAAACTTAGCAGCAAAGACTGGGATGACGAAAAAGGACTCAAAGTTCAAGCATCAAAAACAGGTAGCCGGTTGCAGTTTGAAGCGGTGGATCACCTTAGCTTTATCATCAGCGAGCTTAAACAAATTAATGGTTACCGCACCACTAGAAAGCACAGAACGCCGTTATTACATTGGTATTTCTTTGCATCAAGCGCTAATGCACGAAAGGAACAAGCCCTGACGCCTGACGGTTTTAGAACTGCATGGAACAAAGCGATGCGTGCAGCAATCGAAAGTGGTGAGTTACAACCAGAGCAGCGCTTTCAGGATCGTGACTTACGAGCTAAAACAGCAAGTGAGTGTGAGACGATTACTCAGGCATTTGAGTTACTGGGCCACTCAAGTGTGGCAACAACAAAGCGTGTCTATCGGCGAGGTTACTCACAAGTAACGCCGGTCACGCCTAAGTCGCCAGATGATAAGAAAAAAACAAAGCATTGAAAAGTAGTCATAAAAAAGGCATTATTTTTATATTAAGAATTGTATGTTTAGCTAAAATTTCTAAGTTATTAAAAACAAAGTAATTTTAGCTAAATTAACCATAAATATTAAACTAGACGAAAGTTATAGGAAATATTTTGTGGGTTTGTGTAGTAAAAACAGTATGTTAGATGCACAAGCGTTAAGGGTTGAAAATCCTCGTGTCGGTGGTTCGATTCCGCCTCTGGGCACCATACTTTAAAAAGCCTCGCAATCGCGAGGCTTTTTGCTTTCTGGCATTTGTAAATCTTAGCTTAGTGCGGGTTTTACCCACACTAAGCCATAAATCTTATTAGCCTATCATTCAATTCCCATGCAGCTGGCGTAAAAGCTGGTGGTGGCAGGCCAGTCACTAAATACAGCAACTACGCCAACTTGTTTTGCCAATATGTCCAACACCCTAAGTATATCGCCATCATGCTTAACTGCGTTTTTTACAGATTGATAATACCAACCGCCGCCGTTCGTTAAAGGGCCTGAGCGCTCTAAAGACCAAGCAACTATCTTTAATCCTGCACGTTTAGCGGCTAGGGCGTACTGCGACGGAATGATATCGCCGTTTTTATCTTCGCTAATTAACATCCAAATTGGTGGGGCGATAATTTTTACCTTATTTTTGGCTAAGTCTTCCATTGACGGTTGCCAAGTACTTGGTTTGTTAATATCAAAATGTTCGCCAGCTTCTCTACCATCAAGAAATACGGCATGGTTTGCAAACTCTGGTGCATGCTTTATCCAGTACAGAATATCTTGGTAAGAAAAGGATTGTGGAAAAACTTGAGATGGGGGGACATTGTGATCAGTATATTCGTCTAACATTTTTTGTGCGAGCTGGTTTTGGCTTAACCCATTAAATGGCATTGGCACTTCTGGTGTTTTTAACTCAGGAGTCATATTTACACCAAGTTGCTTAAATAAAGCAATGCTTTCACTGTGGGTCATTAAGGTTCCAGAACTGGCATAAAGATCTGTACGCCAATTGGGAGTGCCTTTGACAAACTCTGATACTGTGGTTGCTTGAGTATTCACACCATCCATTTTTCCTTTTAGTTGCTTGAATTCTGCTAAGGTAATGTCTGAGGTGCAGCATTGAGCAGACGCAAGTTTACCAGAGTCTGGATCCGCTGGTGTGAAGGGTTGTCTACACTTGCTAGCAAGCTTAGGTTGTAACAAGATATCGGTTGTCGCATGAAGGCCACATTGTGCATGGCGGCAAACGAGAGTCTTGTCTTTCGTAAAAGTAACATCACATTCGAGCGTGCCAGCTCCCATTTTTGCGGCGGCAATGTATGATTCTTTGGTGTGCTCAGGGTAGAAAAGTGGTGCACCGCGATGTCCAATGGAAAAACGTGTGCGCTTGATTGGTTTATCTAAACAGCTTGCAAGCTTTTCCTTAAGCTCACCATCTGGAAGTTGCGAGACTAAAAATTGAGGCCGTGTACCGACATCAAACTGCTTTGTTGCCTGGCATCCCGTTAGCGTAACCACCAACCATATCATCCATATTATTTGGCGCATACCTGCCTCATTCTAACAAAGCGTAAAAGGCGTAAGTAAATCATGGAATTTTTACAGTCCGATGTCATACCTCAATTTGTTTAACGATATTGCTGACGATAGTTCTCTACCCACAACTTAGTGGCGCCACATACGGCAACGGGCATCACGATGAGGTTAACAAATGGGATTGAGGTCAGTACAAACACCGCAAAGCCAAAGCCATAAGACAGCCCTTGTTTACTTTTCAAATCATCTTTCATTTGCTTGAAATGAATTTTATGGTTATCAAACGGATAATCATTATATTGCACGCTGTACATCCAACACGTAAACATAATCCATAAAATTTGCCCAACGATAGGCAGCATCCAAAGTAAGATGAAAAAGCCGAGTGCACGTGGAAGGTAGTAGCAGAGTTTGGTCCATTCTCGACCCAACATTCGCGGCACATCTTTTATGGTATCAATTAACTTATCATCATTGATATGTTGGTTGGTCAGGTAAAGTTCTACTTTTTCGGAGAGTAAGCCATTGAAAGGCGCAGCAATAAAGTTGGTTATCACCGTGAAAATCATACTATAACTGAAAAGTATCACTAAGATAGCAATTGGCCACATTAGCCATTCCAGCCAACTGAGCCAATCTGGTAACAATCCGTTGAGATAAGTAAATCCTTGAGTCAGCCAGTCATAAAGAAAAAAGAGTGATGCACCAAATAGCAGTACATTGATTGTTAAAGGAATAAATACAAAACGTTTTAATCCTTTTTGGGTGATTAAAGAAAAACCGGCAATAAAGTACTCGATACCGCGTGATAGTTGCACTGTACACCTCGTGTTGTAATACCAATTAGTCTTAATACTGGCTCAATTTGAAGGAGCAAATCTGACGCTAACTGCGTTAAAAATTTCTCATTTAGAACAACTAAATAGTAAAGTTTTCGCCTGGTTATCGACAAGGTTTTCTCGCCCCAAAATAGCTCACTTAATTAAGCAAATTGGTATGATTTAATTCTTTTGATTTAAGGCACATACCAAAAATGTTGGCGTTAGTATAACGCTAAACAGCGGGCTACAAATAGGAGATTAGTAACAATTCATCTCAGCCCACATAGTGCCTGAGTGTGCGTATGAAAATTAACCTCAGTATATTTAGAAGCTTAGTAAATAGATTAGAAATAATACTTGTAAACGCAAGAAACTGCCCATACACTCAAAGTAAGGCAGTAGAAGTGAGAATACTATGCGGTTAATTCGTTGGATGATTACATTTTGTATGTTGAGTCTGTTGACAGTGTCAACGGCCGATGCTGCTAAATGTGATACCACGCTTTCAATCGCGCCTATCGTTGTTGACCTAGACAATTCGAACTCCAGCCCTGATTTAGATGATTGCGTTGTATCAACAACCCATCGTTTCGTGGTTGCTAGTAGCTTTATCATAGCGCAATCGCAACCCACCTATTCTTATTCAAACTCAGTATGTGAGTCTATTAGAGCACCACCTGTCGCAAATTAATTTAGTCCTTTTCCGTGCTTAATTAATTTTAAAGATAGAGGTGATCTATGAACACTTACACAGTATTGAAAACTCAACCTGTTGCAAATTATGAACTTGCTGAAAATAACTTCCCAGCTTGTAACACTGACAACCTAGAGCAAGCGCCAGCACATTGCCTAATGCACAATCTACATTTGGCACCTATGCAGCATATTGATGAAAACAGTAGCATAGATGAAGCTACGTTAGTGCTGGACAAAACGCACCGCAGAGCAAGCTTTGTCGTTGATAGCAAAGAAAAGCTTGTTGGTATGATCTCTAATGCAAGAATTGGCAGTCGCTACGTGTTGAGTATTGCAGAAAGACGCGGTTGTACAAGACGTGATTTAAACGTCAATGATGTCATGATCCCACTATCAGATCTTCGTCAAATCACCTTAAAACAAACTAGCCAAACTGTGGTTGGCAATGTGCTTAAAACAATGGAAGAAGGTGGCTTCGAGTTTTTACTTGTTATTGATGAAGTGACTCAGCATCCAGTCGGTTATTTTGACCTAATCGATATGATGAAAGCCTGTGGACGTGCAGTAAACTCAATGAAACCAGCAAATAAATTCAGTGATATTGTTGGTACGATTTTGCACCACGCAGAAATTTAAAAGAATCCCTATAGTTAATGTAAATTAAAGTTAGCAAGGCGTCGTAAGGCGCCTTTTTTGTGCCTCAAGTTTGCTCCTGTGCAGCAGAGGCTAGGTGCTATTTTTACTTTGCGCCAGCAAACCCAAGTTGTCGCCAAGACTCATAGACAAAAACGGAAACAGCATTAGATAGGTTCATACTGCGACTATCGGGGCGCATTGGAATGCGGACTCGCTGAGGCTCAGGCAGTGAAAAAATAATGTCTTCTGGCAAACCTCGAGTTTCAGGGCCAAACAATAGGCAGTCACCTGCTTCATAGGCTACTTCATGATGGTATTTGCTACCTTTTGTCGTGCAAGCAAATACTCGCTTTGGATTTCGTTTGGCTAAGTATGCTTCAAAGTTAGGGTGGCGCTCTACTTCGCTAAATTCATGATAATCAAGGCCTGCACGTCTTACCCGTTTATCATCCCATTCAAATCCTAGCGGCTCTATCAGGTGTAGTGAATATCCTGTATTAGCACACAAACGAATAATATTGCCTGTATTAGGCGGGATCTCGGGTTGGTATAAAACGATATCTAACATGATAGGCCTCAATTAAATTTTGCCCGGCAGTATAGCTGATACTTGTCGACATTTATATGTGCTGCGCTTGATCGAGCGAAATCCATTACCCAGTTTTTAAAGTACGACTGTTGATAAAAACTATACAACCGTAATCTGTTTTTCATTTCAAAGCATTACCCTGTAATATAGTAGCATCGCGATGCCGTGGCATTTTGCGAGTGGTTTGACGACTAATCATTTCAGTTAGCCAAACGTCAGATTAAATAATATGAAGAAATGAGGTGCCAGTGGATCGCAGCTATGAGTTTTGGGTTAGGTTTTCAAGTGTCTTTACCATCATAATGGTGGGATTGATGATCGCAGCTAAGTGTTGGGCTTGGCTGTCTTCAGGTAGTGCCGCTATGCTCGGTTCTTTAACTGATTCACTGCTTGATATTAGCGCCTCTTTAATGAATTTCTTTGTACTGAGCTACGCACTGCGTCCTGCGGACGATGATCATCGATTTGGTCATGGAAAGGCAGAAGCATTAGCTGGGCTTGGACAAGCGGCCTTTATCGCGGGCTCTGCGAGTTTATTGGCTTTTCATGGCGTAGAGCGCATTATCAATCCAACCCAAATTCCACATTCGTTGTTTGGTGTGTGGGTGAGTTTATTTGCGATAGTTTGTACTTTGTTGGTGGTTGCGGTGCAGTATCAAGTCGTTAAACGCACGCAGTCCATCGCCATTAAGGCCGACTCGTTGCATTATAAGGGCGATATTTTATTAAACCTTGCGGTGCTCCTAGCGGTATTGCTTAACTTTTACGGCGTAGGTTACGCCGATCCGATTTTTGGTATTTTGGTGGCGGTGTATTTACTTTACAACAGTTGGGATATTGCCAAGGAAAGTGCTGCACACTTAATGGATAAAGAGCTGCCAGATGAAGAAAAAGCACAGATCATACTTATCGCGTCGAGTCATGAGGACGTTTATGGAGTACATGATTTGCGTACCAGGCAAGGTGGCAAAATCAAGTTTATTCAACTGCATCTAGAGCTTGATGACGATATGCCGCTGATGCGAGCGCATCAGGTTGCGGATGAGGTGGTTGCTAGCATTAAAGAAGAGTTTGATTGTGAGATGGACGTGCTTATCCATCAAGACCCAGTTTCTTTAGCACTAAGTAGCTCGTCTGTAAACGCATAAAAATCATTTAACACGGCTTTGCGGGTATTATCTTGCTCGCAAAGTAGTTCATGTTTCCCGATAAACTCTGTAACTGTCACATTATCCCTGTGCGCGGCAAATTGACTTTGCGCCTGATTATCAACAATGCTGTCTTCACTGGCTGTCGCGATACGGATTGGCAGATCTAGCTTAATATCTTGAAACGAGCGGCATTTATGTAGAGCCGTGTATAACCAAGCAAAGCTAACACCACCGAGTTGTAGCTCGGGAAATTGATCGTACAAACCTCTAAATAGCGCATATCTAATTGGACAATCAGTAAGGTCATTATCTTGAAAAGGTTTGTTGTGGTAGTGCACCTGTCCCAACGCATAATGCTTACCTAGCCCAAATAAACAAGCTGCGCCCGCAAGTCCCTCGGCAAACCAAGTCGGGTAGGGAGTCGTATTGATCCCAAGCATCGGGGCTGATAAATAGACTCCCTCTATGTTATGAGGCGCAAATAATGTTAAATAATCGCAGGTAATGGCACCGCCCATTGAATGTGCCAATATAAAAAGTGGCAAGGTGTTCTGCTTGGCAACGATTTGATCCATAAAGCAGTGCAGCGTTGCAGCATAATCTTCAAAGCGTCTAACATAGCCGATTTGCTTATCTTTAAGTAATCGCGGCGAGTAGCCTTGTCCTGGATGGTCATAGGTAAATACCGCTATGTTGTTTTGCGCAAACTCCCACAGCAATTCTCTGTATTTATGAGCAGACTCAATACGGCCATTAACCAACACCAGGCTGAACGTTGCCCTTTCTGGAATGTGGTAGGCGTAAAATAGCCTACCATGAGGGGTATCAAAGAAGCCTTTTTGGCAGCCTTGCCAGTGCTCATCAATTTCCGGAAGGTGTGATTCAAGTTGCTGACTTTGGCTATAAAACATGGCTACCTGTGTAATGGAATTCGAATGCTGACTTGCAAACCAACGTTATTACTAAATTCGATATGGGCATCATGTACTTTTAACGCGTGCTGCGCAATGGCAAGACCCAGCCCAAACCCACCCATTTGATTTTTGCTTGGCGTACGTGCGCTCGACACTCTGAAAAATGGAATGCAAAGCTTGTCGAGCATGTCTTCACTTACGCCTTTACCATCATCACTGATAGTGCATAGCAACTGATTACCGTCACTCTCAATATCGACATTAATAAGGCTAGTCGCATACTTAATTGCGTTACGAATAATGTTTTCGAATGCGCGGTTAAGTAGCATTGGGTCGCCATAAAGTGTTGCCTCGGGTAGTGCTGTGACGACAAGGTCCTTCCCTAATTGTTGTGCCTCAAACAGTGCATCTTCCAATATCGGGTCGAGCAGCTCATTGAACTTAATTATCTGCTTATCGATTGGCACTTGATCCGCTTCGAGCTTAGATAAATGCAAAATATCGCTGAGCATATTTTCAACTAACTGAGCTTCACGTTCAATGCGCTCGATATAACTTTGGCTTTGCGCTGTGGCATGGCCTGCAGCGAGGCCTGTGGCCATTTGTAAGCGGGTGAGCGGTGAGCGTAGTTCATGGGATATATCAGCAAGCAAGCGTTTTTGATTGTTAACTAAAGACTCTAATTTATCAGCCATTAAGTTAAAATCATGACCCAGTTGACCGAGCTCGTCTTGGCGCTTGGTATTTATATCGGCTCTGCTCGACAATTCTCCACGGGAAAGTTTTGCAGCGGCTTTTTGTAGCTCTTTAATTGGCGACAATAGATCTCGAGTAAACCAAAAACACAGTAATAAGCTTGCGCCTAGCACGACCGCGATTTTTACCCAAAGCGGTAGGGTTCTTAATTTGATGAGTGCACTTGGGGTATGGTTTTCAAAAATTAAATAAAGACGATAACTTTCACCTTGAAGTGTAAGTTCTAGGGGGCCAAAAGCCTTGTACTCTGGGGTAAAAATAGCGACCGGTTTGGCATCTTCGGTAAAGCTGAGTAAATCTAAATTCAGCGTTTTTATATTGGGATCGGCGGCAACGCTTTTTTCGGCATCGCGGTGGCTCAAGTAGATATTTCGAGCCTTTCTTTTACGCAGTTTGGCAACCTTATTCAACTCAAAGTTGGGGCGCTCGCTTGCGCGTATTAACGCTTGTTCTAATTGTTTTAGATTTTGCAGCATGGGTTTTGAGATGCGGTGAGTTTCTACAACATCAGGTTGTAGCATGCTGATCCCAAGCAACAACAACATAGTGGCAATGATAGTGAGCCAAAACCAGGCAAAAACCTTAACAAGTAAGTACCGCTTCATTCATTACGCCTTTAGGAAAATATAGCCAGCGCCGCGGATCGTTTTGATATAAGTGTGTTCACTTAATGCGGCAATTTTCTTGCGAACGTTAGAGACATGCATATCGATAGAGCGATCATAAGGCACGAGTGGCCGGCCTAATACTTGTCGTGAAATTGTCTGCTTGTCGACCACTTCTCCTGCAGTTCTGACCAGCAAGTGTAGTACCTCGTATTCGGTGCCCGTCAGCGACAGCACCTCGCCATTAACAGTAGCGCTTCTCGAAGCAACATCTAAACGCAGCTGGTGGATAGTAAAGGTATCATCCGGACTGTGTTGTTTATAATGATCGACGCGACGGGTAATAGCTTTAACGCGTGCGAGTAGTTCGCGGTGGTTAAACGGTTTTGGAATATAATCGTCAGCACCTAGCTCCAAACCAAAGATGCGGTCAAAGTCATCGCCTTTTGCCGTTAGCATAATAACAGGTGTCATCTTCTGGACACGTAACGCCTTTAGTACTTCAAAACCATCCATTTCGGGAAGCATTACGTCTAACAATATCAGGTCGAAATTTTGCTTTAATGCCAGCTGTAGACCTTCTGTTCCTGTGTGGGCCATCGCCACTTCAAAGCCTTCTGCAGTAAAGTATTCTTTTAACAGGCTGCAAAGTTCTTGGTCATCATCAATAAGTAAAATGGAATGTTTCATTGTCATACTTAGTCCAGCATTGTTGATTGGCGTTGGCCTGAATAGTTCGGCTCTAGCATATTACACCTTACTTCAACGCCTTATGTAAATTGCCTTTGCTTTTTTTTGCAAAGCACTGACAAAACTTTACCTCTGTCTGACGTTCCTTTTCTTTGTGCTTGCTAAATTTGGAAGTGACAAAGCAATGGCGAACAAGGAGCCAATACCATGAAATTACTATCTACTTTAGCATTAGTTACAGCACTTGGTGTATCGACTTTTAGCTTCACTGCAAACGCGGGACCTATGGGCGGGCAGCTTGAGCACTCAGCAAGGTTGCTACTATCTGATAAAGGCCAGAAATTATTAGAGCTAACAGAAGCGCAGCAAGACCAACTAAAGACGATTTATGCGGATTACAAAACTGCAAAAAAAGCGTTAAAAGAAAGCGGGAAAGAAGCACATTCAACTTATCGTGAAGAAATGAAAGCACTCATGGCAGCCCCAGCCTTTGATAAGGTTCAAGCGCAACTTTTACTGGAAAAAGGCCAAGATAAAAAGCAAGCGTGGGCGCTACTTTCAATGGAAACTCGTCACAAAGTATTCCATGTATTGAATGAAGAGCAGCGCGATAAGCTCCAAGCACTTAAGTCACGTCGTAGCCACAAAGGCCATAAAAAAGCAAATTAAGTCTTTCTAACTTAGTCCTTACCTTCCCAGTAAGGACCTTATCATTTTCAAGCCTTTGTCACCTTCCTATAAAAATGAGAGCTTGTATTCCAGATTGATGTAGAGAACTGACCCCTTGGATCAGTGTATAAAATATTACAACGGTTTGTACTGGTTTAAGTTACATGTTGATAACATGTTTGCGTTGTGATATTTTTCGATTAAGAGTACATCTAGCAAGTCTGCGGACAACTCTTTGAAATAGTGTCGAATTGAAAAATTCTTAATTTACGCGCACAAACTTTCCAATAACTTTTGCTTTCTTCTGAGTAACTAAGGGTATTCTTTGTTGTTGGCTGTTTGTTACTAGGTATCACTGAGGGAGACATGCAGACACCTGAAGAATACGAGGTGACACTTAGGATCCGAGAACTGCTAAAAGAACTCAAAAAGCGTAAAGGCTATACTAAAAAAACCATTAGCCAGAAGCTCGGAATAGGTCTCACCACACTAGACGACTATCTTAACGGAACAAGCTCATTTCGCTTAGGTACCTTAATTAAATTGTCGGAAATTTGTCGGATCCAATTAAGTGATATTTTGGAAGGAGCAGGGCATATTGCTAAAACTTACCAAAATGAAGTGAGAAGTTCAGAGTCAAAGACGGAAGAAGAGCAAGTAGAACAAGGTGACTAGTGATTTTACTGTGCTTGGTTTTTGCTTTTCTAAGCAAGTAGTTATGAGTGAGTAAAGGCCGAGATACTCGGCCTATAGATTTATTCTTTAAAAAAGTTTTCGTTGTTTTTTGCCAGCATCGCTTCTATATCTTCAATCAAACTTTCCGCATCTTGAGGCGTAAGTTCACCACTTTTCATCGGTGTAGAAATCGTATTTGATTCGTCAGACCAATCACCTAAATCAATTAATTGACAGCGTTTTGAGCAGAACGGACGAAATGGACTTTTATCCGACCATTCAACAGCCTGTTGGCAGGTTGGACACTTTACTGTGGTTGTCATAATACACTTACTTTTTACTTCGTGATTGTGTAAGTCTAATCGCATTTTATCGCTTTGTGAACTGAACGCATATCTACTCTGAACAGCTTGCATGCTAGGTGGGGATCCGTGATAGGATGGTAAAGCTAGGTAAAAGGAGAGGATGTATAAAAGGTGGAGAAGTTCGAAGCAACACTAGACAATTGTCATAAAGAGCCAATTCATATTCCAGGTTCAATTCAGCCGCATGGCTATTTATTGCTATTCGACACCAACACATTAACACTACGCTACTTTAGCGAAAATTTTGCCGAACTTGTAGGGCTTGAGCCTAGCGCTTTAGTCAATACTCATGCTGAAACGATTTTTGAGTCTCCTTTTTTTGAGTTGTTAGCCAGTAATGCTAACTCCTCTGAAATCCATCGTTTGAATCCGATGACGGCCACCATAAAAACCAAGGATGCAAAGTGGGTTGAACTTTCTGTAGTTGCAAGTCAAAACGAAGCTGGTCTCATTTTAGAGCTTGAGCAAAACACGGCGCAAGGCGTTGAAATCAATCATTCAATGCAACACCTTATGAAGCACTCACTGTCTAGTATGGTTGACTCTCAATCTTTACAAGCCTCGTTCGAGATGGCTGTGGAAGAAATTAGAGAGTTAACGCAATTTGACAGGGTGATGCTGTATAAATTTGATCACGAGTATAATGGTGAGGTGGTCGCAGAATCGAAGCGTAATGATCTTAATTCCTTTTTAAACCAACATTTTCCTGAGTCTGACATTCCAAAGCAAGCAAGAGCGCTATATTTAAGAAACCCTATTCGTTTGCTTGCTGATGTTGACAGTGAAAATTCACTGCTTTATCCGCAAGATAAGCCAATTGACTTAAGTGCCTGTATTTTACGTAGTGTTTCGCCAATTCACTGCCAATATTTACGCAATATGGGTGTTCAGGCAACCATGTCTATCAGCATTATCGTTGCTGGTAAGCTTTGGGGGCTGATTGCCTGCCACCACTACGAAAAGCACGTAGTGCCATTTAACATCCGTGAAGTCGCTCAGTATATGGGGCTGATGCTATCTTACTTAATTTCTCTTAAAATTTCGTCTTTAGAAGCAATGGCAGAAGCCAAAGCCCTGACATTGAGCTCGTCTGTTACTGAACGTATGGCAAAAGAGATCTTTTTTGTAGATGGCCTGCGCTATGAATCCGCGGCATTGCAAGAAATGATGAAATCCAGCGGTGTTGCGTGGCGTGTTGAAAGTGATTTGGAGTGCTACGGGCAAACTCCTGCAAAGGCGGATATTGAGAGTATCTACCGCTGGCTTGCGGAGCATCAACTTGGTGATGACTCCATTTTTTATTGTCATAGCTTAGGTGAACTTAACGAAACATTTAAAACATTTGCGAAAACGGCGAGTGGCGTGCTATTGATGCCACTTTCTGCGGATGCTAATCACTTTATTATGTGGTTTAGAAAGGAAGTTATTCAAACCAAAAACTGGGGAGGGAAGCCTGAAAAATCCATTGAGTTTTTGGATGATGGTAGCCACCGTTTAATGCCGCGTAGTTCGTTTAAGTTGTGGGTCGAGAATGTGAAGTGCAAATCTCACCCTTGGACGGAAGCTGAAGTAAGTTGTGCATTGAAGTTTCGTAATACGTTGGTTAATTATGTGTTGGCTAAATCAGAGCGATATAAAAAGCTCAATGCAATTCTAGAGCAAAAAGTTACTAAGCGTACCGAAGCGTTGGAAAATGAGATCACTTCGCGTCGTACTGCTGAGCAATTACTGACGATAGCACTTGAAAAAGCACATGAGTCGAATCAAGAGCTGGAGCGTTTTGCCTTTTTAGCATCCCATGATCTACAAGAGCCGCTTAGAAAAATCCAAATGTTCGGTGATCGGATCCAATGCTCTGCAGAGGGACTAAATGAAAGACATGCGTCCTACCTTAAGCGTATGATGGATTCTGCGGAGCGAATGCAAAAGTTGATCAAAGGGCTACTAAGTTTTTCACGGATTGACCGTAAAGGTGAGTCATTTAAATCATTTGATGGCGATAATGCGTTAGCTGAAACCTTACTGGATCTTGAGTTAGTGATTAAAGAGTCAAACGCTCAAGTGGATACCACAGGGCTTGGTGATGTTTTTGGAGACCGTAGGCAGTTGCAACGCGTGCTGCTAAACTTAATCAATAATGGGATTAAATTTAGTGCGCCAGAAAGAACGCCGCGGGTCTCGATTAGCAGCGAACGTAAAGCAAATGAACTGATCGTTGCCGTTAAGGATAACGGGATTGGTTTTGATCCTGAATTTAGTGAGCAGATCTTCAATCTTTTTGAAAGATTACATGGTCGTAGCGCATATGCCGGTACAGGACTTGGACTTGCTATTTGTAAAAAAATCGTCGAAAGACACCATGGTCGCATATGGGTCGAAACGGAAGTAGGGCAAGGCTCTACTTTCTATTTTAGCTTGCCGATTTCGGCGCAAGAGAGTTAACTTAGCTGTAGAACCATTGATGCGGTTCTGATATCAGCATACAAACTCGAGGTTAATGCGAGTTTAAGGAGAGTGTGTATGGTTCATCATCATGATTTAATTAAACAGCTTCACTCTGTAAACTATATCTTGGTTGCGGATGATGATTTCGACGACCAAGAATTAATCCGTGATGCATTTGAAGACAACGGCGTGATGGAGGCTAAGTTACAATTCGTAAGTGATGGCGTTGAGTTGATTGAGAAACTCAATAGCACTGAGCTATTACCCAGCCTTATTATTCTTGATTTAAATATGCCACGAAAAAGCGGTAAAGATGTATTGGCTGAGATGCGCGGGGCTGCAAACCTTAAGCATATTCCGGTTATTATGTTCAGTACATCGGATTCTGAGCTAGATATAAAACAGTGTTACTTGCTTGGGGCAAATTCTTATATGACCAAACCGTCTCAATATCATGAGCTGGTTGATTCAATGAAGTCCTTGCTGTCCTTTTGGCTTGGCACTGCAAAGCTCGTGATCGATTAGAAGTGAAGGGCCAGAATAACTAGCTGGCCCTTAAGCTGTTATAGCACTAAATAGCTTCGTTGGTATGCTTTTGCTTTAACAAGCGACTTGTCACTGTACCTGCGGTCATTGAGCCCGATACATTGAGTGCCGTTCTTGCCATATCAATTAGTGGCTCAATAGAAATAAGCAGCGCTGCAATTGTCACTGGTAGTCCCATCGCAGGCAGTACCACCAACGCCGCGAAAGTGGCACCACCTCCAACACCCGCAATACCAAACGAACTAATTGCAACCATAGCCACTAATGAGACAATAAAGTCGAGTGCGAACGGGTCAATTCCTACAGTCGGCGCAACCATTACAGCAAGCATTGCAGGATAAATGCCAGCGCAGCCATTTTGTCCGATTGTCGCACCAAACGATGCAGAAAGGTTTGCAATCGCAGGGGGAACATTAAGCTTGTGGATCTGCGCTTCAACATTCAATGGGATGGTTGCCGCGGAGCTTCTAGAGGTGAAAGCAAAAGTTAAAACAGGCCAAATTTTTTGGAAGAAATGCTTTGGGTTTTCACCAACCAAAGTAACTAGTAAGCCATGCACCACAAACATCAGTAAAATGGCAACGTAAGAGGCAATAATAAAACCGAGTAAGCTAATAATGTCAGCCATGCTTGATGTGGCGATCACTTTGGCCATCAAACCAGCTACACCATAAGGTGTAAGGGCGATGATCATACGTACTAATCTCAACACAACTGCCTGTGCGCCTTCAACTGCATTTTTTATTGGACTACTTAAATCTGATTCTTCCATGATGGCTCTACGAGCAGCAATACCAGTTAACACACCAAAAATCACCACTGCGATAATCGAGGTCGAGCGCTCGCCAGTCAAGTCAGCAAACGGATTGGTTGGTACAAAGCTAAGCAGCATTTGTGGAATGGTTAAATCGGCAACGGTTGTTGCACGTTCTTCAAGTACCGCTATTCTGGCCGTTTCGCGTGCACCTTCAACCAAGCCTTGTGCGCTTAAACCAAATGCTTGAGTGATAAAAATACCAATGAGCGCTGCAATGGCCGTGGTAAAAACTAAAATTGCGATGGTGACAAACGAGATCTTTCCAAGAGAGCCTTGATTATCTAATTTTACGACCGCGGCAATCATAGAAACTAAGACCAATGGCATAATCACCATTTTGAGAAGATTGACATAGCCGCTACCAACAATCGCAACCCAATCTAGTACGGTCTGTTTGGTGGTTAAATCACCTGAGAAAACAAATTGTAAGGCGAGTCCAAATAGGCTACCCGCAACTAAGCCTAGTAATACCGTTCGTGACAGGGTTTCGGAGCGCTGTTGAAAGCGATAAAGACCGAAAAGTATGGCAATAAAAACCGCAAACGCGGCGATAACAGCAAAAGACATCAGAATACCTTTCGAAATATATGAAAATAACGCGCTACTATAGAGGTTTTGTTGATTTGGCTAAAATATTCTTTGACTATGGAATAGAACAAAAGGTTATCAATAAAAATGAAAGTTTTTAATGGTTTTTCCTTTCATATAAAGATGTTTTGTAGTGAGTTGGTACTAACTCATAGTGATTAAAAACACTGAGATATGCGCTTAGCTTACAATAATCTTTCGTAGCAGCGAGTTTATCTCGCGACTCTTTTCTAGAGTTATCTCGCGACTCTTTTCTAGAGTTATCTCGCGACTCTTTTCTAGAGTTATCTCGCGACTCTTTTCTAGAGTTATCTCGCGACTCTTTTCTAGAGTTATCTC
>NZ_JAKGBF010000028.1:0-37455 GCF_021530695.1 Pseudoalteromonas sp. OF5H-5
TACTCACCCGTCCGCCGCTCGTCATCTTCTAGCAAGCTAGAAATGTTACCGCTCGACTTGCATGTGTTAGGCCTGCCGCCAGCGTTCAATCTGAGCCATGATCAAACTCTTCAATTAAAAGTTTTTTGAAGCCTAAGCTTCGTGCTCATTGAATTCTGATTGTTTGTTTCTACTTTTCAAAAAAGTAAAATCAAAACGAATTGACTATATAGTCACTCAGTTACAATTGAGACTCTAAATTTGTTTGCGTCATCTAGCGAACTAGAATCTACTGTTAGAACTCAATCTATACGAGTGCCCACACAGATGATTGCTTCATATTTTTAAAGAACGTTTCGAAACATTTCGTTGTTTCGAGGGATGTGCATTCTAAGCATTCCCATTTTTTTGTCAACACTTAATTTTGAATTTCTTGAGAAGAAGTTTCGAACTTAAGTTTTACTTGACGCTAACTCGTTGCTGCTTTGCTTTTCAGCGTTGTGCTCCGTGTCGGTGGATGCGCATTATAGGGAGATCCGATTTAAGTGCAACCCTTTTTTCATTAAAACTTATAAAAACGGTTTATTCGAACAAAAAACAAACGAAACATATCAAAAAAGTATATTTTTCACTCAAAAAGACCAAATTGAAGTCACGCGAGTCTACATAAACTTTAAGCACCACTAAGGAACAACTGAACAAATGGCGTTATATAACATCTGTTAGCATATTAACTTGCCTACTTACATATAGAACTCGAAACAAAGCCAGGTCAATTCTTCTTTATGTAGAGAAGGTGTACGTAGATTATGTGGAAGTGAAAATGTAAAGCGACTATGAAGCAGTAAGTCTATCCAATAAGCAGGACTAGATACCAAAATGATACCTTTTATCGAAAATATGGAGATAGGTGCGTTTATAAAGGTATTGAATACTAACTTTCGATTCTTCTTATTATTGGCTAGTAGCTATAGTAATGATTCTGGGATCTAAAGAAACAATGTTTAAGTAAAAGAAGATGTGGATAAATCAGTAACAGTGGCGTTTTTGGATAATAAAAAAGGTAAATAAGAAAGATATTAAAAATAAGGAGAATATGCGATATGGAGGCGGAACCCGGAGTCGAACCGAGGTAGACGGATTTGCAATCCGCTGCATGGCCACTCTGCCATTCCGCCATGAAGAATATTGGAGCGAGTAACGAGGTTCGAACTCGTGACCTCGACCTTGGCAAGGTCGCGCTCTACCAGCTGAGCTATACTCGCATTCCATTTTTCACACTGGTAAATTTAATATGTGAAAAATAAATGGTGCCCGGGGCCGGACTTGAACCGGCACGCTGTTACCAGCGAGGGATTTTAAATCCCTTGTGTCTACCAATTCCACCACCCGGGCATCGGGTGTGAAAGCAAAAATTGGAGCGAGTAACGAGGTTCGAACTCGTGACCTCGACCTTGGCAAGGTCGCGCTCTACCAGCTGAGCTATACTCGCGTTCCGTTTTGTACATAAAAACCATTTAGATTTGTTACATACAAATCCCGATATAAATGGTGCCCGGGGCCGGACTTGAACCGGCACGCTGTTACCAGCGAGGGATTTTAAATCCCTTGTGTCTACCAATTCCACCACCCGGGCATCGGGCTTGCTTTCGCATGTGGATATGTTGAGAAATGGAGGCGGAACCCGGAGTCGAACCGAGGTAGACGGATTTGCAATCCGCTGCATGGCCACTCTGCCATTCCGCCGCAAATTTGGAGCGAGTAACGAGGTTCGAACTCGTGACCTCGACCTTGGCAAGGTCGCGCTCTACCAGCTGAGCTATACTCGCGTTCCATTATTTAAATCTACTTATTTACTAAGCTTCTTTAAACTTTAACTTGCTAGGTGATGCTATCTAAATTTCATTTAGATGACATACTGCCCTCTCAACACGGACGCATTCTACAGAAGTTCTGGAACGCGTCAACATAAAAAATGAATGTTTTGAATCGTTTGCTCAAAATTTATCTAAACCGCTGGGTTTATAATCATTTCAAGTCAAGAATTAGTCAATTCTCCTTTTGCAGCATAGAGATACTGGATCATAGAAACTAATGTTAGCAATGTCGCGATAGCTAAAAGTGCGTAACTTAGCATTGTCATCCAATCTGATAATTGCCAAATCAAACCTATAATAGCTAACATCTGTGCAGCTGTTTTGAATTTGCCCAGCCAAGATACAGCAACACTTCCTCTTTTACCTTGTTCAGCCATCCATTCGCGCAACGCAGAAATAACTATTTCTCTACTAATAATGACAACAGCAGAAATAGTAATGAAATAATTATCATAATGTGTAGCAAGTATCACTAAAGCAACACTGACCATCACCTTGTCGGCAACAGGATCTAAAAAAGCACCAAATGGTGTTGACTGTTCCAACTTACGCGCAAGATAGCCATCGAGGATATCGGTAACGGAAGCTAACCAGAAAATAAAAGCGGCGGCAAAAAACGCCCATGAATAAGGAAGATAAAAAACGACTGCAAACACGGGAATGAGTAGCAATCTAAATGTTGTGAGCGTATTTGGAATATTCCACATAACTACTTGGTATTGTCTTTTTTTCTATGTTCGCATGATTGCTTAAGCTTTGTCATGCAAATGATTAAATATCTTTTCAGCCATTTCAGGGCTGATCCCAGGAACTTGCTTTAATTGATGTATATTTGCAGATTTAACTCCCTGCATGCCTCCTAAAAACTTAAGTAGTGCCTGACGTCTTTTCTGACCTACGCCTTCAATCTCTTCAAGCACAGATTGCGTTCTTTGTTTTTGTCTTTTATTACGATGCCCTGCAATTGCAAAGCGATGTGATTCGTCGCGGATATGCTGGATAAGGTGTAATGCAGGTGAATCACTTTCGACATTCACCGTTTTACGACCACCATCTATTAGCAATGTTTCTAATCCCGGTTTTCGGCTTGTGCCTTTTGCAACCCCTATCAGTATCGGCATTTTATTGAGTTGCCAATCAGCGAAGAAAGATTCCGCCCTACCTAACTGCCCCTTACCACCATCAATAAAAATAATATCGGGTACTTTCGCTTCATCCGACATTTTGCCGTAGCGCTTATTTAATGCAAAATCCATCGCTGCGTAATCATCCCCTGGGGTGATCCCAGTGACGTTATATCTGCGATACTCTCTATTGTTTGGCCCTTGACCATCGAATACAACGCACGATGCGACCGTGTTTTCTCCCATGGTATGACTGATATCAAAACACTCCATTCTTTGAATGTCTGACAGCCCTAGCACTGCTTTTAGTTTGGCATATCGTTTGGTGATTGAGTCTTGTGCACTTTGTTTAACTTCAATACTGTTTTGCGCATTTTTATTTGCCAATGCAAGATATTGGGCTCGCTCACCGCGAACGTTACATTTGAAATTAACTTTGCGCTTCGAAACTTGAGTCAGCGCTGCTTCTAATGCACTTTCCTCTTCTATTTCGAATGGCAATACAATTTCTTTAGCAATTCTTGAGTGGTTACCCGTTGAAATGTAATACTGTCCAAGGAAAGAAGTTAGCACTTCATCTGCGCCAGAATCTTTTGGTACTTTTGGAAAATGTGTTTTCGTCCCAAGTACCTTATGTTCTCTTATCATCAGTACATGAATGGCCACTAAACCGTTCTTCTGCTCATAACCGATAACATCAAGCTCTGCAAAGTTTCCTGCAATGGACTGCTGTTCTTGCATTTGCCTTAATAAAGCAATTTGATCTCTGTGTTTTGCTGCTTTCTCAAAATCCAAAGACATACTGGCGATTTCCATTCGTTCCACCAGTGCTGAGATAACGTCCTGTGAACGTCCCGTCAAAAACTGTCGAACCATGGCAACTTGTTCTTGGTATTCTTCGTCGCTTACCTTGCCAACGCATGGTCCTGAACACCTTTTTAACTGATACTGCAAACAAGGTCGGCTGCGTGCGCGGTAATACGCATCTTCGCATTGCCTAACAGGGAAAATCTTCTGCATTAACCTCAGACTTTCCGATACAGCAGCACTGCTAGGAAAAGGACCAAAATATTCGCCTTTTTGTTTTCTACTACCACGATGAAATGCAAGTCTTGGATGTTGATGGGCGCTCAGGAAAATATACGGATAACTTTTATCGTCTCTTAAGAGAATGTTATATCGTGGTTGGTATTTCTTAATTAAGTTATTTTCTAAAAGCAGCGCTTCGGTTTCGGTATTCGTTAACGTTACTTCAATATGATCAATATTACTGACCAATACTCGCGTTTTACTATCTGTGATATTTGAACGGAAGTAGCTAGAAACTCGTTTTTTGAGGTTTTTTGCTTTACCAACATAGATAACCTGGTCGTCCACATCGTACATGCGGTACACACCAGGTTCTGTTGTTAATGTCTTAAGGAAAGGTTTGTAATCAAATTCAGTCATTTAAAAAGAACTTAATGACTGCTATCTATATCGATCATTTTATGGCGAATAGCCAAGTGGGTTAATTCCACATCACCGCTAACATTGAGCTTTTCAAACATGCGATAGCGATAACTATTTACCGTCTTAGAGCTTAGGTTCAAGCGATCTGCAATATTTTGTGCTTTCTCACCTTTAGTGATCATGAGCATGATCTGTAATTCTCTTTCCGATAGCGATTGGAAAGGGTTTTCGTCATTGCGGCCACTAAATTGCGCAAGGGCAATCTGCTGAGCAATTTCTGGCGCAATATAACGCTGGCCAGCATTAACAGCACGTATTGCGTTGATCATTTCATCAGGGCCTGCACCTTTTGTCAGATAACCATGCGCACCAATTTGCATTACCTTGCTTGGGAAAGGATCTTCACAATGTACCGTAAGCACAATAACTTTTACATCTGGACAGTAACGGCAAATCTTTTTGGTCGCTTCCAATCCACCAATTCCAGGCATGTTCATGTCCATTAGCACAATGTCAGGCTCACTTTGGCGACAAAAGGTTACGGCTTCCTCACCAGTTTTGGCTTCTCCTACCACTTTAAAGCCACGCACATCATCTAAAATGCGTTTTATGCCAGTCCTGACAAGTTCATGATCATCAACTAAAAGCACATTAATCAATGGCACACCCTCTACATATATATTGGTAAAAGGAGCGAAGCAACCAACAGCCCCGCTTCCAGATGTTTGAGATTACCACATATTTTTTAAAAGCATAACGATAGAAACGAGAGAAAAATACAATTTTGATATGAATTAACCAAATAGTTAATTAATGAAAGAAGCAGTTTGATTATAATTCCACCGCTTTTATGATTTTAAAGGCAGCCGCTACGGCATTTAGCCACAGCGACTTATAGTAGATTAATTTTTATATGACTCAGCTTTGCTTTGAAAATTTATCGACCCAAAGTGCAATCACACCATCACCGGTTACATTACATGCTGTGCCAAAACTGTCTTGCGCTAAATATAAAGCAATCATCAATGCCACTGCGCCCTCATTAAAACCAAGCATACTGGTCAATAGTCCAAGCGCAGACATAACCGCGCCACCCGGCGCACCAGGAGCCGCAATCATTACGACACCAAGCATAAAGATGAATGGCAACATTTCCGACAATGACGGTACAACCATCTCAGGAGAAAGCAGCATCACAGCCATTGCGCAAGTCACTATGGTAATAGTCGACCCTGACAAATGAATGGTGGCACAAAGTGGTACGGTAAAATTGGCAACCTCTTCGTTAACATTATTAGATTTACTTGCACGAAGAGACACTGGAATAGTTGCCGCGCTCGACATAGTACCAATAGCGGTAAAATACGCAGGTAGCATATTTTTGATTAATTCCAGTGGATTTCTACCAAGTAACAGGCCACTCACCACAAACAAAGTGCTTAGCCATAGCCAATGCATAATAATCGCGGCAAGCAATACTACGCCAAACGTACTTAGGGTGTCGAATACCGTACCTGCTACTGCCATTTCAGCAAAAACACCGGCGATGTAGAGTGGTAATATTGGAATAATGACTTTCGCAAGCAGTGCATCTACCACATCTCTCGCTTCGTCAGTGACACCTTTAAGTTTAGTTAAGCCACACTGGCTCATCCCAATACCAAAGATAAATGCCGTTGCAAGTGCCGTCATCACTCCCATCAGCGGAGGGATCTCAATATTAATAAAGCTCTTAAGATGAGATTCTTCCACGGCTTGATAAGCAACGCCGCCGTCAAAGAATGGGATAAAAGCATTAACTAATAAAAATGCTAATGTGCCAGCAATAATGGTTGACCCATAAGCAAAGCCAACTGTCTTACCAAGCAAGTGGCCCGATCCCTTTGGTAAGCCTGCTATACCTGAAGCAATAAAAAGCAGGATTATCAGAGGAATAGTAAAGCTGATAAGTTGTCCTATGATCACCTTGAAGGTGTATAAGAGCTCAACTAACACAGTCGGCAAGTACAGACCCGCCAACATACCAGCGACGATACCCGCCACTAGCTTCAATATAAGAGACATAGTTACTTCCTAGCAGATTTTCAAAGGCGTTGTTGTAACATGTTTTTGACCATCTTTGCTATTAATTCGATGGAGATAAATCGATTTGTACATTTTATGTATACATATTCGCCACCCAACGTAAATAATTGCAACCTGACGAAAATAAATTGTTTCGGTTCATTGCATATTATCTAATACTGGAAAAAGTCTCTGTAAAATAATTAAATTCATGCTTAAAGCTGTAACCTACTCTTTTTTCGCGCTTAGTCTATCTAGTCAAGCATGGGCACTAGACCCAAATAAAATCCCATTTGTCGATAGTTCTGCAAAAATTGATGGTGTACTTGAAGCCGATATTTGGCAACGTGCATTAGAAATAGATATCAACAACATCACTTGGCCATACGAGAACCAATCAAGTCCAGTTCAAACTAAGGCCTACGTATATGAGAATGGTCAATCTTTATTTATTGCTTTTGATGCAAAGGACCCTAATCCTGAATTGATCCGCGCATTTTATCGTGACCGTGACCGCGCCTGGGAAGATGATCTTGTCGGCATTAAAATTGATTCATTTAACAACGCCCAAAGCGCTTACCAGTTTTTCATCAATCCACTAGGTGTACAACAAGACTCAATTGAAAACGAACTCACTAAAAGCGAGAATGGTTCTTGGAATGGGATCTGGGATAGCGTCGGAAAGATAAACAAAGACGGTTATGTTGTTGAAGTTGAAATCCCACTTCGTGTATTGAATTTTAACGACTCCCTCGAGAGCAAAACCATGGCTTTAGAGTTTCTGCGTTTTTATCCAAGAAATGAAAGGTTGCGTATCTCCAGCATGCAATTGCAACATGCAAATTCTTGCTGGATCTGTCAAATGCCAAAATATCAAGGATTTGCTAAGGCTAAGCAAGGTAGTAACTTTGCCGTTATTCCAACACTTGTCACCAATAGGCAAGAGTCTCGCGACATAGATGATGGTATCGCAGAGCCGTGGCAAGCCGACAATAATGTCGAGCCGGGCTTAGACGTAAAGTGGGCTATCACGCCAGACACGACGCTAAACGCAACACTAAACCCTGATTTCTCACAAGTTGAAGCTGACACGGGACAATTGAGCGTTAACAATAGCTTTAGCCTATTTTTCCCTGAAAAACGGGCGTTCTTTTTAGATAATTCCGATTACTTTTCTTCTCACCTTAACCTTATTCATACTCGGAACATTTCAGCCCCCGATTATGGCGTCAAGCTTACCGGTAATAAAAATGGTCACACTTTTGCAGGATTTATTGCCAACGATGAAAGACTCAATGTCGTTGTTCCCGGAAATTTGGGCTCGAGTGTTGTCTCATTAGAGAGAAAAAGCCAAAACATGGCGCTTAGATATCGTCATGACCTAAACAAAACCTTGTCTGTAGGCGTGACATCGACGACTAGGCAAAGCGACGACTATCGCAACCAAGTTGCGAGTATAGACGCCAAATACAAGCCAACTGATAACGATACCTTACAGGTGCAGTTAATTGGCTCGGATACAGACTATGATAGCGCTTTCGCCGAAGCATTATGTGATAGTACGCTCGCTGAGTGCGACCTAAACGAAAGTGTACTCAGAGTGATAGACGAAGATGACCGTGGTGCTGGCTATTACGTTAATTATGAGCACAATCGCAAGCATTGGAAGGCATTTACCAGCTATCAAGCTCGCGATGCAGCACTTAGAACCGATATGGGCTTTATCACTCAGGTCGACTTTAATAAATTTCTTTTCGGCGGTGAGTACCGTTGGTATGGCGATGACAACAACTGGTGGAACCGTGCACGTTGGTACGCCGACTGGGATATTTCCCACAACGAGCAAGGCGAGTTATTAGAAAAAGAAGTGCAAACCAACTTTGCAGTTGACGGCCCGTTGCAAAGCTTTCTTGATTTCGGTGTTGAACATAGAAAACGTACAGGACTGCGACATGATGAAACCCGTTTAGCGATTGACGGCAATACCGATCTATTTACCGAGAATTCACAGTGGACTTATATCGAGTTCAAGCCAATGGCCGGCGTTTTCGCAGGTTTGAACTTAAGTAAAGGAAACCGCGTTGACCTTGCAAACAACCGTGTTGGTGATTTGTACTTCGCCCGCCCAGTTATTAACGTCAATCTTGGCAAACATTTTGAAGTTAGATTGCGCCATACATACGAAAAAATGAAAGCTGACGGCGCGGAAGTTTATACCGCAAATCTGAGCGATATCCGCCTGACTTACCAATTCAACATTAATAGCTATTTGAGATTGGCAATCATCAATACAGATATTTCGAGAAACCAGAGCAATTATAGCGATGATGTTGATGCGACTTATAAAAGCATCAGCACCCAACTGCTCTATTCCTATAAACTAAACCCACAAACCGTTTTCTTTGCAGGCTATTCCGATCATGGTTATCAAGACGATGATTTGTCAAAAATAACTAAAGACGAAAAGACGGTATTTATGAAGTTCAGTTATGCCTGGTTGATTTAAATATCAATCTTTAAATAACTATTGGCTATAAGCAAATTTGATATATCTTATAGCCAATCTTTCCTTTCGTTTTGCGAAATGCGCAGTAAAGTGATGGAATACAAGCAAACCTAGATTAGGGAACACAAATGACTAAAGTATATGCAGACAACAGTCTAACTATCGGTAATACACCGCTGGTTAAAATCAATCGCGTTTCTGGCGGCAATGTTTACGCAAAAGTGGAAGCGCGTAACCCAAGCTTCAGCGTTAAATGCCGTATTGGTGCGTCTATGATCTGGGAAGCTGAAAAAGCAGGTCTTCTTAGCGAAGGTAAAGAACTTATTGAACCAACTTCAGGTAACACGGGTATTGCACTGGCTTTCGTTGCTGCTTCTCGTGGTTATAAGTTGACACTTACTATGCCAAATACGATGAGCCTTGAGCGTCGTAAACTACTTAAAGCACTTGGCGCAAATTTAGTGCTAACAGAAGGCGCTAAGGGCATGAAAGGCGCGATTGAAAAAGCAAATGAAATCCAAGCAAGTAACCCTGAAAAGTACGTGTTACTACAACAGTTTGAAAACCCAGCAAACCCGAAGATCCACTTTGAAACAACGGGTCCAGAAATTTTTGATGCACTTGAAGGTAATATCGATTACTTCGTTGCGGGCGTTGGTACAGGTGGCACGATCACCGGTGTTTCACGCTATCTGAAAAATGAAAAAGGCCTAAATGTTAAGTCAATTGCTGTTGAGCCAGTTGACTCACCAGTTATCACGCAAACCCTTGCGGGCGACGAAGTAAAGCCAGGTCCACACAAAATTCAAGGGATTGGCGCTGGCTTTATTCCAGGCAACCTAGATCTTGAGCTTATTGATGGCGTTGAGTTGGTGTCGAATGAAGATGCAATTGCAATGGCACATCAGCTGATGAAAGACGAAGGTATTTTAGTAGGTATTTCTTCTGGTGCAGCCCTAGTTGCCGCAAAGCGAATTGCCGAGAAACCTGAAAATGCCGATAAAAACATCGTGGTTATTTTGCCAAGCGCTGCTGAGCGTTACCTAACTAGCCCACTTTTTGCAGACACATTCTCTGAACAAGAATTAGTGCAGTAAGAGTAGAGCTTCATATTCTAGATTACCAAGGGGCATCACTGCCCCTTTGTTTTTTATATTATTCCTTTTAATTTCACCTTCCTTCACTACACTTTACCTATTCGCTACTCTTTTTTGACTTCGATGATTGTAAAGACCTTATTACTCTTGTTTTTTCTCATGTTTAGTAGCTTCATCTATGGGGAGAATTTAAACGTCGCCTACTTCAAGGGCGGTGAATTTCACCTTGTTGCTGGAGAAAAGTACCAAGGGGGTTATCTATACAATAAGAAAGGCAAAAATGCGTTCATTCATATCGTGACATTAGATTGGCCACCTTATATCGGTGCAAACCTCTGCAACAAAGGCTGGGCTTTCCAGTTTGCCGTCGCACTGCTTACCGACTTAGACTATCAAGTGTATGTTGAATTTTTGCCTTGGGCTCGTGCTGTAAGAGCCGCGGAAACGGGCAAAGCAGATATTTTATTCCCAGAATACTATATTGAGGATTCAGCACCGTCTGACAATCACAAGAATAAGACCCGCAGAGAGCTACTTGCTTTATCTAATGCTTTTCCTGGTGGTGAAATCGGCTTTTTGAAGCGAAGAGGTGAAGAAGACCGCTTTGATGGTAATCTAAACTCAGTTAAGAATGAGCTCATTGGTGTCGTGAGGGGCTATCAGAATACCCCTGAATTTGATGCTATGATGGATAATGGTGAATTCGTTACAGTGGAAGCCGTAAATGATTTACAGCTAGTGAAATTACTCGTCGGTAAGCGCGTAAATTTAGTAATAGGCGATCCAAAAGTGCTGCGCTTTACGGTCAATTATTCAGACTTACCTAGAGCTGAGAAAATTGAATTACTGAGAAACATTGAAAACGTGACGCCACCTATTAAGTATAATCACCTCTACTTTGCACTTAGCAAACAAAAACCACATTGGCATGAATTGCTCAAAGATATCAATCGCAATCTCTATCAATTTGAGAACAGTGGTGAAACGCAGAGAATGATTGAAATGGTCAGTAACGAGTGTTATTGACCTCTACATAAAACTTAACGCCTAAGCACGCTGCTTGTTCAATACCTCAGCTTAAACACACCGCATTTTTAGCTAAAATACGCTTAGGCAAATCGCTTTAGTTAATCCCTAAATACTTGTGCACTTGAACTGATAGGCGCCAATTTTTCGCTTTGCAATTGTCTATTGCAAGCTTAGTGGCCTTGGCTTTTTGGCTAATTGGCTGAAGATACACTAGCTTTGGTTCAACCCCAGTTTGTGCAAATAACGCCTCTAATTCCTCAATATGCTTTTGCATCGCGACGGGGTGCTTTATTTCATCGGCACGAGCCATTGCACTTGGAAGTACTTTGTAACCTCCACGCATATTAATTTTTGGCGACACAGTAACCCAAGTTTCAGCTGGCGCGAGGATCTCAAATGTCCCACTGGTTTCAACCTGTGTGCTGTACCCTTTACTATGCAATAACTCGCATAATGGGCGAAGATCAAACATACAAGGTTCACCACCGGTGATCACCACATGTTTGGCTTGGTAGCCCCGCGCCTCGAAAATCGCCAAGATCTCGTCAGCACTCGCGTTTGCCCACCACTCTGAGTCAGCCTTTTTTTCTACAGTGTTATCCAATGAAACAATAAAAGTGTCGTTGGTTTCCCAGGTTTGTTTGGTATCACACCAAGCGCACCCAACTGGACAGCCCTGCAAACGTAAAAAGATTGAAGGCGTACCAGTGAAGCTTGCTTCACCCTGAATTGTTTCAAATATTTCGTTAACCTTGTACAAAATGGCCCCGTGTTTAAGATAAAGTTGTCGAAAAATACCGCGAGAAAATTGTCATTTCTCCAGCGGCCGTGTAGTATATCGCGCCCTAAAGTAAACCTCTATCAAAATCGAGGCAAATCACCTATGAGCGAAAAAGTTGTCGTAATCTATTCCGGCGGAATGGACTCTTACACTGTATTAAACAAGGCTGTCCGCGAGGGCCATGAGGTTTATGCACTGTCTTTTAACTATGGCCAGCGACATGTAAAAGAGCTACAAGTTGCCGCTGACGTATGTGCAAAACTCGGCATTGCTCATAAGGTCGTTGATATTTCGGCTATCAATCAATTATTGTCAGGCTCTAGCCTAACAGATGACATCGACGTGCCAGAAGGCCACTATGAAGAAGAGAGCATGAAGAGCACGATTGTGCCTAATCGCAATATGATTTTGCTTTCTCTTGCGGTAGGTTACGCTGTCTCTCTAAAAGCAAATAAGGTATTTTACGGTGCTCACTCTGGCGATCATGCAATTTATCCAGATTGCCGCCCAGAGTTCGTTAAAAAGATGGATGATGTTTGTCGCATTGCGAACTACGACGCGGTTGAAATTGTCAGTCCTTATCTTAACAACTCAAAAATTGATATCCTGACCGACGGTCTAAAAATGGGATTAGATTACGCTGACACTTGGACGTGTTACAACGGCCGCGAAAAAGCATGTGGTAAGTGCGGTGCTTGCCAAGAGCGTCTCGAAGCGTTTGAACTAAACCACGCAACAGATCCGCTCCCGTACGAATAACGGTATTGAAAAAGGCCTCTGTTGAGGCCTTTTTCATATTCTTTTCAAGTACTTCATTTTACTGGAAGCGTCATACCTTCAAATAGCTTGTCGATATCATCTTGATTTCGTAGCAAACTTGCACGCTCTACCACATCTTTTGTGAGATGCGGTGCAAATCGCTCAATAAAATCGTACATGTAGCCTCTTAGGAAGCTTCCTTTTCTGAAACCGATTTTCGTCGTACTTGCTTCAAATAGGTGACTTGCATCGATACAAACTAAGTCGCTATCAGACTTTTCATCAAGTGCCATTGACGCTAATACGCCAACACCGAGCCCTAATCTTACATAGGTTTTAATCACATCGGCGTCTGTTGCAGTAAACACGATGTGTGGCTCCAAACCATGAGCATTAAATGCTTTATCCAGTTCTGAGCGGCCAGTAAAACCAAACACATAAGTGATCAACGGATATTTAGCGACGTCTTGCACCGTCAGTGCACTGCCTTTTTGTGCAAGAGGATGGTCTTTGGCGACCACAATACTACGATTCCAGTGATAGCAAGGTAGCATGACAAGATCACTGTACAAATGCAGCGCCTCGGTAGCAATAGCAAAGTCAGCATCACCTCGAGCGGCAGCATCAGAGATTTGCTGTGGCGTACCTTGATGCATGTGTAGAGAAACCGCAGGATATTTTTTCATAAATCCTTGGATCACAGGAGGTAACGCGTAACGAGCTTGTGTATGCGTCGTTGCGATGTTTAGTTTACCTTGATCTGGTAAGGTATGTTCATTTGCAACCGCTTTGATCCCTTCCACTTTAGAGAGGATCTCACGAGCAATATTAATAATTTCATTACCCGCGCCCGTAACATGCGTTAAGTGCTTACCGCTACGGCCAAAAATTTGTACCCCCAACTCGTCTTCAAGCATGCGCACTTGCTTTGAAATACCAGGTTGAGAGGTATATAAACTTTCCGCCGTCGCTGACACATTCAGGTTGTGATTCAACACTTCGACGATATATCTCAATTGTTGTAATTTCATATTGCTTTTATTCTTATGATCTCTTGATGTTGAGCATCAGCCCATAGCAAAACCGCTTTTTGTTAGCGAGTTTAGTGCAAAGCGATAAAAACCGCCTGTTACGACCTTATGTAGGCTAGCACATTTGGTAAAAATGAGGTAGCCAAGAGGTACTAAATATCAGCATTTTCACTGACGCTCCGACAGTCATTTGGCCAAATAGCGGATATTGTGACACGCTTTTGCAAACTCACGAGCTAAATCTGGCGACTATCTTTCACTAAAACTAACCGCTCATTTAGGCATCGGCTATACTAAAAAATAATGAATTCTTTATCTTTTTTACAGGTTATTGTCGTAAACCTGTTCAGAATAGTACGAATTCATGTAAGATTAAAAAATTACACTGGTGGTTACATGAAAGAGATTTCAGTATGTTTGTTTCTATTATAATAATGTTGATTGTTGCACTTATCGTCATAGCAGTTTGGGTAAGCGCTATCCAGCAACATAAAGAGAAACAAGAAGCGGAGAGACGCAAAGAACTTGCTAAGCAAAAACGCGTAATAGAAGAAGCGGAAGACGTCATCATGAATGGCAGCAATATTCCGATGTCTGAAGTCATGATCCGTATTATTCAGCGCCGCGTGCACGATGCTTTAGCCGCAATGGTGGAGTTGTCTCCGACTTCGAAAGAATTAAAAAGTCGCTTACACGAGTCGCAAGAGCGCTTAAATACTCAGCCTGAAAAAGCAGCTGACTCAGACTCGATAGCACTTCCAGACAACGACAAACAAATTATCGCATTAGTTCAAGGCATAAAGAAATTACGCCAACTACTACGCTCAGAGCATAGTAAAGGTAAAGTAGACACTCAACTGTTCGTTAATGAAGACCGTAGGCTGGAGCGCTTTCAGCTTAAAATCAATGTTGAAAGCCAGATAAAACGAGGGCTTTCAGCGAGAACCGCAAACATGGTCGGTTCAGCAAGACAATACTTTGAAAAAGCTTACGCTACAATTTGCGCCGTCTCATACAATGATGACTATGTAAAAGAGAAAAAAGCACAGCTGGAAGGTTATTTAGAAGAGATCAGCAGCGAACTTAGAGCGTCCAACGCATCAGCGGTGAAAAAGAAAGCAGAGCAAGAACAAGACGACTTGGACGTATTGTTTGCACCGAAGAAGAAGTGGTAACACCATAATTTACGTGAAAGGCTGGTCTCCCAGCCTTTTTTATTACAAATGAAGTAAACCCACTTGCTTAACCAAAAGCAAACTTAACGATAAAGAGTGCTGTCAGTACCCAAACGCTGATACTGATTTCATTTGCCTTATTACACGCCAACTTAACTGCCGTATAAGAAATAAAACCCAAAGCAATACCATGCGCGATTGAAAACGTGAGCGGTGTCATCAATAACACAACACTCACCGGAATAGCATCGCTCATCTCATCCCAATTAATCAACTTTAGGTTTTGTAGCATTAATACCGACACATACAATATCGCGCCTGCCGTCGCATATGCAGGAACCATCTGTGCCAATGGCGCAAAGAACATCATGAGTAAGAAGCAGATCCCCACGACCACGGCCGTCAACCCTGTGCGACCACCGACAGATACACCCGACACTGATTCAATGTATGAAGTCGTCGTTGAAGTACCGAGCACTGAGCCTGCAATCGTCGCAGTGCTGTCAGCTGACAGTGCCCTACCCAACCTTGGCATGCGACCATGTTCGTCAGATAATCCGGCCTTTTGAGTCACCGCAACCAATGTGCCACTGGTATCAAATAAATCGACAAATAAAAATGCAAACACCACGCTAAGCATGGAAAGCTCAAAAATTCCGCTCAAATCCAACTGCATATAGGTCGGCGCGATGCTTGGGGGGATATCAACAACCCCGTGATAATCTACAAGCCCAAGCCCCCACGCAATACCCGTTACCATTAAAATGCTGATAAGCACGCCACTTTTGACTTCACGGTACATAAGCGCCGCAATCACAAAAAAGCTCGCAATGGCTAATAGCGGGCCGGGAGAAGTGATATCACCAAGTTGTACTAATGTCGCATCGCTTGCGATAACAATTTTCGCGTTCTTTAGCGCGATTAAGGCTAAGAATGCGCCAATACCTGCCGCGATCGCACGCTTTAGCACAATGGGAATAGCTTGGATCACCCATTCGCGTACTTTGAATACGCTCAAAAATAGAAATAAACAGCCCGACATAAATACCGCGCCTAATGCACTTTGCCATGTATAGCCCATGCCAAGCACAACACCATAGGTAAAAAAGGCGTTTAAGCCCATTCCAGGCGCAAGCGCTAAAGGATAGTTTGCCCATAGTCCCATAATAAAACAGCCGATTGCGGCTGCGATACAAGTTGCTACAAAAGCAGCGCCGTGATCCATGCCAGCTTCTGCTAGCATTGCAGGGTTTACGAAAACGATGTAAACCATAGTAACGAATGTCGTCAAGCCAGCAATCACCTCAGTTCTTACATTGGTGTGCATAGCTTGCAGTGAAAATAACCGCTCGAGCATAACTAAAATTACAAATTTAAGGAACAAGTGGTTGGATTTTAACACGAATCACTTTAAAACTCGGACAAAATAGTTAAAATTCAGCTACACTCTGCTTATCAACATTATTGCGAATAAAGATATGGATCAAAATAGCACCGACAACTCAGCAAACCATGACTTAGAACAGCAGCTGCTGAATGTGCTTGAATTTGTAACGTCGCCATTAAAAGCGGACGCAAAATTCCCAGATCTTCACGACAATACCCAAGCTTTGAAAAAAGGCCTCTATTACCTAAAAGAAAAATCTTTTCCGCTTGCGGCAAAATGGCTAAGACTGGCGGCGATGTCTGGTGATTTGAAGGCACAGTTCTTTTTAGGTTTGTTGTTTATGAAAGGTCAAGGAGTGCCACCCAGCCCCTTTCATGCAGCCGCTTGGTTAAGTTTGGCCAGCAGCCAAGGGCACAAAGGCGCCGAACAGGTACTACTAGATGTACGCCGCTTCCTAACAACTAAGCGCTTTAGAGATGCACAGTGCTATGCTGCAACACTTTACGAGCAAATTCATCAACTACAGCATATTAGCCAGTAAATTAAATTTGACTCTCCAAAAAAACGTAGGCTAGGCGTAGCTAAGCCTCTCTTAAGTAAACGTACGCTTTCCCTCCGCGACGATCAAAATGATACAGTAGGAAAACTACTGTATCGCAGCTGAGAAAACTTCCTTGCTTTACTCATACTGAACTTTCGTCAATTAAGCTCTCATTTCAAAAAAATCACAACCACTTGTTTTATATTGAAAATTTAAACTAAATAAAAATTAAGCTTGAATATTGATTAAAAAGCTAGCAATTTTCCTTGCATTCACACACTGTATAAACTACTGTATACAAATACTGTATAGATAACCAGTGAGACAATTATGTTACACAGCAATGCACTTCTACAGCCAAACAATTCAACTTATTACACACTTAACGAAATCAATAATGTGATAGTTGAAGATGAGATCGTCGCTAGTTTAGAGTTACTTAAAGTTTTACATAAATGTCAGCATAAACAAGGGTGGACGCTACTCGTTGCACCCGATAATGTACCAAACAAGTCACTACTAGAAAGCGCTTCAGTTGATGCAAGTAAGTTGCTCGTCATTAGGCAAAAGCACATATACGACCTTGAGTATGTACTTAAAAGTGCTATCAGCAATGGTAATTTCGCTGCAGTGGTGATTTGGACTGATATTGCATCAGTGCAAACTATCAACAAAATGGAACTGCCGGTATCTGACGTTGCGATCCACTGTTTTCAAAGCGCTTAACAAGCTACAATAACAGGATATAAATTTGTTAAAACTGAAGTTTTTATGTCTTGTTATTGCAATTCATCCCTTCCCTATTCGCAATGTTGTGAGCCGTACCTTAAGGGACAAAAATTCGCAGAGCGTCCACAAATACTCATGCGCTCTCGCTATACTGCATACTGCTTAAAAGATGCAAAGTATATTCATGACACCTATGCCCAGGCTAAACAAGCACAAAACAATATCGACGATATTGCTGCATTTGCTAATTATGCACACTTTATAAAATTGGAAGTGCTAGAAGAAGTAGTAGAAGCTACTCAGGGGATCGTTGAGTTTAAGGCGCACTATATCGCAGAAAACACACACTATATACTCCATGAGCGGTCAAATTTTATTACCGAAGCAGGCAGATGGTATTACTTAGATGGTGAATTGTACGATACACCTACAACCAAGGTAGGCAGAAATGACCTCTGTCCGTGCGGCAGTGATAAAAAGTATAAAAAGTGCCACGGTAGCTAAAATAGTCTGAACTAGAGATTAGATACAAAGCAATAAAAAAGGCTTGAAACGAGCTAAGGATGATTAAAGGCCGTTTAGCTTATACCAGTTGTATTAAGTAAATGATCTATCTTGAAGCGGGGAAATAGCTTTAGTAGCTAGGCAAAAATTTTGCTATTTAGTTGTTCTAAATGAGAAATTTTTAACGAAGCTAATATGCTATTTCACCCTTCAAATTGATTAGAGAATTAATTCAATTGGTATTAGACATGAAGCACGATAAGCATAGCGTTTTATGTCAGTCTAGTAACGAAGCAAACAGCTGTAAAACAGCAAGTTTAATACCAGTTTGTCTTAAATTTGCTCAATTTTGAAGGAGTAAAAGCAGCTAATGTTGTTACGCCGTCGCGCGTAACATACTCTGCATATCACCCGTTGCAATTTGATCATAAAAACCAGCCGCATCCATTGCCTTATCAGCAACTAAGGCCAGTTTACCTTGCGCGCTCGCCAAACGTCTTTTAACCGCTGGTTCCAAATTTTCTACGACTTCGAGTGGAATATGCTTTTTATCATTTCGTGCGGCAAAAGGTTCTGGATTTAAATTTTCTTGCAATCGCAAGGTTGCCATCGCCCCCATAGATACCAGCTGCGCGTTATGCTGACCAATAAGCATATTGTACTCTTTTGGCGCAAGCGGCTTTTGTGGACCTATTTCAAATTGCTTTTTTAGTGTTTCTTCTGAGTTATCTTTTGCGGCAGCTTCAGATTTTGGTAGGTGAAATTGGCTAAAATCTAATGCATCGGTTGATAGCATAGATAACAGCATGGCAAAATCGGCAGAGCGCGTCTCATGAACACTAATGTTCAATGCGGATCCTAATTGCGACTCACTGATTAAAACGCCATCAATTTGCATGTATTCCAACCGATTATTTTGCTAATTATGAATTTATCGGCCTTTTTCCGAAAAACTTTAGTAGTTTTCTTTACTTCGAAAAAAACTTTGTTATTATCACCGCCGTTGTTTAGGAGGGGTTCCCGAGCGGCCAAAGGGATCAGACTGTAAATCTGACGGCTCAGCCTTCGCTGGTTCGAATCCAGCTCCCTCCACCATAAACAACAGTTACAATTTCGGAGGGGTTCCCGAGCGGCCAAAGGGATCAGACTGTAAATCTGACGGCTCAGCCTTCGCTGGTTCGAATCCAGCTCCCTCCACCACTTTCAAATTGTAACGCTTTAAAATGTATGGAGGGGTTCCCGAGCGGCCAAAGGGATCAGACTGTAAATCTGACGGCTCAGCCTTCGCTGGTTCGAATCCAGCTCCCTCCACCACTTTTAAAGTAAACGCTCCAAACGATGGAGGGGTTCCCGAGCGGCCAAAGGGATCAGACTGTAAATCTGACGGCTCAGCCTTCGCTGGTTCGAATCCAGCTCCCTCCACCACCTTTTATTGTGTTATCTCACAACAAGCTTACATATATAAACGAGCTTAAAAACAATCCAAAGCCAAAAATAAAATGTGCTGCCATACTTTTTACCCTTGCCTTATTCGGCTCTGGTAATTTAGATGCTGCTACCCCTGCACCAAAACAGGGTTGCATAATAAAAAATGGAAAAACACACGTTATTAAGCCAAAAACTAACGCAATGAAAAGACTAGGCTCAGTCAACCAAGGCTTGCCCACGCTCAGAAGTAACACCAAGGCGAATACAATCCCAATGAGATAATGCATGCACCAGCCAATGACACCTTCACCAGATATTGGTTTACTGTGCCCGATACCTTGATGCGTGAGTTGACCTTTACACAAGTGTCCAATCCATCTACCAACCAATGCATAATCTAAGCCCTTTATGGCAAACACGCGACTGAGCATAAATGCCCACAAATCCATAACAAGCGTTGCACCTACGCCAATCGCGACTGCTGGCATTAACATCGAATATAGGCTTTCCACTATTTTTACTCCTCTTTTTTACTGATAGCCGCTATCCTACTAGTTCAAGTTAACTTTAAGTCAAGGGCAAGAATGGATATCAGTGAAGTTGCAAAGAAGTCTGGTTTACCCGCATCCACACTTAGATATTATGAAGAAAAAGGACTGATCCGATCGATTGGTCGACAAGGGCTCAAACGTGTTTTCCCCCCTTCAATACTTGAACGTCTAGCGCTTATTACACTAGGCAGAAACGCAGGCTTTTCGTTAGATGAAATAGCGGACATGTTTACCCCCGAGGGTAAAGCGGATATTGATAGGGTGAAGTTACAATCCAAAGCGGATGAATTAAATGAAACCATTAAGCATTTAACTGCAATGCGAGATGGCCTCTATCACGCTGCCAAATGCCCAGCGCCAAGCCATTTTGAATGTCCGACATTTCAAAAGCTGTTAAAACGCGCGGCAAAAGCGAGGCCCGAGAAATAATAGGCATAAACAGGGCACTATGCTAATGCTCAATCATCAAGTCAAGACCGTGGTCACGTAAATAACGCCGAGCCATTTTATGGTCGTGGCCATAGTGCTTTGTTACCAAGCGCCAAAATGCGCTATTGTGTGCCATGACGTGAAAATGGCAAAGTTCATGCACTACCACATAATCGATTACCCACTTAGGCGCACCAATCAAAAACGTATTAAACGCAAGCACGCCTTTAGATGAAAAACTGCCCCAGCGGCTTTTATAAACGCGTATCTTTAGCGTATCAAAGCGAGCTTGAATATCAGGTTGATAGCGCGCAATAACCATGTCTACATAGTCATTTAGCGTTTCGCTTAACAGCGCAACTAATTCACGCCATTCATTTTTGACAGCCTTAAGTAAAACCCTTTTGTTGTCAAAATCAATTACAGAGGTCGTGCTTTCGCCCCTTTGAATGGTAAAGGTCTCGCCGAAGACTTGCACCATTCCTGTTTCCAGTGGCCGAGGGCTCTCAGGTATGATTTTTAGAGCAAGCTTTGATTTTATCCAATCGGATTTGCTTTCCACCCAAGTATGTAACCAGCGCTCGCAAATTTGCTCTGGCGCATACACAAACACTTGGCCAGCTTTTATTTTTATCGCAACGCTCTTACGCTTTCGGCTTTTCTTTAATTGATATTGCAAGGTAACAAATTCTTAGTCACTAAAGCATGCATTATAGTATGAGCAACTTGTCAGAGTCACTGCAAACGCCATGCAAGATAATGAATTAGACCAACGATGGCAATAAACTCATCAATAGTGTGGTTTCTAACACTTTATAAATTAGAAAGATTTTTTCGTTAAATCACCGTATTTATTATTTTTGCTGCTACGCTTAATGAAAAAGGCATTTTGATTTAGGCAAGCTATGGCTGATAAACCCATTTGCCAATATGTGTCACCTGAGGGAAAAAAATGCAGTGAAATCGATATGGGCTCAGGTTACTGCTTTTGGCATGACAATAAATTCGATAAAGGTGGCTTGGAGCTAAGCCAGAAGCTTGAACGCTACGCCAAGCGCGGTGGTTTGCTGCAAGGCTTAGAGTTGAAGCGGGCCAATTTAGAAGGGCTCAATCTTGTTAACTTTGAAAATCATCATGGCTATGATCTATCTTATAGCAACTTTTATCGTGCCAATTTGAAAGGGGCGCACCTGTTTAATAATACCATTAAGCATGCGTCGCTAATGAAGGCCGACTTGAGAGAAGCAAGTCTGCACTGCTGTAATTTAGAAAGCACCAATTTGCTCGGTATAAAGCTTGAAAACACCCGTATTGATAATATGGAACTCGGCGAGCAATTACTACAAGAGCAGCAAGCTTTTGAAGCTCGTAGAAACCGAGCCAAAGAGGACGCGGAAGACTTGTTCTTACAGTCGGAAGAGATCTATCGTTTACTACGTAAAGGTGCGGAAAACCAAGGACTATTTGAAATGGTTGGGCGCTTTACATACAAAGAACTGCGCATGCGACATGCCCAGTATCCACGATTTTCAAAACGTCACCTAATTTCCAGCTTTGTCGACTTATTATGTGGGTATGGAGAAAAACCGGAAAATGTCATTCGCTTCAGTTTAGGTATGATAATTACCTGTGCATTTTGCTATTTTCTATTTGGTGTTTCGTTTCAAGATCAGATAATGCAACTGGACTTAGACAACAGTGTATCTGAAAACGTAATGGCGCTGCTGAACAGCTTTTATTTTAGTGTTGTTACTTTCACAACCTTGGGTTATGGGGATATTACGCCTGTGGGGATCTCACGGCTGATCGCAGCGGTAGAGGCTTTTACCGGCAGCTTTTCATTAGCGCTATTTGTGGTGGTATTTGTAAAGCAAATGACGAGGTGATACTCATCTCGTCATTTTTAATTCGCGATTTCTGATTTCAGTTGTTCTAAAAAATCCAGCATATATTGGGTGCGGGCTTGTGCCTGCTCACGGGCTGCGGTGGTATGCATGTTATCTTTAATATGCAGCAGCTTAATGAAGAAATGATCTAAGGTATATTTGGTATCGTCAGCTTTTCTGTGCTCACAAAAAGGGTCTTCTACATTGTAAAGATTACGCGCTATCGCCCCACCTACTTTCATACAGCGGCTAACACCTATCGCCCCTAACGCATCCATTCTGTCTGCATCTTGGACAATTTTGGCTTCTAATGTCGTGGGTGTAACACCGGCGCTAAAGCTGTGTGCAACAATGGCGTGGTGAATCGCCCCAAGTTTATCCGTGTCGTACTTCAACTCTGTTAGGAAGGCAACCGCCTTATCTGCAGCTAATTTAGACGCCAGCGGCCTATCTGGATGATTTTTTGCTACGGCAACACAATCATGTAACCAAGCGGCTGGGATCACCACAGCAGGATCCGCCCCCTCAGCTTCGCAAAGTGACTTTGCGACTTTAACTACACGCTTGATATGAGACAAATCATGGGCGGTATCTGCACATGGAGTCGACAGCATAAACTCTTCACATGCTTTTTCTAATTCATGCATTTTTAACGTCATTAAGCTCAACTTTTATTAATATCCGACAAATAAGCCCACACAAATTTGGCGTGAAAGGCATTACTGATTGTATGTTGCCACACCCTTCACTAAAATGGCAGCTATCAGGAAAGATTAGAGAAAATATATGACTTGCGCGCTATATCTGCAACCAGGCAGAGAAAAATCCCTTAACAGAAAACACCCTTGGGTTTTCTCAAAAGCTATTAAAAAAGTAAAAGGTAAGCCAGCCCTTGGCGATACCGTCAAGATTTACAGCAATGAGGGTAGATACCTCGCGACAGCCGCTTACAGCCCAGACTCTCAGATCAGAGCCAGAATTTGGACATTTGATGAATCACAACATATCGACCAAGCGTTCTTTGAGCTAAAACTCGCACGAGCACTAGCGGCCAGAGAATATGTTATCGCTGAAGGTGGTTTAACTGGCTTTAGATTGTGTGCCGCAGAGTCAGATGGTCTGCCAGGAGTAACAATTGACAAGTTTGATAACTACTTGGTTTGTCAGTTGCTAAGCGCTGGTGCCGAGCGCCACAAGGGTGAAATAGTAATGGCATTGCAATCACTATTTCCTGATTGTCATGTTTACGAGCGCTCAGATGTTGATGTACGCAAAAAAGAAGGCCTTGATAAAATTACCGGACCGCTTGCTGGCGACGCGCCAACCGCACCTGTCCTTATTAGCGAAAATGGTTTAAAGATTGAAGTCGATATCATCGGCGGCCATAAAACTGGCTTTTATCTAGATCAACGCAACAGCCGAGCCGCGTTAGAACGCTTTGTAAAAGACAAGGAAGTGCTTAACTGCTTCTGCTACACTGGTACATTTGGCCTTTATGCACTGCGCGGTGGCTGTAGTAAAGTAATCAACGTTGACGTATCGCAGCCAGCACTCGACACAGCTAAACGCAATGTAGAACATAATGAACTAGACTTATCGAAAGCTGAGTTTGTTAAGCAAGACGTGTTCAAACTACTTAGACAATATCGTGATGAGGGCCGTCAATTCGATACTATCGTGATGGATCCACCAAAGTTTGCAGAAAGTAAGGCGCAGCTTAACGGTGCTTGTCGTGGCTATAAAGATATCAATATGATTGCCATGCAGATATTAAAGCCTGGTGGCACGTTACTCACCTTCTCCTGTTCTGGCCTTATGGAACAAAACCTGTTTCAGAAAGTCGTTGCAGACGCTGCGCTCGATGCCGGTAAGGAATTGTTGATCATGGAAAGGCTAAATCAAGCAGCCGACCACCCTATTGCGGGCAATTATCCAGAAGGCTTTTACCTGAAAGGCCTTATTTGTAAGGTCTATTGATTTAACAATTTTTTACGGTGGTATAGAAGAACACTTCAATACCACCTTTATAGCTTAGTTAATCTAATTAAACTTGGTGATTTCAAGCCCTACAACCCACTGCTCATCCTGCTCTTGACTACAGCGGATCACGGTTGCATGAGCACTAAGTGGCTGGATCATATCGCCACTGGAATCAATGAAAATGTCAACGGTTGAATTTGCTTCGATTGGTTCGCTCACTGTCACCGACAATCCTGTAGCGCTTAAATCGTGACAAACTCCTTGATGCACTTTACCCGACTCAAGCTCGGTTAATTTTGCTACTGCATCCACCGACATACGCATAAAACGGCGTTTATCTTCATTGATCATATAATGCTCCTACACCATTGATTTTATTTTTTCTAATAGCGATTGTATTGAGAATGGCTTAACCACATAAGCATCACAGCCTGCATCGAATCCCGCTTTTTGTTCTTTTTCGGACTCTAAACCAGATACCATTAATACCGGAATATCCTTCGTCTCTGGTGTATTTTTCAACATTCGACAGGTGTCGTAACCGTCAAGACCCGGCATACACACATCAAGCAAAATAGCATCTGGAGGATCAGCAATTGCATTAGACAAGCAACTCGTACCCGAGTTTGCATAGCTCAGCTCAAACGCCCCTGACAGTGCCATTTCAAGCATTTCATAGTTAAAATACTCGTCGTCAACCACTAGCAGATGCGGTGCATTTTTCCTTTTCTCTCGTGTGGACATATCCAATGCCGCTTCCTTCTCACAATCCAAAACTTTACTTCCTCATATAATAAAGTAACTGTCGTACTCTAAAATGCAAGTTTATATTTCGCACTCTTTTATCGAATTCAGAACGCGTTTAGCCGAAATTGGATAAGCCGTTCCTAATGTTTGAGCAAACAAAGACACGCGAAGTTCCTGTTGCATCCAAAAAATATCTATAAGCGACTCTGGTACAGGTAATCCAGAAGGGATTTTTGCCAACTTGTCTTGATAGGCCGCAGCAACTTTTTCCAATTCTAGTACACACAGCCTATCTCTGTTTGGATCTACCGCAAGTTTTTCAAGCCTTTTTTCAATCGCTTTCATGTAGCGCAAAATATCAGAGATTTTGTCAGCACCATGAGCGGTGACAAAGCCTTTAAAGATAAGACCGGATAACTGAGATTTTATGTCGCCATGCGCGGTGATCATCGTGAGATCCACTCTGCCTTTCATGCGTTTGTTAATACTGTGAGCAATGCTAAGCACCGCCTCAACTTGCTTCGCAATTTCAACTACGGTGTCACCTAGCTCAGCTCGAATGTGCTCTTTGGCTTTTTCAAACGCAATGTCATCTCTGATCTCGCCAAATGCACGCAGCAGCTTATCAACCCCAGCTTGCGTACAGTCATCAACTAAATCATGCACTTTACCAAAGGGGTTAAAGTACAATCCTAACTTAGCCTTATTTGGTAAGTGCTGTTGCAGGTATTTAACGGGCGAAGGAACATTGAGTAGCACAAGACGGCGCAATCCTGCTTGATGCGCCGCTTGGGCTTTTATTTCGTTATCAAACAGTTCTATAGCCGCACTTTGTTTTTTATCGACTAATGCTGGGAAAGCCTTAATCTCATAATTTCCCTGCTTTTTAGTATATTGTTCTGGTAGCTCGCCAAAATCCCACTGCTGAATATCCGTTTGCTCGATCCCTTGCTCTGCCACTTGCGAAAGCGTCTCGGTCACTTGCCCTTGCAACTTTGCTTTAAGTGCCAATAAATCAAAGCCATGGGCTATCACCTTACCTTTGTCATCAACTACTTGAAATTGCATTTTTAAGTGCGGCTCAAGTGAACTAACATCCCAATCTGACTCGGCGACTTTGACACCTGTCATTCTGAGTAAACGGTTGGCCACCGCTTCTATAAATGAGCCTTGCATTACCTCAACGGCGGCAAGCACAGCATCGGCATAATTTGGTGCTGGCACAAAATTACGTCTTAAGGTCTTCGGCAGTGACTTAATAAGCCCACAAACCAGCTCATGTCTGAGCGCAGGAATATGCCAATCAAAACCTTCATCTTGAACTTGGTTTAATAGTGCCAGAGGAATATTGACCACCACGCCGTCTAGTGCTTGGCCTGGATCAAAGTGATAACTGAGAGGCAAGATCAAATTCCCTTGCTGCCACGTATCTGGGTAATGAGTATCCGTGATATGTTCGGCGTCATGCTTCATTAACAGATCGCGCGTCATATGCAAAAAGCGTTTGTCTTTTTGCTTTTGTGAACGCCACCATTTACTAAACGCAGCACGATTATTTACGTCTTGTGGAATTCGATCGTTATAAAACGCAACCACATCTTCTTCGTCGACTAGGATATCGCGACGCCTCGCTTTATCTTCAAGCGCCTGCACATCTTCAACCAATTTTTGGTTTGCGCTTAAAAAGCCTTCGCTTTGGCCAAGTTGACCGTTTGCCAGCGCTTCGCGAATAAATATCTCTCGGCTAACCACAGGATCAATATCGCTATACGCCGTGCGCTTGCGGCCAACGATGATCAAGCCGTATAAGGTTTGCTGTTCAAATGCGACAACCGCTCCAGCCTTTTTCTCCCAATGCGGTTCGCTATAGCTGCTATTAACTAAATGCTTAGCGAGCGGCGCAATCCAATTTACATCGATTTTGGCATTAACCCGAGCATAAAGTTTACTGGTTTCCACAAGCTCAGCAGACATCAACCACTTAGGGCTTTTCTTAAATAGTGTTGAACCGGGGAAAATATGAAATTGGCTGTTACGTGCGCCTTTAAACACTTGTTTTTGCTTTTCGTCTTTCACACCAATATGGCTAAGCATACCGCTTAGCAATGATTGATGGACAGCTTCATCGCTTGCAGGACTGCTATTTATTTTAAAGCCGAGCTCCTCACACACCGTAGTCAGCTGGTAAACAATATCTTGCCATTCACGTACGCGCATGTAGGCCAAAAAGTCTTTTTGGCATTGCTTTCGAAACTGGTTACGCGTCAGTGCTTGCTGCTGCGCTTCGATGTAATTCCATAGATTTAGATATGCAACAAAATCAGAGTGTTCGCACTCAAAGCGATTGTGTTTTTCGTCAGCTGCTGCACGTTTATCTTGAGGACGCTCTCTTGGGTCTTGAATAGACAGTGCCGCGGTGATCACTATCGCTTCCCAAAGCGCGTTGTTTTGTGCCCCTGACATCACCATCTTGGCAAGCCTTGGGTCTATGGGTAAGCGACTTAGTTTACGACCTGATTCTGTGAGCTTGGCTTTTTCTCTGCGCTGTGCAGGAACTATCGCCTCCAGCTCTTCAAGTAACGACATACCATCTTTGATATTACGGCTATCAGGCGCTTGTACAAATGGGAATTGACTTATATCACCAAGTCCAAGTGCGAGCATTTGCAAAATAACCGAAGCTAAATTGGTTCTTAGAATTTCAGGATCGGTAAACTCTGGGCGCCCTAAAAAGTCGTCTTCAGAATATAAACGAATACAAATACCGGATGCCACACGGCCACATCGACCTTTACGCTGGTTTGCACTGGCTTGTGATACCGCTTCAATCGGTAAGCGTTGTACTTTGGTTCGATAACTGTAGCGGCTTATTCTCGCAGTACCCGGGTCGATAACATAGCGAATACCTGGTACGGTCAATGACGTTTCTGCAACGTTTGTAGACAATACGATGCGCCGTTGGCTATGGGGCGCAAAAATGCGATTTTGTTCGGCATTAGACAGGCGCGCATACAAAGGTAAAATCTCAACGCCTTTTAAATTGCGTTTTGCCAGCGCGTCAGCGGTGTCACGAATTTCACGCTCACCGTTCATAAATACCAAAATATCCCCAGGTCCTTCGGCACAAAGCTCATCAACCGCATCAAAAATGCCCTGCAATTGGTCATTTTCTGCTTCGCCATTTTGTGAGTCAACATCTTCAACTGGACGATATCTCACTTCTACTGGATAAGTTCGTCCTGACACCTCAATAATAGGTGCGTCACTAAAATGTTTGGAAAAACGCTCAGGATCAATGGTTGCTGAGGTGATAATCACTTTAAGATCTGGACGCTTCGGCAACAACTGCTTTAAATAACCCAGAATAAAATCGATATTCAGGCTACGCTCGTGCGCTTCATCAATGATGATTGTGTCGTACTGGTTGAGGAATCTGTCTTGTTGAATCTCTGAGAGCAAAATACCGTCGGTCATCAGTTTTACGTATGTATTGTCAGAGACTTGATCTGAGAAGCGAATTTTAAATCCAACTTCTTGCCCCATCTCGCAGCCAATTTCCTCTGCGATACGAGTAGACACGCTTCTTGCCGCTAGTCTTCTTGGTTGTGTATGACCAATATAGCCATCCACGCCTCGACCTAACTCTAAACAAATTTTAGGCAGCTGCGTGGTCTTCCCCGAGCCTGTTTCACCGGCAACAATGACCACTTGGTTATTCGCAATGGCTGCTTTGATGTCGTCTTTTTTCTGGCTGACGGGTAGTTGCTCAGGATACTCTACTGCTGGAATATTGGCACTTCTTGTTACCTTTAATTCTTGGCTTTTTGCAATCGCAGCCGCTACTTTTGCGACTACCTGCTTTTGCTTTTCTTGATCGGTAATTTTTTTCGCACCATGAAGGCGCTTTTTGAGGATGAAGTGATCCTTTTTAAGACATGAATTTAGCTCTTTGAACAGCGAGTCAACCTGCACTACACGACACCTTGTGATTACATAAAACGCCGTGTAGTTTATCAAATCAGATTAGACGAACCCAACTAAATTTGGTTAGGAATTGAGATTTTTGCTGTTATTCTCAAGGCAACACCTCATGGGTTAACTTAACAGCTCGTAAATTTCATCGCTTTATACGTAGCGGTGACCAGAGACATAAGCATCATGTAAATGCTTATCCAACGCTAATAACACGTTTGCACGACTGATAACCCCAAGTAAGCGCCCTTCATCGTCAACTACCGGGTACACTTTGGGCTTATTGCAAATCATCAAATCTGCCATTTGCACTATGCTGTCTTCACGTTTTACACACAGAGGCTCTTTTGTCATCACATCGGACACCACGCTATGAGACTCATTTTGATAGGTCGCCTCTAACATTTTTTTGAGACAATCCTGCTCAGATAAAAACCCAATAACCCGCCTTGCTTCATCTATAACCGGCCCGCCCGACTGGCCGCTTTGTAGCAGCTTCTCTACCGCTGATTCTACGCGCATGTCCTGCTTGAATGTTACGGGGCGATGATTTAAGTAGTCTGCGACTTTTATTGATTGCATTGCTCATCTCCATTAAAAACGCCAGCCATCATGATAATAGTAGCTGGCGTTTGAAGAACTTGCTTAGTCTCAACGAAATATTGTTTTACTCGCTATAAATACCAACATAGGTCTGTGTTGTTGACGACTTGCTCGCACGATACATTCCAGCGGTATTAAATGGCATGCTAATATTTCCTTGAGGGTCAACTATGATCACCCCTCCCGTGCCACCAATTGGATATAGCGTATCAAAAATCACTTCTTGCCCCGCTTTTTCAATCGACTTGTTTTGATAAGCGACACGAGCACAAATATCAGCTGCGACATTATATCGAATAAAATACTCGCCATGTCCCGTTGCTGACACAGCACAAGAGCGGTTATCCGCAAATGTGCCCGCACCAATCACCGGTGAGTCACCTATCCGTCCGAAGCGTTTAGCCGTCATCCCACCAGTTGACGTTCCAGCTGCTAAATTCCCCTGCTTATCGAGTGCGACAGCCCCCACAGTTCCCATCTTATATTGGCTCTCTAATTGTTGGTGTGCCGCCTGATAGTCTTTGGTCGCCGCTTCTTTCATCTGCAATCGCTTTTTCGCCTTTAGGAGCGATTGATAGCGAGCATCGGTGTCAAAATAGCTGTTTTCCACTAACGTAAAACCGCGTTTCTTAGCAAAGTCTTCTGCACCTTCACCACTTAGCATGACGTGTACTGAATGCTGCATCACTTCTTTTGCCAGGTTGATCGGGTTTTTAATGTGCTTCACCCCCGCCACAGCGCCCGCTTGGCGATTACGACCATCCATGATTGACGCATCTAGCTCATGCCCTTCATCATAAGTGTACACGGCCCCCTTACCAGCATTAAAAAAAGGCGAGTCTTCAAGAATATTAATGGCAGCCGTCACTGCATCAAGACTTTCTCCACCTTGTTCTAGTACCTTATACCCCGCTTCAACGGCTTCTTTTAATTTAGCTTTGTATTGTTTTTCTTTTTCTGGTGTGAAGTTACTGCGCTCAATCGTACCAGCTCCTCCATGAATGGCGATCGCAAACGGTGGCGCTTTCTCGTCAGCGACAGCAGCTGTCGCCGACAAGGCTAATAAGGCTGCTAACAAAGAGATTTTTTTCATTTTTATACCTTGGTTCGTTGTTAAACTTCAGCATGAGGTGAATTTTAGAACGATGCAAGCTTTCGCGTTAAAATTGTCAAGCTAACCTATTTACAGTGTGGTTGAAAGAAACTCATGAGCAGCAAGACACAACAGCAAATTTGAATATTTTTCAATCAATTTATGGTTGTTATTTCGACCACAAAATGGAAACATATTTATTACTTTGAAATAACTCAAAGTAATAAAATAACGAAATTCGACAGGAATCGATATGAAAAACATTCTAAAAATTGCAGCTTTTACCACACTACTGCTTGGTACTGCTCAAGCCGCTTCTACTCAAGAGCAAATTAAAGTTATTGATTACAACACTTTTTATGACACCCAAGTAAACAATGTTGACTGCGGTGGCTACTGGGATGAGCGACGTGTGTGGGTATGTGACTACCGTACAGAGCTCGTTGATGTGAGTTATAAGACTTGCCACTACAAATTAATAGCAGGTGAACCTTACGGTCCCTATACTTTATGGCAAACTAAAACCGTACTCGCGACACAAAGCTGCCCCGGAGGTTGGACTATTCCTCATCCGATCCCAAACTATCAGGTGCCTGGAGGTGCCTATGTTCATCAACATGATACTTTTTCAACTCAACAAGAAGAACGCCGAGTAGCATATAACTGCCGTTGGGAAACACGCTCGGTCTGGATCCCTCGTGGCGGTTCATACTGCCCTATTCCAAACGCTAAGTAATACCAATTTGTCTTAATACTTGCTCAATTTGAAGGAGCAAATTGGTATAGCACTTATAAAATAGCATCCACAAAAAAGCGCTTCTCTCTGGAAGCGCTTTTATCGAATCATTCTAATCTAAAAGCGATTAGCTCGCTTCGCGCTGTGCCTTCATACGTGCAAGACGCGCAACTTGATGTGTAGAAGTTAAGAATGCGAAGATCGGTGCTAAATAACCACGTTTACGTAGCTCTAGGAAATCTTCGTCACCTAATTCATTTAGCTTACGCTCATCCACAAGGTAAATACCGTTGATGTCTTTCTTCTCACCACGGATTTCTACCGTTAGCGTTTGTTGAACTAGAAGCTCTTTGTCAGCGAGATACTGAGTAAACGCTTCAGTTACGCGAGCAAACTCAACATAGCTTACCAACGCTTCTTTACGACGACCTAGATATTCAGTTTCTTTACCGTCTTCGAAAAGCGCATTGCCTTCTTCTTCACCAACTAGCGGGCTTGCTTCGTCAATCACAATACCAAACTGATCTTGCTCTGGGTGTTTAACCAAGCCAAACGGGTAACGTGCTGCGGCCATTGGCACAAAGCTGCCGGTCCACTTGTCACCGTCTACAAATAAGTTTTCACCTGGCTGAAGACCAAACATAGCAACCGCTTGAAATTGACCTGATTCAGTGTTTTTAACAAACGCCATTGGGAATTCTGTCGCTACGCGCGCGAACTCATGCGCCACTACAGGCATTAAGTGCTGAGTTTTAAGGAAATCAACGTTCACGCCATTTTTTACTTTGATGTTAGCGTGCTTTTCGTTGTGTAAAGGCTGCACTTGTTGTTCCGCCATAATACTGCTCCATTATTTTACGTATTTGTTACTTTATTTATTGCCCCTAAGGCTAGCGGTTTTCGGGGCAAATTGGAAGTTAAATATTTATTTAAGCATTACAGATCTTTCATACATTTGAATTGTCTGCTTTATCATTACGATGACATATATTGCTTCAATTGTTTAAGCCACTCTCCATGATCTAAAAGAGCTCCTTTAGCTCGCCTTAGTTGCTCATTGTTCTTATCTAATAATTTAAGCCCAATATCAAACTCTGCTTGAGACGTCGTTTGCGGGTGAGTGTTAAATTTCATTCCATACAGAACATATAAAAAGTTCTTTTCATTAAATAGCTCAAAGCGACTCCAAAAATCCATTTGTTGGGGCGAACGTAGCCTAAATTTTGCAAGCTTCCGCTCTAGAGAGTCTGAGAGCTTTACCTCGCTTCGATACTCTACCCAAAAGTCACTATCAACCCTGTCAGAAAGGATATAATGCAACTGGATGAAATCGATTGTACTTTCCCATGCGCAGTTCACTGCATCATTATAGTGGTCACTGAATACCGATATCTCAGCTCTAGAAAGTGGGAAATTCTTCGACAAGAATTCCGCAGAAAAGTCTGTTAGTAAAATAGATGTTGCTTCCAAAGGCTCGACAAACCCCTGCGCTAGTCCTAGCGCTACACAATTTTTACTCCAGCTTTGATTCCTATAGCCCACTCTCATTTCTATTTTTCTAGGATTCACGGAGTCAACATTCAGCATTCTTGCATACGTTTCTAAAGCCTCTTTATGTGACATATATTTAGACGCATAAACAAAACCAGTTCCAGTACGGGAAGTAAGGGGGATTTCCCACATCCAGCCAGCTTTATGTGCGGTTGCCGTTGTGTAAGGATTCAAGCTGCTTGGATCATCTCTTTCTATCTGCTGTACTAGCGCTGTATCTACCAACAACTGCTCACTTTTATCCTGAAAACTGTCATTAGAAACTGAGCTTATTAGCTTCGCTGAAAAACCAGTACAATCTACGTAAAAGTCAAAATGCAGTATGTCTCCATTTGTCATGCAAAGAGATTCAATATGTCCTGTTTGATCTAGTTTAGATTCATCAACTGTTCCATTTAAAACTCTGACATTAAATCTATCTAGGGCATTGCGTTTGAGTAATTTTGCGAATTTTGCTGCATCGAAATGATATGCGTATGGTAGCACACCTTGATAGTTGCCATCGGTTTTTAGTTTAGGTGCAAGCCCCGATTCACAAACCCTTGATTGTATCCCAACGTAATCAAACGGTATTTTTTTCCCTAAATTTAACCATATATTAGTTATATCCAGTCCTTCGGGATATGGCGCTTCAAATGGGTGATAATAAAAGTTATGTGCTCCATGAACTTTTTCATCAAGCCACGAAACAAATCTTATCCCCTGCTTGAAGGTAGCATCACAGCTCCCCAAAAGCTCCGCTTCAGAAATACCAAATTTTTTTAGGCTTTTAACTATGTAAGGAACTGTACCTTCTCCAACACCAATACTTGGTATATCTAAAGATTCAATTACTGTAATCTCGACATTGCTATTTGAAGAAAGCGCTAAGCCGAGATGATTAGCTGCTAGCCAACCAGCTGTGCCCCCACCAACAATTGCGATCTTGGTTATATTCATCTCGCCCTCTTGAAATAAAAAAGCCCAGTAAAAACTGGGCTATAGCTTACACAATTTATAATTAGAAGTTAAAATTAACACCTAATCTATAAGTTGCTTCGCCACGGAAAGACCATGTTGGGAAACCATCCTGAAGCGCAGGCTTAACATCAGCACCAACCTCTGCCGCACCATACTGAACATCATCTTCCTCGGTAACATTTACGACTTCAAATGTCAACGCTGCGTAGTCTGTAACTTGCCAACCGAAAGTTAAATCAAGTGTACCAAAGTCATCGTGCATACGGTTTCCGTAATAGTTACCGTATTCACGAATCATGTATTCAGATCTCCAGTTATACGCTGCTCTCGCCGAGAATTCATCATTTTCCCAATAGCCAACTAGATTTAGCATATGCTCTGATGACTCGGTAAAACGGGATAGATTATCAGTATAAACCTCTGCTGGTGCACCTGCATCTGTGTATGTGTAGTTAGCGTTTATACCAAACCCATTATCCCAAGCATGATTCCACTGGAATTCAACGCCATCAATCTCGCCGCCACCTGCATTTTTATAGCGATTTACGGTCCAATCATCAGCTGGTGTAGTAAGGTCATTATTAATTACACCAATTTGTTGATTAAAATCAGTCGTCGCAACAATAAAATTACTCACATCCTTTATAAAGTAAGTTACGGCAAATAGGCCATCTTCACCATAATAATACTCTAAACTAACATCAGCTTGAGATGATTTCATTGGTTTCAGGTCAGGATTACCGTAAGTAATCTCCTCATTACCAATACGGTCATCAGGATAACCAGTTACTTTTGAAAGTAGTAAGTTGTCGTAGTTTGGACGAGTAATAGCTTGACCAGCTGAAACGCGAAGAATTAAGTCTTCAGATAGGTCAAAGGTAATATTAGCACTTGGCAATACATCATTGTAATCACCATCAACACCTACTGGAGCTTCGCTCCAACCATTGTTATTTGCAAGAATATCAGCTGGGCTATTATCGATGATATGACCTTTTGAAGTCACATCTGTACTGACATATCTTAGCCCGAAGTTACCCCGGAAACCTTCGCCTTCAAAAGACGCCATAGCATACAATGACAGATTGTCTTCTTCTATTTTTCCGTAGCCCGAACGGTTATAAGCAAACTGATCGATTAGAGACAATGTAGCATTAATCATTGCATCTCGGTTTGCACGAGGAATAGTCCAACCATCATAGCCAATTGGCATTGTACCGCTATATAAATCCTGAACACTAAAATAGTTGGCAAAACCTCCTGCATTTTCACCATCTGCTGGGGCTGTTATTTTTGACTGGTCGTATACAGCCGTATATAGCTTTTTCTCAAATTCATGTTCAGTATATCTTACCCCAAACTCAAGTTTGTTGATCGCGCCAAAGTCAACGTAGTAATCAAAATCAACTTGACCATACACTTCCTCATCTTTATTTGGACCCTTTATACCTGTCCAAGTAGATGTTGTACCATATGCAGGTAGCTGTTCAACGGTAAAGCCAAGATCAGCACCATCAAGTTTTATTTGTTTACCAGTTGCATCTACGACCCCCCACCAGTTTACTTGGTCGAAGTTAGCATCGGACGTTTGCTTTAGTCCATTTCCATCAACATAAGCATTTCCCCACCAACCAAAACCAAAGTTAGCACTCATGTCTGTACCACCTTCCGCTTTCGAGTGACCAAGAACACCTGAGATTTCATAAGTATCAGACTGGTACTTCCAGTTAAATTCTAGAGTGTCTGAAGTCATTTCTCCTTGGCGAGCCCAATTTTGGAAAAATACGTTGCTTCCTCTATCTTTTGGCGTATCGCTATATGTACAGACGCCAGCAGCATTGTACGTTTTACATACTGATTCTTCCGGTGTCCAAGCGCCCCAGTTATTATCAGTACCAAAGTACATATTAGCACCAGTGCTGTCAGCGCCGAGCTCTAATGAAAGTGCGTGAATACCCAATTCAAGTTGTTCTGTTGGACGATATTGAAGCGTTACATCTATAGCTGTGCGCTCTTGATCTTGTAAAAAGCTTGAAGGTTGTACTGATGAGTTTCCACCCCAATCAAGATCGGCTTCGGTGCCTTGACGAAGATATTCACGATCGATGTATGCAGCGGCTACAAGTACACCAAAAGTTTCATCTTTGTTTTTCCAACTGTATAGCCCAGAAACTTCAGGAGATATCTCCTCGTTTAGGGTACCATACTCACCTTTTAGCGAAAGAAACGATGTATTAGATTCTAAGTCAAGAGGCTTGCGTGTTTTTACGATTACTGTACCACCGATACCACCTTCAACCAGGTTCGCCTGTGTCGCTTTATAAACTTCAATTCCGCCAATCAGCTGTGACGGTAACATAGAATAATTAAATGAACGGTCTAAATTCATTTGATCATACCAGCCGGTTGAAGCCACATTCTGGCCGTTTAACGTAGTCAACGTCATAGAAGGATCGGTACCCCTAATGGATACAGAGCTACCTTGACCAAAAGCTCGTCCAACGCTAATACCTGGAATACGCCCTAACGCTTGACCCACGTCTGAGTCAGGAAACTTACCGATATCTTCAGCGCTCACTGCGTCAACAACTGCAGTCGCGAATCTTTTTGTATTAATATTTTCTTTGTTTGATGCTCGCAAGCCACGAACCTCAATGACTTCTACATTTTCTTGTACTTGATTTTGGCTTTGACTTTCTTCTGCAGCTACAACGCCTGAAAAGCTCGCACCTAGTGCGATGCTGACGTTAACTGCAAGTAAGCTTTTTTTGAAATTATTAGCTAACACAGGATTCCCCTTGAATCATTTTGTTGGTTTTTTAAATCACTTCTGCCCAGTGATGATGACAACGCTGTCATCTAATAACAAACCATACACCCTAAATTACATATTCGCTACAATTTTTTTGGCCTGTTATTCAAAAAATATTCATATAGATATATATCTTATTGATAAATATAAATTTAAATATGACCAAGATATGGTTTGTTACAAAAACGATTGGAGAATAGCACAAAAAATTTTGCTGCTGTAGGGTTTTAAGATGGAATTGTCTTAATAAAGGGACATTTTAATTATCTGAATACACACAAGGGGATGTGTATTCAATTCCCTCATCAAGCTTGGGCAGAAGCTAAAGATGAGAATCAATATCAATGACAACGCTGTCATTATAGGTTTATCTGTAAGTACTGTCTAGTTCTTTTAAGAGAATTTTTTATGACAAAGGCTTATAAAATCTAAGATTAGCGAGTTAGCTATCACTATCTTTTGCACAAATTTGAATACCCTATTACGGGACTTATTGATTTTCTAATGATCGTATATTGAATCAGTAAAATTTATTGCTTTTATTCGTAAGAAGTAAGAAGTAAGAAGTAAGAAGTAAGAAGTAAGAAGTAAGAAGTAAGAAGTAAGAAGTAAGAAGTAAGAAGTAAGAAGTAAGAAGTAAGAAGTAAGAAGTAAGAAGTAAGAAGTAAGAAG
>NZ_JAKGBF010000029.1:0-36693 GCF_021530695.1 Pseudoalteromonas sp. OF5H-5
CATCAATATCATCACCAGCGAGAGCATCTGACTCTTCTTCTAATTCCGGCAACGTATCTTCTTGCGCTTCATCCAATAAAGCATCAATATCATCACCAGCGAGAGCATCTGACTCTTCTTCTAATTCCGGCAACGTATCTTCTTGCGCTTCATCCAATAAAGCATCAATATCATCACCAGCGAGAGCATCTGACTCTTCTTCTAATTCTGGCAACGTATCTTCCTGTGCTTCATCCAATAAAGCATCGATATCATCACCATCAAGCGTATCTGGCTCTTCGTTAATTTCAGCTAACGCATCGTCTTGAACTTCATTTAATAGAGCATCAATATCATCACCCGCAAGCTCACTACTTGGTTCCTCAAAATCAGGCAGTGCATCATCGTCAGCATCTTGAGAAGCATCAAGTAGTGCATCGATATCATCAGCATCGACTAAGCTCTCACTATCAAAGTTGCCGCTAAATTCGGGCTCTTCATCTAGCGCCCCGTCAAGAATTGAATCGATATCATCGTCGTTTGCAACAGCATCCGCTTGCTCATCAGCAAGTTCCTCGCTCAGGGCAGCAAGCGCATCATCGCTAACATCAATTTCTTCGTCTTGAGACTCGTTGAACAAATCATCTAGATCGCTGTCACTTAAAATATCCTTGCTATCATCAACATCGAGCGAAACTTCATCATCAGCCTCCTCGAAGCTCTGTTGCATAAAGTCTTCGTCGTGATCATCACCAAACGAAATATCTTCGTTTAGTAAGCTATCCAGTTCGTCTTGATCTAACGTATCACTTCCTTCATCGAAGTCGTCATCAAGTGAGTCAAAGGTAATTTCATCGTCTTCAGGTAAGATATCGTCATCTAACTGAACGCTTGCGCCCAGTGCATCTTCATCGTCGCCCATTCCGATATCAAGTGGGTCTGGCTCAGGGTCAAATGCAGTCGCAGCGGTTGCAGCTCCCGCCGCAGCGCCTGCAGCCACGGATGGTGTTTGCGGAAGAAAATCGTCATCATCTGTTGACGTCTGAGATTGCTTTCTCCGGCGTAGGAACATAACGAATCCAGCAATTGCCAGTAGTGCTGGCAATGTAGCAAGTAATGCAATGCCAGCTGGCGAGCTAAAAAATGCGCTTAACTCGCTACTTTCTTGCGCTTTTGCTTGAGCGGCTTGCTGATCAATCATTTCATTTTGCAAGTCGATAACAGCCTTTAGCTGTTGTTGGATTTCGCTGTCTTTTCCAAGCTGAGTACGAACCGTTTGAAGCTCGGTAGAAATAGCGCCGAGCTGTTGCTTTAACTTATTGTTTTCGGATAGGATTTCTTCAACATTACGCACCGAGGACTTGAACTCTTTTTGTAAGTCCATCAGCCTCATGTCCTGTTCCATCTTTAAAGAGCGCAGTTGATTAGTCAGGTCTTTTTTTGCTTCTTCAACATCGACTTTACGAGCTTGCGTAACCTTTTTTTCAGCTTCGTTGATTGCATTTGGGTTCAATAATCCCTTACGCTTCATTTCCCAAAGTTTGTCATCTTGATCCGACTTTTGCTTTGCCAACTCAGGGTTTACACTGCGAATTTCATTGATGGTAGGAATACGTAAATACGCCCCATCCTGCATATGGTTGAGGTTTTTATCTAGAAATGAATTAGGATTTTTATCGTAAAGCGCCTTCATCACCTGATAAATGGTGACCGAGTCATCTGGTCGCACTTTTTGTGCTATACGCCACAATGTATCCGTGGGTCTGATAGGCCCTATTGACCGACCTTGAGCCCCATAATCAACCCCTTTAGGGCCTTTTAGCACTACCCCCTCTTGGGTATATACTGGTGTGGCAATCAGTGCGAATACAAAGATACTAAATAAGGCTAAACCGCGCATGCCGATCCTTTACTCAAATGTTTAACACCCGTTAAACGACATTTTATTATTATGGCTTTGAAGCAAGCTCTATTCCAAATGCAAACTATAAACCAGATATGTTGGAATATCCATTGCAACGTATTGAAAGTTAACATGGTTATAATGCTTTTTACTGATTCTGGAATAGTTGATATAGGTGAAGAATAGTCAAGTATTTGACCTAACGGCAAACTTCTTGGCAGAAGTTTGCCGTTATAACGCAGAATAGTAAGCAAAATTTTGCTTACTTTGCGATATCAAAGGGTACCTATAGATAGCTTTCTATAAGGGCTTCTGCTATTTGAATGCTATTTGTTGCTGCACCTTTTCTGGTGTTGTCTGATACCACCCATAAGTTTAAGCCCAATGGATGTGAAATATCTTGCCTTACACGACCCACATAAACGGTATCGTTACCACTTGCATCACTTACCGGTGTTGGGTAGTCGTTTTCGTCTTCAATTAGTTCAACACCCGGCGCATCAGCAAGTAACTGCTTAACATGTTCAAGATCATAAGGCATGCGCGTTTCAAGATGAATGGCTTCAGCATGACCAAAAAACACAGGAACGCGAACCGCAGTCGGGTTAACCAAAACACTTGAGTCGCCCAAGATTTTTTGCGTTTCCCACACCATCTTCATTTCTTCTTTGGTGTAACCATTTTCTTGGAACGCATCAATTTGAGGAATGACATTAAAAGCGATTTGTTTGCTAAACACTTCGTTTTCCATCGGTCTTGCATTCATTAAGTTTGCAGTTTGCTTAGCCAACTCATCTACCGCTTCTTTACCTGCACCAGATACCGCTTGATAAGTTGAGACATTAATTCTGTCAATGCCATAGGCATCATAAATTGGTTTAAGTGCCACTAGCATTTGGATTGTAGAGCAGTTTGGGTTAGCAATGATATTACGATTTCTAAAATCGGCAAGACTGTCTTTATTCACCTCAGGAACTACTAATGGAATATCAAAGTCGTATCTAAAATGTGAGGTGTTATCTATCACAATGCAGCCAGCGTCAGCGGCGATTGGTGCATATTTCTCCGACACGGAACCACCCGCTGAAAACAAACCGATATGGGCATTAGAAAAATCAAACTCTTCAACATCCAGAACTTCGATTTTTTCACCCATAAAGTCAATCTCTTCACCCGCGCTTCGGCTACTCGCGAGTGGGTATAATGTGTCTACAGGAAACTTTCGTTCTGCTAGTAATTCGATAATTTGCTTGCCAACAAGACCTGTTGCGCCAAGTACCGCAACATTATATTTTTGCGACATTATTTTTCCTCATTCTGTAATATACCAACCACAGCACTTAACTCTTGTGCTCAGAAAAGCCAAGTTGGTAAAGCTTTTCACTGATTGGTGAGTCATTATTGACTGCAATTGTACTAAATTCTCGACGCACGGGATATGCTTTACGCAAGGTATCAAAGCCCAATGTGTTTAGCTGTTTTCTCATGATGCCATCATCACGACGAATGTCATAAACAAGATGCGCTAAATTGATAATATCCTGCTCGTTGGCTGTGCTTTGCAATTGGCAGCCAGTGACACTTGGCTTAGGAAGAAAATCACTAATCGTTTTGCTGGCTGGTAAATCGAATTCTCGGCATACGGCTTCGTATAACATTTGCGTGCCTCGCGCCTTACCCTCTAGCGTATGGCCGGCAATATGCACAGATGCAAAGCGAGTATATTGCAATAATGACTGCAAAATATTCGGCTCATTTTCCCAAACGTCTAAGATCAGCTCGAGCGCTTGCCCCTTCTCTACCGCGTGCAAAAGCGCTTGATTATCGATAACATCTCCACGGCTTGCATTGATTATCACCGTACCCGGCTTTAATGCCGCTATCCGCGGTGCATCAAGTAGATGAACCGTTTTATGCGGGCCTTGCTTAACTAATGGAACGTGAAATGTCACGATATCCGCGCGCGCTAAGGCTTCATCTAAGGCTACATGTGAATCCAATGTCCCCGCTTGCTGTCTTACGGGGTCACACAATAATATCGTAAGACCAAGCCCTTTAAGCTTTGATGCCAAACACGCGCCAATATTACCAACACCAATGATGGCAATCGTTTTATCTTGAAGTGGCGTGGAAGTTTCTTGTGCGTATGCAAGTAGAGCGCTTATCACGTACTCGGCAACAGCTATCGCATTACAGCCTGGTGCGCTGCTGAACGAGATATTGGCGCTGGCCAACAATGAGGTATCAATATGATCAATCCCTATTGTCGCAGTCCCAACAAACTTCAGATTATCTGCTTGTGCTAACAGGGCCTCATTGACCTTAGTGACTGAGCGAGTCAACAGAATATCGACGTTTTTTAGCTCGTCAGGTTGAAGGTTACGGCCATCAAACCGTGTTACCTCACCAATTTCGCAGAAGAATGACTCAACTAAGGGCATATTTTGATCGGCTAATATTCGCATGCGGGTTTCCTGTCACCTATTGTCTCGAGTACTCAGGCGATAACACATCGCCTGAGTCGAGTTTAACATGGCAAGCTAGGCGACTAATAATAAAACCTTTTATTTTGTGTCACCGCTTTATTGCAACCAAACGCTATTGCAAAAAACATCACACAGCATACAAAAACGACCGCTCCCTTGAGACTTAACCAGCCACCTGAATCAAGCAAAGGACAAAACGTCATGGCCAACACGTTAATACAACACAATAATAAAGCCCAACGGGTATAAGCTCGGTAGCCAAGTAATGCGGCAAACAAACTGCTAAAAACATTAAAAATTACCGCTTCAGGAAAGAGGTGAAAGGCCGACAACATGGCGGCAAAGGCCAAAATAGTGACTAGATAAAAAATACTCTGCTGCATCTTGTTTCTCCTTAACATGGACAGCAATATCAACCGCTACACTAGGTCGTAGCGATAAATCCTAACTCACATAGCTACCAAGAAAATGGACTGCATTTGCTACTCCTTAGCAATTCTTAAAAGCACCATTTCGTGTCGTGGCTATGCTTAACCCAATTGTAGAAACATTAACGTGTATTTCAATGCAAATCCGACATGAAGTTTTGGCAATTATAATGCACAGATAACGAACTTCTCTGAAAGAAATTTCATGTGCATTTTCGTCATATTGCACTACGTTCATTACACTTAAATATCGATCAGTAATTAATAGCGTTGAAAATTCTCTCAAGTTATAGCTGGGGTGTAATCAATAACTTTTAAATTACTGACATGAGAAGCATGACTCATTTAACACTCAGATTCAGTACAAAACGTAAATAATATGTCACAACAAGGCATCAACTAATTCGCATAGAGGGTATGAAGACGCTTGAAATATCAGCGTTAACCAGCTAGTCTAACTGGGTGGTCAGACCTCTTATAAGGAAGAACAACATGACACTTATATTTGTTCTCGCGTTGTTAGCCTTGCTCAGCGCAGCAAGCTATCATCGCGCAAGCTGGAATACCGCTCTAGGTATTGCAGCAGTTACAATGCTAGTTGGCACCTTTGCTGGTGCATTTGGCATTATCTCTTGGTTAATTTTCTTAGCGATTGTTATTCCGCTTTCAGTAACGAACCTGCGTCAGCAATACATCGTGGCTCCAGCATTTAAAGCGTTCAAAAAAGTTACGCCGACAATGTCAGAAACCGAAAAGTCAGCGATTGATGCAGGTACAACTTGGTGGGAAGCCGATCTATTTTGTGGTAACCCAAACTGGGATAAACTTCATCAGTTTCCTAAGCCACGCTTGAGCGTTGAAGAGCAAGCGTTTTTGGATGGTCCGGTGGAAGAAGTGTGTGCCATGCTTAACGATTGGGAAGCAACGCACGAACTGACTGACTTACCGCAAGACGTGTGGCAATACTTAAAAGACAACAAGTTCTTTGCGATGATCATCAAAAAGCAATACGGTGGTCTTGAGTTTTCAGCTTACGCGCAATCTTGTGTACTACAAAAGCTTACCAGTAAATCAACTTTACTTTCGTCTATCGTGGGCGTACCTAACTCGTTAGGCCCAGGCGAACTACTTCAGCACTACGGTACTGACGAGCAAAAGGAACACTACTTACCTCGTCTAGCAGTGGGTGATGAAATCCCTTGTTTTGCATTAACGTCACCAGAAGCGGGCTCTGATGCTTCATCTATCCCTGACTTTGGTGTGGTATGTAAAGGCGAATGGGAAGGTGAAGAAGTATTAGGTATTAGCCTAACGTGGAACAAACGCTATATTACTTTAGCACCTGTTGCGACTGTACTTGGTCTGGCGTTTAAGATGCGCGACCCGGACGGTCTATTAGGTGATAAAGAAGAGTTAGGTATTACTTGTGCGCTTATTCCTACAAACACGCCAGGCGTAAAAATTGGCCGACGTCATTTCCCACTGAATGTGCCATTCCAAAATGGCCCTACCCAAGGCGAAAACGTGTTTGTACCACTCGATTTCATTATCGGTGGCGCAAAAATGGCAGGACAAGGCTGGCGCATGCTGGTTGAGTGTTTGTCGGTTGGTCGTGTTATTACGCTACCTTCAAACTCTGCCGGTGGTATTAAATCCCTTGCAGTTGCAAGTGGCGCATACAGCCGCATTCGTCGCCAGTTCAAACTGCCTATCGGTAAGATGGAAGGGATTGAAGAGGCACTAGCGAAACTGGGTGGCTATGCGTATAGCTCTGATGCTGCGGTGACTATGTCAACTGGCGCGGTAGATTTAGGTGAAAAACCTTCGGTTGTTTCTGCCATTTTGAAGTACCACTTAACCGAACAAATGCGTGCTTCAACCATCCATGCCATGGATATTCATGGTGGTAAAGGGATTTGTCTAGGTCCAAACAACTACGTTGGCCGTGGTTACCAAGGTGCACCAATTGCAATTACGGTAGAAGGTGCAAACATCCTAACCCGTAACATGATCATCTACGGTCAAGGCGCTATTCGCTGCCATCCTTTTGTACTGGCTGAACTTGAAGCTTGTTCTATCAAAGATAAACAAGAAGCGCTTGATAGCTTCGATAAATCCTTGATGGGTCACATCGGTTTCACTATGTCGAACTTGGTAAGAACTAAGTGGTTAGCGCTAACCGGTGCACGTTTCACCAAAGTACCATTTAACGATGAAACCGCTGTTTATTATCGTAATGCTGCTCGTTACAGTGCATCATTGGCATTAATGTCTGATATTTGTATGGCTGTATTTGGTGGTTCACTTAAGCGTAAAGAGCGTATTTCTGCACGTTTGGGCGACTTATTAAGCTACCTTTATCTGGTTTCTGCAACGCTTAAGCGCTATAACGATGAAGGTCGTCGTAAAGAAGACTTACCTTTTGTGCAATGGTCTTGTCAGGAGCACCTGTACCTTTGTCAACGTGCCCTTGCTGACTTAATCAACAACATGCCTTCTGCTGCATTACGTGGTTTGTTGAAAGTGGTACTGTTCCCATTTGGTCGTCCGGTTCGTAAACCAACCGACAAAATGGAGCACAAACTTGCTCAGCTACTTCAAGTACCTAGCGAAACGCGTGACCGCCTTGCAACACACATCTACTTAAAAGATGAGCCTCTGTGCTTGCTTGGTAAGCAAGAGCAAACGCTAAAAGACATTCTTGCCGTAGAGCCGTTATTTGAAAAGGTATGCCGTGGTACTGGTAAAAAGTTACCGTTTATGCAACTTGATAAAGTAGCAGCAATGGGGCTTGAAGCAGGTGTACTGAGCGAAGACGAAGCAGCTAAATTGACTGCCGTTGAAGCAAAACGTCTTGCCGTTATCAACGTTGATGACTTTGACCCTGAAGAGTTACTTGCCGGTAAAGCAAGAACGAAGGAATCAAGTAAAGCAGACGCAGCATAACTATTTTTGTTTAGGTAGTGTGATCCATACTACCATAGCAATTAGCGTGGATATAAAGGTCAGAATTTTCTGACCTTTTTTCTTGGCAGATTATACCAATTTGGCTTAATACTTGCTCAATTTGAAGGAATAAATCTGACGCTAACAGCGTTAAAAATTTCTTATTTAGAACAACTAAATAACAAAATTTTTGCCTGGTTATCGACAAGATTTTCTCGCCTCAAAATAGACCACTTAATTAAGAAAATTGGTATTAGAGCCGGGGGAACACAGCTCTAGTGTTTTAAAATAAATATCGCACTTTAAACGTCACTAAGTCTTGCACTGGTTGCTGCCATAAATCAGCGACACTACCAAACCAGTCTCTGCGTCCGACTTGCGACTTTTCAAGTGTCGAAAAGTTTGCACCTCCGCGTTGATACACTAAAAAAATATCTGAATATGCACCCATGCGATAACGCAGTTTTATCTGGCTTGCTAAGCGCCTGTCGTCAAAACTGGTGTCACCATGAATTTCGTGAAGCTCTCCGTTGGTAATTTGATAAATCGTCTTACTTTGTGCTTCAAGTATCGTCCACTGTAGCGAACCACTGAGTTCAAGGTTGTCGGTGATCCGACCGTTAAATTCCAACTTATTGGAAAACTCATCTCTGTCGTATTCACTCAAGCGGTTTTGCCCGTTCGCCATCAGCCAGCCATCACCGCTTCTAAAGAAATTACTCAACTTAAGGTTCCAGTTGTAGTGTGGCATCCACGTCAAATCCACGGCGTATTGCTGTGCTGAGCCTGATATTCCTTCTTGGTCAAGCTCTATACTCGCAGCCCAAGAAAAATCCCCCACATAAGGGCTTTGATAAAAGACCCGAGACTCTATACGGCTTGGCATCTCAAACACCTCAGTGCCTCGCCCTAAGTTGTCTTGTTTACCGCTAGTGTAATAATCTAGCCCGAGGTTAAGCTGACCACCATTTGCCAACAAAAACTGCGCTAAATATGCTTGTCTGGCCGCTAAACCTGTTCCAGCATTGTTTTGCTCATGCCTCAGTGTGAGTGACTGCTTAAACCTGGTAAACCAGCTGTCTTTTGGGTGCATCGAGTATTCACCATAAAGCTCGCTCACCTGCCAGTCATTGCGTTTCATATAGCCGAGATCACGGTTATCAAATTCGTCATCCACAGCAAAGTAGCGCGCAGCGAACTTCGTCTGTAAAGAAAGTTGATACTCCGCGTCTAGCGATATACCTTGACCTGTAACACGTTGCTTTTGTGTTTCTACCTCAGTTTGTAATAGCGCGCCTTTGAAAGACCAAGTATCACTACGATACTGGCCATCAACGGCATAACTCATGGCATCGCGTTCAAGAAATGGTCGTTCTGTTTTGGTCGCAAGCACACCGGCCTGCCAATCTTGCGTGCGATAATTAGCTCTTGTTGCAAAAAACTGCTTACCAATATCGTCCGAAAAGTCCGACTCAGACACAGCAAAAGTACCAAATTGTACCGACTTTCCTTTATGCACAAATCGTAGTGCCGCATCTATGGGGGTGATTGCGCGTGTACCATCATCACTTGATGCCCCTATCCGACGAGTATGAATAAGCTTAGTGCTTTCAAGTGCAGCAACGTCAAAAAGGCTGATATCTTGGGTGAAAAATGGACGTTTATCGGTGCGCAACGTTTCCACGGCTGAATAATTCACGTCAACATCATCGATATCCACCTGACCAAAGTCAGGATTCACGGCAAGACTCACCTTCTGATGATGAGAAGGCTTGTAAAACAAATCAAAGCCAACATCGGACTGGTGCTGGCGCTCGGAAGGTGAAGTGCTTAGCGGTGCAAATTGAGCCTGATGCGCAAAGTAAGGCACAAATGCCAATTGAGAATGCGCGGGGATCTGTGCTGCGATCTTTGGCATGGTCAGGAAGAAATCACTATTTGCTGTTGTATCCTCATGGTTTGCATAGATAAAATTACTTTTAAGTTCATACAACTGTACCGAAACCCCAATCTTTGTAAGCCCCTGCTCATCTCCTGGCTGAAACGACACGGTATGCCAAGGGATCAATAATTCCGTGGTCCAATACGTATCGTCAATGTGATTGGCATAGTGCCAGTCCCCATCCCAATCGTAATCCACGTTTAAGCTTGGGGTTACAACACCATCTTGCGAGCCGCCACCTAATGTCACCGAAAATTGATATGCACTACTACCGTCGCCTGAAAAGTCCACAACTACCCGATTGAAGTCAGCTTGCATAAAGCGGTCATGGATATTGAATTGTCGCTTGCGCTCGGCTTCATTCTGGAAGTTTTTAATACCAATATAAACACCGTCGGCGGTTGCAAAAGCTTTTGCGGTAATTTTGTCATTGGCAGATGCCAAAGTTACAGGCACAACCTGAACAAATTGTTCAAACTGTGTAGCTGAACCCCACTGCGCTTCATTCAACTTACCATCAACCACGATAGGTTCCGCAAGTGCAGCTCCTGCCATCATGGGATAACTTAAACCGAGCCAAAATTTATTGCTTTTATTCATACATACTTTCCTCAGAGTTATGCCTGCTATTGCAACAAACTTTGCCGTAAAAAGTTCTTAACTTTTTCTGAAGAAAGCTGACTTAACCTTTATAAACATTGACTTAATCTTAAGAAACGCTAACGTTATGGGAACAATTGGTTTTAATTATTGAAATTGGTACTCAGCGTGCAGGCACAGGAAGTAGAGATGGTTTGTTTTGGACATTGGCAGTTTGATCTCCAGCAAGATTGCCTAACACATAGGCAAAGCCAAGAAACCGTAAAACTTGAGCCACAAATGGCAAGGTTACTCGCGCTTTTTATTGAGCATCATAACGAAGTGCTAGAGAAATATTGGCTTACCGAACAGCTGTGGCAACATGCGGTTGTCGAACCTAATAGTCTTTATCAGCTTCTGACTAAACTGCGAAAAGTGCTCGGGGACGACCCTAAAAACCCGATTTACATCAAAACCATCCCAAAGCGGGGCTATCGCTTTATCGCACCACTAGAAAGACATGAAATAGCGCCTCGTCATACGGCAAAACCAGTCAACGTAATCGCCAAGTCCCGTATTTTTTCACTCAGTGCCGTCGCAATGGCAGTGTTATGCTTTGGCGCAATCGCCTTTTTTAATCAAGCACCAATAGAAAAAACACCATCACGCTACGAAACCTCGAGCCTCAGTCATGAGCTTGGCCTTGAATTTGACGTTGATGCCCACCAAAGCAAAGATCTCATCGCCTATGTAAAAGATTTTACCCACCTTATTATTGCCAACAAACAAGGCTATCAATTAAATGAACACCGCTTTGATTCGCGGATCAGCTTTCCAAGTTGGAGTCCCGACTCAGATAAGCTGGCATTCTGGCAATATCAAGGTAGTGGCTGTCAACTTCATGTTATGACTGCCGCAGGGCAATTTTTCCACAGTTCTCAAATTCTTCCGTGCCAAGTTGGTACTAAACCCGTTTGGAAAAATGACAAAGAGCTCATCCTAACGTTCGGCCAATATAATGCCAAAGCAGCACACCTTTACCGGCTTGAGTCCCATCAAATGGTTAAGCTGCCACTTGCTTTGGCAGCCAACGAGCGGTTAAAAATGGCCCTTCGAGCATGGCAAGATAAAACCTATTATTTAGTTCAAGATAAACAAGGGTTAGCACGACTACAAACGCTCGATGGCACGGTACATCTAAAGTGGTCAGCTCCAGTCACTTCAGTTGCGTTTGATGTTTATCATCAAGCTGTGATTGCGAGCCAATATGGCAGCCTATCGCGACACTTTAGAGACGGTGACAGTCAAGCCATCAAAGAAACGGAAATTGGCTTATACACAAGCTTCTCAAGCGATAATCGCGGCGATATATTCGCGGCATTGGAGAGTTTTCAAGTTAATATCAAAGACCGAGATGATCTCCCCTTATTTTCAAGCTCAAGCATCGACTATCTACCACTGACCAACAGCTTGGGGGAAACGGCGTTTATGTCGAGGCGCAGCGGCGTATGCGAGGTGTATCTATATCACGATGATAAAATCAATCAGCTTTCCTTTCATCAGGGGCATGAATACGTTGGTTTTTTAGTATGGAGTCCAGAGCTGAGCTATTTGGCCTCAAACCGTGATAACGATTTAGTGATATACGACCGAAAACGCCCACTCACCCAGTTCAATTCACAGCTGAGTCTGCCCGTCAAAAGCATGGGCTGGATAGATGAGCAAACACTATGGGCTTATGACGGCGAAACATTAAACCAATACAGCTTGTCTGGGGCGCTTATCAGCAGTCATGATAGTACAGCTGACTTTGTCTTTTATCACCCCGAAAGACAAACCTGGTTTGTGCTACAACAAAACCTACTGCTTGAGTACGAGACGCTCTTCGAAAGCGACTCAGAAGCGTTAAATAAATATGCGTTAAGTCAAAAACAAACCAATCAATTTAGTAACTTAAGAATTCGCGGCAACGACATCTATTGGCAATCCGCTTGGTCAAAAAGGGACTACATTTGGCAACTCACCTTGATGCCAGAGCAAAACCCTACGCTTAAAAAAGTCGGCCACTTGATTTGGCACTACGATATCGACGCGCTTGGGGATCTACTCATAGCAAAAATGGAAAGTGTAGAAGGCGATATCAAGAAACTGACTCGCCTATCTGAAGCTGCTAACTAACGATTATCATTACAAAAGCACATACGCGGTATAGCTCAGCACTAAGGTGCTGAGCCAAGTCATAGCTAAAAGCTGTGGACTTTTTAATGCACTTAACACTAAAAGTGGGAGAAAGGCATAGGGTAACAGGCTCACTGCACTCAGTCCTAATAACATATAGACAGGCACTGAAAAACAGACGGCAGCCGTCAGCACAATAATCCAGATGCTCTGCTTTGCCGATTGCAGCTTATCTATACTCAACCAATATGCAGTGCGGTCGTAGACTTCAGGTTTGAGATCAATGGCAAGGCTCGACCACCATAATAGATTTAACGTCACCAGACCTGGAACGTAATTTGCCATCAGATCGGGGCGCTCTGCGCTTAAGATCGCGCCAAACCATAGCACCAACACACTCATCACAATGCGCCAAAGCAACACAAAATAGTGGTTGTAAGCAAAGCTCAGCCAAAATGTCGTCAACCCTTTAACCATTACCGATAACGTCACTTTACGCGGTAGCAAAGCAGCACAGCCAAACACTATTAGGTTTACAGCAATCAAATACCAAGTAATTTCGACAACAGCAAAACTGATAATAGCTGTTATCAATAATCCAATACTGGTCCCCAAAGGACGATAAATAAAACAAAGAGCAACGAAGAATTGCGTCACCGCAAAAAACAGTAAATGCCATGCTTGTGTGATTTTCTCAATTCCAATCGAGTAGCAAAGAATTAGCGTCATCAATAATAAGGGGTGAACAACCAGTACGGACAATCCATCCGCCACTTTTTGATGGATGGTACGATGCAGGATCGTGTGGTGGTAACTTCGGTGCGCTTTGTCCAAAACCGCATCTCGAAACACAAATAGAATAAAGCTTTGCGCCGCAAGTAATCCCCACGCAATTTGTACCTGTGCAACGGGATTATCACTTTCTACAATTTTACCTATACCCATAAATAGTATTGCGATAAAACCTAGCAGATAAACTTGAAACAATGCAGCTATCATCAAGCCAAATTGCTGAAGTTGCTGGCCTATAGCTTGCAGCGATAAGGAAAGTGATGCTTTTCTGTAACGATAGTAATAAAGCATATTAACTACCCTGTTTTGGTGCTAAGGGAACAGAGTGAAATCCAACTTGTAAAAAAGGTTCAGGCTCATGACTTGTCATCAGCACCATGCCAGCGTAGTTTTGCGCGAGCTCAACGATATATTCGCAGCCTGCCGCGTCCAAAGCTGCAGTAGGCTCATCGAGCAATAAATAAGGGGTATTACGCATCAAGGCATTAATAAGCTGAAGCTTCTTTTTGTTACCAGAGGAGAGATCCGCGTAACGCGTCATTAAAAAGGTTTCAAACTGAAAGTCGTTTACAAGCTGCGAAGGAAAATCACATTGCCATGCGGTTGATGTGAGAGTTAATAACTCTTTTGCACGCAAAAAAGCAGGAAATGGAATGTTGTCTGACGCAAGTGCAACAAGTGTTTGGCGTTTATCGATTTTCTTGTCTTGTAATAGAATGTCGCCATTGAACGCATCATCAAGCCCAGCAATCATGCACAGTAAGGTGGTTTTCCCTACGCCATTCGGCGCCGCTAAACAAATTCTATTATGCTCAAACTCTTGTGAGTAATTGTCAAACAGTACCTCTTTGGAGAAGCTTTTACTTAGAGATTTTATCGTTATCATCTTGCTCTACACTATAAATCCAAATAGGGATTTATATTTATGTTTAAAAATGTAGTTGTCATAAAACTTAACTTATTACAAAAGCCAATATTTATCACCTAGTTAGAAAGTAAAATGACATATATTACGTACCTTATTTTGTAACAAAGCCTTACACTCTACATTTTTTAACACCTTATAAACATCATTAAGTAACCTTTCATTTTTCCTTCCTATACTCTTGCTCCGAAATCGCTTGAATAACGACCTATGTTCAAAATATTGATAAAGGAGATCAACTATGAACTTTCGTATCCTAACTGCAGCCACCCTATCCCTATTAGCGGTAGCATGTTCGTCTGAAGATATCGAGACCGCCAACTTCGGTTCTGACATCTATAAAAACCAATATAACTTGGTTAATGCCACCGATTATGAAATTGCATTTCACCTTGCTAACACTGAGCTAGACGGTGATGAACGAAATGTCGCTGACGATAAATATCGCGTCAAAGTACTAGCTTCCGGTTCAGAACCCGTACGCATCACACACGAACATAACACCAACCGTGAAATCAGTTTTTATGCTGAGTCAGTCAACAAGCTTGGCATGATAGAACAAGAAAAAATTAAGGTAAGTAATGACCGAGATTATCACTTTGTTGTAATGCAGGATAGCAACGATACCTTAGATATAAAGGTGGTTAGAAAGTCTAAAGATGATCACGATAATAAATTTACCGTACGAGTATTAGCTTCCAAAACAATGACATTAAATATTAACGGTTCAGACGTTGAATTTGATAAAGGAGAAGTCAGTAGCTGGTATCAAGTGGATGACTGTAATCAAGATATTATGATGGGTGATGAGGTTATAAGTCTTTGCAATGCATCACTAGACCGCTCTTACTTACTCGTCGTCGGTGAAACTGGATTAATGAGCACCGTTTTAGAATACTAACTAATTAGTGTTTTTGAGGCTGCCGATATTCCGGCAACCTCAACGGTTAGCCGTCTAGATTTATATTTATAACGCATTTTTTATTCACAAAAAATTCAACTTTCTGCCGAAATAAGTCAATTCTATTCATTTTCAGATCCGACCATACAAAATAGTGACATTTGTCATAAGTCAGTTTTATTAAACTTTCCACGCGCAATAAAAATAGAGTTTTAGCTTTAAAAATCAATTAATTCTTTATATCTCATAGAGATAAAAAACAGCTATTAACAACTCCATATTGCAATCATTTTATAACATTTCAATTATGTTAACGTTAGATTTAATTAACATTAAAATGTCAAATTTTTCGTGTTGACACCCTGAAAACTCGGGCTTAACCTAGCCGCCGTTCTTAAAACACAACAATCAAAAAATCACATTTAATATTTTTTATTTACAAATAAAACAATCTTGTAACAAAGATAGCGACAATAGTATCGCGACAAAGCCGACCAAGTTAGCGGATTGGCACACACGGGACGTTGGTTAAGTAGTACTCGCCTCTAACAAGTATGATTGGGTTTTCTAAACAATTTCCCGCCATACAAAAATATAAGCATTGTGAAAATCACAATCGGATTCATTATTTTAGTCAGAGTAGGAAAGTCATGAACCAGTACAACACAGAAAAGGAAGCAATTCAGGTCGAGAAAAAGCTCGGTAGTATTGTTTTCATCTCGCAAGATCAATCACTTTCTCTGGAGTCAGTGCAAGATTACGCAGCTCAGCCCTTATCCAAAGTAAAATTGGACGAATTGGCACTAAAAGCTAGAATCGAGCAAAACCGTCAATACCTGGACAATAAATTAGCAAATCAAGAAGATATATACGGCGTGACGACTGGTTTTGGTAACTCAGCAAGTAACCGTATTTCGACTTCTCTCTCTGAAGAATTACAACAAAACCTCATTGCTTATCATGGCTGTGGCGTTGGTGATTACCTTTCAGAGTCTGATTGTGCCGCGACTTTATTGATCCGCATGAACTGTAATGCCAAAGGCTTTTCGGGCGTTAGTTGGGAATTGCTGGCGCAAATGGAAACCTTTCTAAACAACCGCATCATCCCAGCTCTCCCTTCTATGGGTTCAGTGGGTGCGAGTGGCGACTTAACACCACTTTCTTATGTCGGTGCCGCACTTGGTGGTAAGCGTAAGGTGTACTATCAAGGACAACTACGTGAAACCGCTGAAGTGTTAGAAGAGCTAAACATTGCGCCATACAAGCTAAAGCCGAAAGAAGGTTTAGCTATCATGAATGGTACTTCGGTTATGTCTGCCATCGCCACGAATGCGCTAAAAGACATCCGCCGCGGCATTGATTTAAGCTGTAAACTGATCGCGCTTTATGTCGAACTTATCGAAGGTCGTGCATCGCCATTCCATAAACGCGTACACGAACTTAAACCACACCGCGGACAGCAGATCTGCGCAGAGAAAATTCTAGAACGCTTAACTAACGTCGATCAGCGTTTAGGTCGCAGAAACCGCACCGATGACAACATTGAGTTTGGCAAGCAAGAAACGTTCAGGTTACAAGATAGCTATTCAATTCGCTGCTCTCCGCAGGTGTTAGGTCCATTAATTGATGCTGAGATGTGGGCATCACAGATCCTAACGACTGAAATCAACTCTGTGAACGATAACCCACTATTTGATGATGAGAACGACCTTATCCTCAACGCGGGTCACTTCTACGGTGGTCACGTTGCAGCGGTGTGCGATACCCTCAAGCCACTCGTTGCAAACATGGGCGCCTTACTAGAGCGTGAATTAGGCATTTTGGTTGACGACCGTCTTAACGGTGGAATTTCTAACAACTTGGTTGCGCGTGAAGATCTTGGCGACAAAGCTTGGGTACACCACGGTTTCAAAGCAATGCAAATTACCTCTTCTTCTCTTGTTGCAGAAGCACTGAAAAATGCAGGCCCTATGTCAGTATTTTCACGCACAACAGAAGCATTAAACCAAGACATCGTCAGTATGGGCACCATCGCCGCACGTGACCTTCGTCGTATTACAGATCTTATCAAGCCAGTTATTGCTATTCAGGCAATGGCGATCCGCCAGGCATTTTATGTTGATGGGAAAGATGCAAAAGCAGAGAAACTCAACGCACTTTCTCGCGAGTTTTTCGACGAAATTAGCAGCAACTTCCAACCAGTCATTGAAGATAGGCCGATGGATGTCGAAATCAACAATATGGTTAACGCCCTATTTAATGAGCAGTAACCCTCTCTAAGTCATTTTTGAGATGACGATAACGCTATAGCTGGCAGCTTCACTGCAGCCAGCTAGGGCTTGTTGTTGCTCAAAAACCGCTAATGAGACGTAAACTACACACCAGAGAAACTAAAAAGGATATAAAAATGAGTAGCTTAGAATCAATAACACAATTTATTAAACAAGACATCATTGTCGACAATTTAGAAGTGGTAGATAGCATTGATGAAATCGAAGATGATGCTCAACTTATCGGTGACGGTCTAGATCTAGACAGCATCGAGGTGCTCGATCTTGTGGTATCTATCGAGAAAAAATACAACCTTAAGTTCAAAGATTACCCAGAACAAACCATTCAAGAAAAAATGAAAAACGTCAGTACCTTAGCTAGCTTTGTTCACGAACAAGTTGAAGCACAAACAACAGCTGAAGCTTGTTGATCTGACCGTAACCATTTTCGCTTGGAAGGACACCATGCAAACATACAGTGCCATTCGTTCAACACTCATGCAACTGATTGAAGCTGAGTTAGAAGTAGATAAAGAACAACTAGACGTACTAAGTGACGACGCCAATTTAATTGAGGCGCCACTGTTTCTCGACTCGGTCGACCTTATGCAGTTATCTGCTGCATGTAAAAAAGCGTTCCAATTAAAAGACTTGGGCGAATTGAGCACTGTAACTTTGGCGACACTAACACGCCAAATAGCGTTAAACTTAACGCAACAAAAACAAGCAACACCCTTGGAGACTTGGGCAGATCAAGTCACCTCTCTCAAAGAGACCGATTTACTAGCACTGATACAGCGTAGTCTAGAGTGTGAGATCAACGGTCAGGTTCGCCTTATCAAAGACAGCACGCCCTGCGATATCATTGTGAGCACTATGGTGTTATTAGCACACAATATCACTCCGGTATTAAGTGCGAATGCGGCCGCGAACGTCAATGCGTTTAGCTGGCGAGAACTCACGCTTGCCAATCAAGAGGTAGAAGTTCCGTTTCATTCCATGACGGCATTTTTACAACAGCGTAGCGATAAGACAATTGGCTTTGAAACGTCAGGCAGCACAGGCAAGCCACAAACTTGGCATAAATCCATCGCCTCACTCCATGCAGAAGCCGTCACCTTTGCTGACACTTTCTCGTTTGACGCAGTAGATTATTTCTGTGCTTGCGTTGATATCCGCCACATGTTCGGCTTTATTTGGGCATTTATGCTCCCTCTGCAGCTTGGCAAACCGGTGTGTTATGAACTCGGTTCAACACCGGATTTACAACCTGTAAAAGACAAACAGGTAGGTGTGATCTTAACGCCAACTATGTTTGACTTTGTGGCCGATCAGTTAAATCAAAACCACTGTTACTTAATAAGCTCAGGTGCACCATTCAAAGGTGAGAAAGAGCAAAAGCTTGCCGACCTTATTTCTTCCCTATCGCTTTCAATACAAGCTTTTGAGGTACTAGGCAGCACTGAAACCGGCGGTATCGGCTATCGTCCATTAGGCAACAACGAAACGCACTTTACTAAGTTCACTGCGGTCGACATTTATCAAAATGGCGAGCACAAAACCATGTTGAGATCACCGTTTTTAGTGGCTAATTGTGATGAGTTTGAGCTCAAAGATAAGCTGATTTTCAGCAATGAAAACCAATTCACACACGGTGGGCGCGCAGACCAAATATTTAAGTATGCAGGTAAACGCTACTCGCTACAAAGTATAGAAAAAATCCTCCAAGAACGCTTTGCGGGACTTCGCCATCGCGTGTTTTTTATCGAGGACAATAACAATAATAAAGGGGGCGAGCTGGTCGCCTTTGTCGAAGGACTATCTTGCATCCCTACACTTCAGGACATCAGAAGTTGGTTTAAAGATTTACCCACGCCGCAGGTTCATTTTTTGGCGCAATTTCCAGAAAACGAGCTCGGCAAAATCACCCTCTCGGCACTACAGGAATGCGTACATGAATAATAAACAACAAACTTTCATTACTGGTTATGGTGTGCTCTGTGCAGCGGGCGAAAATCGCCAAGCGCTGCTAACTAGCATCAAGGAAAACCGCACTGGTATTGACCGCATTAATCGTTTCGACACACAGGGACTAACACACAATGTTGGGGCGCTCGCTATCAACTACGAGCACCACAGCGCAGAACATTTTGATATGGATCTGGCGAGCCAATACGCTATCCATGCCGTTACAGAAGCACTTGAGCATGCAAATTTAGCCTTAACTGAGATGGACAGTACCCGTGTGGCATTTATTCTCGGTAATGCAAACTGCGGTATGTTTTCATTGATGGAGAGCCTTAAAGGTCAGCATCAACTAGGGTTTAAGTTTTATCCACCACATCAAATTGCAACCGATGTCAGCCGCCACTTCGATATTCAGGGCCCTGTAATGACTTTCACCTCGGCCTGTACCGCAAGTAGCAGTGCCATTGCTTTTGCTAAGCAACTTATCGAAAATGACCAAGCAGATGTTGTCATTGCTGGCGGTGCAGATGCCCTCAGCGAGCTAGTTTACGGCGGCTTTCAGTCGGTACAGTCCTTGAGTCCTGAGCCTTGTGCTCCGTACAGCGAAAAAATGGGATTAAGTTTAGGTGAAGGCGCAGGTTTTTTAGTCTTTGAATCGCAAACACATGCTAATAAGCGTAACGCAACGCTGCGATATCAATTGCTCGCGACAGGGTCGAGCTTAGATGCTCACCACGCTACAGCGCCTAACCCCGAGGGCGATGGTGTACGCCGCGCTTTTACGCAGACATTGTCCTATGCGCCCGTTGCAGCAAGTGATATTGAATATATCAACAGCCACGGGACTGGTACGCCAGCAAATGATGGCGCAGAGCTAAAAGGGATCCAATCAGCCATTGGTGAACAGGCCATGCGCGACGTCTCGGTTTCAAGTAGTAAATCTTACTTTGGTCATACCCTTGGTGCCGCTGGTGCCGTAGAACTTATTTCAACTTTGGTCAGTCAGGATGAAGGGCTTCTACCAGCAACACTGGGTGTCGACTCAATAAGGTCTTGTTGCCAAGCATATCAATTAGTGACCAATCAGGCGAAACCTCAGGTTGTTGATGTTTTTGCGGTGACTAACTCAGCGTTTGGTGGCCACAACACCAGCATGCTACTCAGTAAACATCAGAAAACGTCGATTAACACGGCGCCAAAACCGGTGTATCTACTTGCCGCCACCAGCCTGTCTGATACTGAAGTATACAATGCTCGACAAAATAGCACCGACCACTTTGCTGAATTTAACTTAAAACAGCAGTTCCCTGCACTTTTCCAGCGCCGTACACCGTGTGTTGCACAATTTGCCTTGGGTGCCTGCCAATTTACCTTACAAGACAGCGATCTCGATCTAGCGCAATTACCACTGCCAGAATTCGCAGCCTACTATGCTAATCCCATTGGTTCGCTGGAAACCTTAGATAAAAACCTCGCATCATTTCAAGATGGCATTGCAGAGCTAAAAAGTACGCATTTCCCCAATACCGTCGTCAATGCCACATTAGGCCAACTGGCACTCGGCTTCGGCTTTAAAAACTCGGCCACTTGTGTGAGTGATTTAGGCAATGACTTTTTACATGCGCTTTGGAGCGCAGCACTTGATATGCGTGAAGGTCGAAGTCGATATGCGATGGTATGTAGCTCGCAAGACGATACTGCACTCTCGCAGCAAGTCTGGGCTGCACATCAATTCCAAGCAGATATCGGTCATTTTTCCAGCGCGGCGCTCTTGGCAACCAGCGAAGTGTTACCGGCAGGCTACCAACCTCTCGCAGAAATCATTGATTTTATTCAAATCAATGATGCGCAGGAACATCAAGCACTAGACAGATTATTAGCAAGCCATGCTAGGAAGCTGAGCCAAGTGGGCAATGTCGTGTTAAGTACTTATCACGATGAAGCGTTTGCCACCATTGCAGCAAGCTTGGACAGCCATTTACCACAGGCCCAACTTATAAAATATCAGCCACAAACCACGCCTCTACACAGTACAGAATTAGCAGTGCGTGCGCTAATGCATGCACTCAACACCCCAGCTGGTGATACCGAGTTAGATCAAACCCTACTCCTAAGCGTTAATCTCGCGGGAAGTATGACGGGATGTATTTTACGAACAGTAAGGAAATAAGATGACGACCGTGATCGAAGTGAAGAACTTAAGGAAGGTCTACAAAAGAACACGAAAAGTTGCCGTCGATGACGTCTCTTTTAGCGTTAGCGAAGGCGAATGTTTTGGACTCCTTGGGCCCAATGGCGCCGGAAAAACCACGACGTTGGAAATACTTCAGGGCTTGCGTAGTGCAACGTCAGGTGAAGTGACGTTATTCGGTCTTAATTGGAAGCAACACGAAACCAAACTTCGCAGCCTTATGGGTGGCGTGATGCAACACAATAACCTCTACGAAAAACTCAAAGTAAAAGAGTGCGTCGAGCTATTTGCCAGCTTTTACCCAAGCTACACGCCAATTGATACGCTGCTTGAGCGCTTCAATTTAAGCGAGAAAAAGGACGCTTGGCTAAGCGAACTCAGCGGTGGACAAAAGCAACGCGTATTTTTGGCGATGGCAGTGGTTGGCCAGCCCAAGTTGGTGTTTTTAGATGAGCCAACTACGGGACTTGACCCCACGAGTCGCCAGGAGTTTTGGCACATCATTAAAGATCTCAAAGAAGCTGGTACCTGTGTGATGTTAACGACGCACTACATGGATGAGGCAGAGTTCTTATGCGACAACTTAGCCATCATTAATTCAGGTCAAATCATAGAGTCAGGCGCGCCAAGCGACATTATTAATCGCACCTTTGAGACTCCGGTGATTAAAGAACCCAGAAAAGCCACACTCAACGACGTATTTTTGAAACTCACAGGTTCCACGATGGAGAGGGAAAGTTATGCCTGAGTTAAGTCAAACTAAGTTATATCCATTTTGGCAATTAATGATGGTCAATATTCGACCTTTTTTCCGTGATAAAGCGGTATTGCTATGGACATTCGGTTTACCTATTTTTATCGCCCTATTGTTGATCCAAGCCTTCTCCGGTGGACCAAAAATGTCTCCTATGAATGTGGTGGTGATGCATGGCGAGCAAATTGAACAGAAATGGCTTAAAGCGATGGAAGAAGATCCACTCGTTACCGTTACCCGCCTCTCACAAACCGATTCAATTGTGCTGGAAGACAGCTTTGCTTCTGCTCAGCTGGCGGAAGTGATCAGCTCACCAGGCTCAGTGCTACGTAAGCTGCAAAATGAGGTGAGCCCTGAAGTTTACCTTGCCCCCAACGCTATGTTTTCTACTCATAACTCCGATGAATCGTTAATGGCACGTAACTATCTATTGCGTCTTAAAGCGCAAGCTAACGGCGAAGAGATGCGAAGCAATGTCATTAGCGTCAAAGGTTATCGTTACACTGACTGGTTGATCCCGGGGATCATCGTGTTACAAGTCCTTGGTTTAGCACTGGTGTCGATTGCCAACAGTTTAGTTTCGGACAGACAAAACGGCTTTTTTAAACGTCTACGCCTTTCTCCTTTCAAACGCCGTGATTACATCATTGGGATCGTGCTCGCACGCTTATTCTTGCTGGTGTTCCAAATGCTGATTCTGTTCGTCGCATTTCACTTTTTATTTGGTTACACGCTGCAAGGAAACGTGCTGGATATCATTGCAGTAATGGCACTCGGTTCATTTTGTATCTGTATGCTCGGCGTGTTAGTCGGCGCCCGTAGCCAACGGGTTGAAGTCTCATCAGGGATAGCTAACTTACTTTACTTTCCGTTGATGTTTTTATCGGGCATCTATTTCGACACCGCTAACTTCCCCACTCTACTGCGAGAAATAGTTTCGTTACTGCCAACCACTGCGTTTTTGGATGCACTGCGCTTAGTCGCAAACCAAGGCGTTGAACTGGCTGCGGTAAGTCGTCAACTGATTATTTTAGGCGTCACCAGCGTGGTGTTCTTCCTCATCGTTTACTTCTGCTTTGACTGGGGAGATGAAAAATCATGATCACCGATAACTTGCCGCACAAGGCACCATTTAAGTTTGCAGACAAGATAATCGAACATTCACCGGGAGAGATGATTGTTGGACTAAAGTTTGTCTCGCATAACGAACCAGGCCTCCAAGGACATTTTCCGGATGAGCCTATTTTCCCGGGTGTGTTAATCATTGAGACCATGGCGCAGATCAGCGGCTTGTGCTGCAACAACACGCACAAAGGAGGCATGCTGTCTTCCATAGAAAAAGCCAAATTTAGTCGCCCTGTTCGCCCCGGCGAAATCATTAAAGTAACGGCAAAACTAGAAACTGAATTTGGTGCGATGGCGCGCTTTAAAGCACAAGCACACGTTGAAGATGAGTTGGTTGCAAAAGCCGAACTCACGATTGTTTACACGGATTAAGGAACTTGGTTGTGTTTACTGGAAAGACAGTAGTAGTGACTGGCGTATCCAAAGGGATAGGCAAAGGCATCGCACTCGCCTTTTTGCAAGGTGGTGCTCGAGTATACGGTATTTGTCGCACACAAACCCCCATCGCGGAGTTACACAAACCTGAGTATCAAGCTCGTTTCACTCAACAAAGCGGCAATATTACCGACAGCGAGTTCGTCAACTCCGCTATTCGCCAAGCAATAAGCGACACGGGTCGGGTTGATGTGTTAGTGAATAACGCTGGGATCACGAATGATAGCTTGTTCTCTCAGATGTCGTACGACGCTTTTCATAACGTGTTAGATATCAACTTCAAGGGTACATTGCTGTGTTGCCAAGCGGTGTTACCAGTCATGACTAAGCAAGGTGCAGGCAAGATCATCAACATGGTGTCGCAAAGTGGAATAAGCGGACGTGAAGGCCAAGCCAACTACGCGACCTCAAAAGGCGCAATTATTGGCCTCACTCGGACTATTGCACGGCAATATGGTCACTGTGGTGTTTACTGTAACGCACTCGCTCCGACGTTTATTGCAACCGATATGATTGATGATATCCCCGCAAGCATTATCAACCCGGTGCTTAAACATACCGCACTAGGTCGTGTTGGGAGTGTCAAAGAAATTGCTGATGCCACGCTATATCTCGCTTCTAGCGCCTCTAACTACCAAACTGGAAATGTGCTTCGTTTGGATGGAGGGCTTGCGGTATGAATGCTCAAGCGTTTATTTTACTTTATCCAACAAGTGAGTTTGATAGCCACTTCGTTACCCATTTGCTGTCGCAAAAACATCCGTTACTCCTTATCAATGCAAGTGCTGAGGTGCTCGAGCATAATCCAGAAGCGAGCCATATCCACCTCAACGCTCCCCTCTCGGAGTTAAATACCAATACATTACTAGATTGGTTTGAACTCAATAATAATCAGCAAGAAGTGATGGTACTGCATTGTGCCAATCGCCTTGATGAAAGCAATCTACTCGAAGACATTGCCGTTGGCGAGCAAGTGATTGCGCGTCTAGAAAGCGTATTTTCGGTCCTCAGAGTCATCGCGGACAACCTCAGAGTAAGTGGTGGAAACCTCGTCTTTTTAACTCAATCAGACACCTTAAATTACGAATTAGAAGCCACCGCCAGTGTCTGTAACCACGCTCATAATGCGTTGATGATGACGCTCGCGCGCGAGTATCAAGGTAGCAAGCTGGCAGTTAACAGTTTTGTGTTACCGCTACTGGCTACCGATAGCAAAGCCGCAAGAATCCAAAAGCGCAACCTAAAAGGAGGCGTACTGGGTGCACGACCTGCGGTATACAGCTATCAAGACTTGGTGGAATACCTAATCAACTTTATGAAAACCAACACCATGCTCACCGGTCAATCCATCGCATTCACACCAACGCTGGAGCTCAAGCTATGATGCCGGTTGACTTATACTGTTTCCATCACGCAGGTGGCTCTTCTTTGTTTTTTAGGGAATGGGCCAAACATTTACCTGCGCATTGGCAACTCCACGGCATCGACTTACCGGGCAGTGGTACTAAAGCAGGCATGCAATCTTTACGGGACTGGGATGAGGCACTTAGTCACCTAAGTAGTAGCACGCAACTTCAGCCGCGTAGTGAGCGGCTGTGCGTGTTTTTTGGTCACAGTCTTGGCGGGATGGTGGCTTATAAGCTTGCCGATCATCTTGCTAAACACGCACTGACAACACCGGATTTACTCTGTCTATCAGGGTGTCGCGCGCCAAGTATTCCCTCGGCTACCCAGTACTCAAAATTGACTGACTCGGACTTGCTCACGACTTTATATCATCTCGACATGCTGCCTAAACATCGTTTAACGAAGGACGTAGAAGCAGTTGTGGCCGCCATGTTTAAAGACGACTTTATGTTAGCCGAGCAACCCGTCAGTACTGACATTACGTTGACGATGCCGGTCGAACTGATCCTCGCCACACAAGATCACTTGGTTAAGCCTGAGTCACACCAAGCTTGGTCTGAGTACTGCGAGAACCATTTTCAGCACCATCATGTCGATGGCGGTCATATGTATTTACAACAACGCCCAACGCTGGCGTGTGAGGTGATTGTCGCCGCTGTAGCGCGACACTTAGCACGCTTGCAGCAAACAAAATACCAAAAAGCAAACTGGCAAAAGCCGTTGTGTTAAGGCGAAAAAACAAGGATCACGCAATGAACTCACAGTCCAATTCCGCCAATTTCAAGTCTCTGACAACGAGGCAACTTCACGTATGGCAAGCCCAACAGCTTGATTTGGCAAATCCAGTATATAACATCGCTTGCGCGGTACAATTTACCGGCGGGCTCACAGCCGAGGCGCTAGAGCGAGCCTTAGTGTTGCTATTTGCAAGACACCCAGTTTTATCGAGTCGTATTGATGAGGCTCATGGCGAGCCACAACTCGAATTATTAGCCAGTGCCCCTAAGTTATTAGCCGTGCCTGATGAGATTGCCGCTTTTAGTGACTCTGTCACCGCCAAAACCTTAATTGAGCAAGCTATCGATATCACTAAAGAGACCTTTCAATTCTACGCTTGTAGCTCAGAAACTCGTTTGCTATTGACCATCAAAGGGCATCACATCAACTGTGACCAGTGGGCATTGCAAGTACTGATGAGCGATTTACTCGCATGTATAGAAGCGGTGCTTGATAACTCTGAACTTGATCTCGCCCCCCTTGATTATCAAGTGATGTTTGAAGAAAAGCCTGAGCGTGCAGCAACTTCACAACAGAGCGAACTCTATCCTATCGATTTTTACCAGAGTAATACTGAGGCACTAGCGCACCATTATGACGGCATCGCGTTTCGTGAAGAAAACCCAGAGGCACTCAAACAAGTAAAACAGGTAGCCTCTCAAGCTGGCGTCACGAGTTTTAGCGTCGTGCTTGCCAGCGTCTTTTTGACTTTATTTCATACCACTGGGCAAACCGATTTGACCATAGGGATCCCGATGGCTCGCCGCACCCGTAAAACCCGTGCGATCTTAGGTCATTACTCAGACGTTGAAACGGTTTCTATTTGCGATATTGAGCAGTACACAGGCGCATCGCTTATCAGTGAAGTCAGTAACCAGCTCACCCAATTACTGCTGTCAGGAAATAATAATAAAGACGCTGCGAAGCATATTAATGTCACCTGTAACTACTTAGCCAAGCTAAAAAGCAATGGCATTCGTCCAGGGATAACCCCGTTGATGATTGGTCGCCAAGGGTACGAACTTGCTTTGGGCACAGCGGGAGATACCATTATCAAAGGGGTATCCATTGAGCCTGGTGTTTCACAATTTGATATCGAATTTACGCATTTTGAAACAGAAGGAGGCCTTTGTCGTAAAGTGGTCGCCGCTAAGTCTGTCTTTTCTCGCGTGGCAATGACACGGATCACCGATATTCAGGCGCGCTTTATTGAATTACTTACCCACTCTAGCGATCTTAATATCGCCGAGCTGCCTGTACTGGATGAAGAAGAGCAAAAGCTGATCTTGGCGCGCAGCAATCAAGATAATGAAACGTTCTTTTCCGACACCACTTTAAATCACTGGTTTGAACAAGCGGTAAGTAAACACCCAGATCAAATCGCGCTACAAACCCAAACACAATCTATCGATTATAAAACCCTTAACGCCAGAGCCAACGCCCTTGCCTTGCATTTACGGGAGCAATATCAGTCTCAGTATCAACAACCCCTCACTGCTGATACGTTAATCGCGCTGTACATGCAGCCTTCTATCGAGATGCTGATTGCAATTCTTGCTGTCACTAAAGCGGGTGCGGCTTATGTGCCGCTGTCTCCCGACCATGCCAGCGAGCGAACAACCTTTATTCTAAGTGATACTAACCCAAGCCTATTGATTGTCGATGAGCAAGAGTATGCCGCTGCACAAGAAAAATGCCGTTTGGCGGAGGTGGCTTGCCCATTAGTTACACCACTCAATGCCCAGCAACAAAGCGACACAGCCCCTGTCATAAACCAATCACCGCAGGATTTGGTATACATCATTTATACCTCGGGTACGACAGGCCAACCAAAAGGCGTGATGCAAACTCATGAAAACGTCGCTCGATTGTTCACGGCAACGGAACAAGATTATGGCTTTGACCATCACGATATCTGGGTGCTTTACCATGCCTATACTTTTGACTTTAGTGTATGGGAAATGTGGGGTGCCCTACTTTATGGCGGTAAACTCTGTATTCCTGACAACAGCCTGATCCGCGATTTTGAGGCCTTTGCAGACTACTGCTCAGATAATCAAGTGACTGTGCTTAATCAGACTCCTGCCGCATTCTATGAATTTTGTGCAGCGGCACTAAGCGCAAAATTGAATTTTGACAAACTGAGGTATGTGATTTTCGGTGGTGACAAACTTAACCCCGAAATGCTCAACCCTTGGTGGAACTGCTACAGCGATGAACAGCCGCTATTGGTCAACATGTATGGGATCACTGAAACCACGGTGCATGTCACCTATAAAGCACTCACGCAACAATCAAGTTCTAAAGCCTCTCATATCGGTAGACCCATATTAGATATGAAAGCGTACGTACTAAATTCCAAATTGCAGTTGGTCGAACCCGGTGCCTGCGGTGAGTTATATATTGGCGGTGCAGGTCTTGCTCGTGGTTATTTAAACCGCGAAGCGCTCAGTCAAGAACGCTTTATTAGCAGCCCGTACGCAAGCGAACAAGATATTCAACAAGGACGAGCCAGACTGTATAAAACCGGTGACTTGGCAAGACGCCTGCCGGATGGTGAGTTGGAGTATATCGGTCGTAACGATAATCAGGTGAAGATCCGTGGCTACCGTATTGAACTGGGTGAAATCGAAAGCGTGATCAACCAATTGCCAGAAGTTGCCCAAGCGGTGGTTATCGACCGTACCCTACAAAGTGTTCCCTACCTAGCCGCTTATATCAAGTTTAAGCCACAACATCACGGCCAAACTGCCCAAGTGAAAGCCCATGTGAGTCAAGCGCTACCCAGTTATATGCAGCCAAAAACGTGGACTGAGCTTGCGGAAATACCTTTGACTGGCAACGGTAAATTAGACCGTAAAGCGTTGCCAGAGCCTGAACTGGTAAGCCAAAGCGAATATGTGGCGCCGCAAGACGAAACGGAAGCGCAACTGTGTGAAGCATTTAAAACTTTGCTTGGTGTTGAGCAAGTGAGCACCAAAGATGATTTCTTTGCTATCGGTGGTGATTCTATTCTCACGATTCAACTCGTTGCTTTGCTCAGAAAGCAAGGCATTGAACTGCAAGTAAAAGATATCTTTGATTGTCCAACTGCAGCGGCGTTAAGTCAGCGTATTGTTAGCGTACAAGCGAATCAACGAGAGATAACACAGGAGCAAGGCCTGCTGAGCGGACGCTTTGATCTACTGCCAATTCAACAATGGTTTTTCAATAAAGCACTACCGGAGGAGAATCATTGGAATCAGGCATTTGCAATCAGGATCCCAAGCGGCTTTAGCCAAATTCAATTACAAGAGGCGCTACACAGTTTAAGTGATCAACATGATATGTTGCGCACAACCTTTATGGAATTTGAAGGCCATATTACGCAAGAATATAACGATGTGAGTACCATGGCGCCACTCAACGTCCTTAACGGCAAGTCACACGATGTACAAGCAGAACTCAACGCGCGACAAAGCCAGTTCGATATTTGTAATGGCCCACTTTGGCAAGTTACACATATCGAAGCGTTTTGCGAAGACTACGACCTGCTTCACTTTGCACTTCACCACTTAATCATCGATGCGGTTTCTTGGCGGATCATCGCGCAAGATCTGCAAACCCTTTTAGCACAAGGAGAGTTGCTGAGTAAACGTACCAGCTATCGACAGTGGGTAGAAATGATGCAAGCGTACCCGGCAGCACACCCGCAGGAAATGGCATTTTGGCAGTGTTTAGCAACCAACTTACCAAGCTATCCGCCAAGCATGGCTGCAACACCGTCAACCGCTTGGTTAGAGCTAGACGCGCACACCACGGCCCGCTTCATACGTGACGCGAATGCAGGCTTCAATACGCAAGGTGAAGAGTTACTACTGGCTGCTTTGTGCCAAGCATTGAGTAAAACCTTTAAGCAAACTCAGCATGCTATCACGTTGGAAAGTCATGGTCGTGAAATGTGGCGTGATGATGCTGATATCAACCAAACAATTGGCTGGTTCACTTGTTTGTACCCGCTACGCCTGACTCAACAAGCGACACTAAGCGACACCATTATTGATGCCAAAGAAGCGCTACGCCAGATCCCGAATAAAGGTCTTGGTTTTGGTAGTGCACAACTGCAAGACACCAGCTTAACGTTGCCAAGTATCAGCTTTAACTACCTGGGCCAAATGGGTGGGCAAAGCGATGCGCTTTGGCAGATAGACAACCAACTGCAAACCGAGACAAGTTCTGCACAAAACGGCTCGGATCTGATCCTCGATATCAATGCGCTAGTTCAGGGCGAACAACTCAGGATCAAAGTGGATTCATTACTAGATGGCAATCTTACCGATGCCTTCGCTACTCACTTAACACAAGCGCTACATGACGTATTGGATACGGCGCTCGAGGCGAAAAAGCGCGGCGGTGTAAGCACCCCTAGCGACTTTGGCGCGGGCTCGCTTTCTCAGGATCAACTAGCTGCACTGCAATCTCAGTTAAGTGAAACACAACTAGAACAAACCACGACTCAGTCTGAAAAAACACAAGAATTAGAGATTTAAACCATGTTGAATTTATGCCAATCACTTGCAAAGGATAACATTGCGCTTTGGGCCAATGGAGACAAACTTAAAATTGTCCATGGTGAGCAAGGACTCAGCCAACAATGGGTTGATTACCTCAAAGCAAATAAAGCCGCATTATTAGATTACCTTGTATCGCAGCAAGTTTTTTCCGAACAAGACTTTGAACAGTTACTAGCGACTGAGCATAAAAAGGCATCTGAGATCCGTGCCATCTTTGATGCTAACAGTATGCAAAAAGGTTTTGTTTATCATCACCTTGCCCAACCAAATGACGATGCTTACCGCGTTCAATTAGTCATCGATTACCATCAAGCACTCGATGTCGATGCTTACCAACAGGCTTGGATCTTGGCATCAATGCGTTACCCTGCGCTACGTACCGCGTTCAACTGGGAAAATGAAATCATCCAAGTGATCAAAGGAGGGGCCGGATTTACCCCAAATCACTTCAGTTTTCACGACTTCAGCACGTTAGACCACATTGAACAACAGACGCGTATCGATAAGCTCATTCACGACGACCGTAATACGCCTTTCGATTTGACTCAACCTGGATTAATGCGTTTTGCTATTGTTAAACGCGCCGATGCACATTACACCCTAATTAAAGCAGAACACCACAGCATCAGCGATGGTTGGAGCTTTCCGGTGATGCTGCAAACCGTGCATCAAAACTACGCCAAACTAACCAAAGGCGAGCCGGTCATTGTTGAAGAAGAAACGGCTTACCTACAAACACAAGCACGCTATCAGCAAAATCAAAAATCTAGCGATAGCTATTGGCAAACCCAAAAAGCACAATTTGGTGAGCCCAATGATATCAACCGCTTATTGAGTAAAAATATTGACCAATCTGGCTCGTCACAGATCCAAAAAGCAGCGGCGAGCGAATTAAAGCTCTCTTCAGAGCGCCATCAACAGCTCAAAGCATTTGCTAAACAACACGGACTAACGCTGAACGTCTTAATGCAATTTGCTTGGCATAAAGTACTGCAATATTACTGCGACGCTGAGCAAACCATAGTAGGCACAACGGTCTCGGGTCGTGAACTCCCCATTGACGGGATCCATGCCAGTGTTGGTTTATATATCAACACCCTACCTCTTTCCCTTGATTGGCAAGAACCGGCCAGTATTCGCACCCAGCTTACAGCGCTGAAAGAAAAAATTGCAGAACTTAACGGCAACAGCAGTGTTTCACTGTCGCAACTACAAGAGCCGAATACTCGCCTGTTCAACAGTCTATTTGTATTTGAAAACTATCCGACACCAGCGGGACAAGACGTGCTCGAATGGTCATTCGATAAGATGATTGAAAAAGTAGACTATCCACTCACCATCAGTGTAGTTGAGCAACAGGACATCTTATTACTCAAGTTAAGCTTCTGCGAAACCATGTTGGCACCAAGCAAAGCACAGCGATTGCTCACCCAAATGACATTGGTGTTAGATGCCATTATTGCTGATGAGAACCAGCCGCATAGCCAAATTTCTTTGTTAAGTAATGATGAGCGAGCACCAATGGTTGAGGTAGATGAGCATGCAGATTATTTGCACTCTACTATCCATGAATTGGTTGCTCAGCAAGTACAAAAAACGCCAACTCGAATAGCGCTGGTTGAAGGCGAAATGCAGCTGACCTATCAAGAATTAGAACAAAGCGCGAATAATCTTGCCGCCTACATTAAAGATCATATGGACGTTGGCGCTAGCCATCGCTTTGTTGGGCTTTTCTGTGAACGCTCTATTGCAATGGTAATCGCAAAACTGGCTATCCTAAAGGCGGGTTGTGCTTATGTACCGCTTAACCCTGACTATCCAGATCAGCGCATAGAGTATATGCTCAACGACACGCAACTTGGCTTGATTTTAACACAAAGCGAGCTGCGCCCGCGTATCGAAACACTCGTTGCAAGTTGTGATGCAGAGCCGCAAATTACCTGCTTAGATAGCTTGTCTTTGTCTGATGCAGCGCCCGTACTATCAGGCGCACATGCGCAAACCGAAGCCTATGTGATCTATACATCCGGTACGACAGGTGAGCCAAAAGGCGTGGTCGTTCCACACCGTGGCGTTGTTTCTTTGGTACAAGATACTGATTTAATAAACACGTCAGAAAACGACGTGTTTATTCACCTATCTAATCCAAATTTTGACGCCGCAACGTTTGAAATTTGGACACCACTGATAAACGGCTGCAAATTGGTTGTAGCAAGTGCGCAACAAGGCGCGGATCCTGACAGCCTATCAAGGTTAATTAAACAACACGGTGTTAGTGTACTTTGGCTAACGCGTACACTGTTTGATTCGCTGTATTTACAACAACCTGATATTTATGACAATGTCCGCTGCGTACTAACAGGCGGTGAGGCAATCACTCCAAGCATAGTCAAACGCATTCTCGCCAGAGATACGCGACCAGAGTTGGTAATAAACGCGTATGGCCCAACTGAAAGCACGACATTTACCACTTTCTATCCATGCGCCAATATTGATGGCCCGGTGCCCATCGGCCAAGCCATTAATCATCGCCAAGTATTATTGCTTGATAAATATCTTAATCCAGTGCCATACGGCGCGACAGGCGAGATATTTATAGCAGGAGCCGGACTTGCATGTGGCTACCTTAATAAACCCGAAATGAGTGCTGCGCGCTTTATCGATAACCCCTTTGCAAGCGCAAAGGCCAAACAACTCGGGCTAGATAAACTGTATAAAACGGGAGACTTAGGACGTTGGTCAGAGTCTGGCGTACTAGAGTTCTTAGGCCGTAACGATCACCAAGTGAAGATCCGCGGGTTTAGGATTGAGCTTGCTGAAATAGAAGCACAACTCAACGAATTGGCGCAAGTAAAAGTCGCCGCTGTGGTGGTATTCGAACAAGCGGGCAACAAGCAACTTGCCGCATACGTGGTACCAGAGCGCGGCGAGTTAGACCTCAATGCAGTAAAACAGGAACTGGCTCAGGTTTTACCTAGCTATATGATCCCAAGCTACTTTGAAGTGATGTCGGCGTTACCGTTTAACAACAATGGAAAGCTGGATCACAAGCAATTGCCTACTCCAACGGTGGTAGATGAAGACAACTATCAAGCACCGAGCAGCGAATTAGAAAAACAATTGTGTGGTATTTGGCAGTCAGTATTGGGTCTAGAACAAGTGGGCGTTAATGATGACTTTTTCAAAGTCGGTGGCGACTCTATTGTCAGTATTCAACTTGTGTCTGCGCTGCGTAAAGCTGGCTTTAACCTTCAGGTTAAAGACATCATTGACGCCCCAAGCGTGGCAGCGCAGGCCTATTTAATTCAACACGTTAGCACTGAAACCATTGAACTTATCACGGAGCAAGGTAGGTTAAGTGGTGAGTTTGCACTACTGCCTATCCAACAGTGGTTTTTCGATTTAGGGCTACCAAATCCACACCATTGGAACCAAGCATTTACCCTTAACTTACCTGAACACATTGAACACCCGGGGCTGACTCAAGCTATTCAAGCGCTGAGCGAGCATCATGACATGCTACGTTGTCACTTTGTTCAGACCAGCAACGGGGTAAAACAAGCGTACCAAGCGGCAATAGAGCTTGAAGTCCCATTACTTGATGCAACGGCTCTGAGTAAAGACGCGTTATTTAACGAATTGACCAAACTACAAAGCCAATTTGATTTATTCAATGGCCCCCTGTGGCAGGCAGCGTTGGTGAAAACGGCCGAGGGCAGTCAGGTATTCTTTGCCTTCCATCATGCCATTATTGATGTGGTATCGTGGCGGGTGTTAAGCCAAGACTTACAAACCCTATTAAATGGTGAAGCACTAACAGACAAGCTTACCAGCTATCGTCAGTGGGTGGATGCCATTGCCACCTACCCTTCGGCTCACCCTGAGCAAGCGTACTATTGGCAGCGGGTACAAAAAGGCTTTACTAGCCAACCCACTTACTCAGCACAATCACAATACAGCATCACGTTTGAGCAAGAAACGACCGCTAAATTGCTACGAGATGCCAATCTTGGTTTGAATACTGACATTAACGACTTGCTTTTGGCGGCACTCAATATTGCCCTACACAGCACTTTTGACAGTACCGTTAATCATATTCAACTTGAAGGTCATGGTCGTGAAAATATAGATCCGCGCTTGGATGTGTCGCAAACCTTAGGCTGGTTTACCAGTATGTATCCTGTGCGCCTTGAACACCACGACGACGTGATTGCAACCATCGCAAACACCAAAGAAATGCTGCGCCAAATCCCGGATAAAGGCGTGGGTTATGGCGCTTTTGTGCAAGCAGACAAAGTCAGCGCAATTCGCCCTCAGGTGAGCTTTAACTACCTAGGTCAATTGAATCAGCAACAACAGCAAAACCGAGATTGGCAGCTGGATGATACTCAAGCAGGCTATGTGATGACTGAGGCAAACGCTCAGGCTGACAATGCACTGCTACTCAACATCAATGGCGCAGTTCGCGGTGACAAGCTTCACTTTGATGTGGTTTCGAGGTTGAACCAATCACAGTCGTTGGCATTTGTTGAGCACTTTGAAATGGCGCTTCATCAGGTCATTAATGCAAGTTGTGAACTAGCCGCGCAAACACCACAGCAAACCCCTAGCGATTTGGGATTAAGCGACTTGTCTTATGGGCATTATCAAGCGCTGAGCAAGCACTATAATATCGAAGCACTTTACCCGGCTAATAGCTTGCAACAAGGCTTTATCTATCATGCTGTTAACTTCCCAACGGATGATGCCTACCGAGTGCAATTGGTCATGGATATTGAACAAGCGCTAGAGGTTGAACACTTTATTCATGCCTGGCGTTTAGCATCGCTTCGCTTCCCTATTCTTCGCACCGCTTTTGATTGGCAAGAGTGTCTACTCCAAGTGGTGTGTCGCGATGCCAGTATCGATGACAGCCACTTCACCAAAGTAGATCTGTCATCCCTTGACGAGCACGGCCAACAGCAAGCCATCAGCAAAGCCCAAGCCGCAGACCGACAAGTTCCGTTTGACCTAAGTCAACCGGGGCTTATTCGCTTCAACTTATTTAAGCGCAGTGAAAACCTCTACACACTTATCAAAACCGAGCACCATGCCATTAATGATGGCTGGAGTGGACCGTTAATGCTGCAAGCAGTCGCTGAGTATTATCGCCAGCTTTGTGCAGGGAAAACACCAGAGGTGCAAGCGCAGCAAACCTATTTAGAGGCGCAAGCTTATTACCTTAAAAATGCCAAGCAAACTCAGGCTTACTGGCAGCAACAACAAGCCGAATTTGATACCGCAAACGATATTAACTTGTTGCTTGGTGGTCAGTATGACTTATCGCAAAGTCGAATCGTTGGGCAAGTGCAATCGGTGCAGTTTAGTCTTCAAGGCGAGGCGTTTAGGTCGCTACAACATACTTGTCAACAAGCTGGCGTAACCCTCAACGTTGCATTGCAATTTGCTTGGCATAAGTTACTGCAAACCTATTCTGGTGATAGCCAAACGATTGTTGGTAGCACAGTTTCCGGTCGTGAAATTCCAGTCAATGGGATTGAACAAGCGGTCGGTTTGTTCATCAATACCTTACCTTTAGTGGTGAATTGGCAAGCAGAAGCAAGTTGTAATGACATTCTCAAAGCCATTCAAAAAGGCGTAGCTGCACTCAATAGCCACAGCGACATGAGCTTGTCGAAACTGCAACGTGATGGTCAACGCTTGTTCCATACCCTATTTGTATTTGAAAACTACCCGACTCCAGAAAATACCGGCAGTTGGAAGTTTAGAGAATCAATAGAAAAAGGCGACTATCCGCTTTCTGTGGTGGTCCAAAGCGAACAAGACCGCTTAGACTTTGTGATGCATTACAACGGGGAATGGCTGAGCACCGCACGGGCAGAGTGGATCCTTGACCAAGTACAAGCTATTTTGGTTCAGCTTGGGGAGCGACTGACACAAAGCCATCAAAGCATTAGCTTGGTCAATAACCAAATGCAGACAACGCTTAGCCAATGGCACAACAACGCCGAGTCGTTTGCCACCGATAAAGATCTGGCCAGCTTAGTAGAGCAGCACGCCGCTAACACCCCAGAGCAAGCGGCCATGTTAACCAGCAGCGGTGAAACGCTGTCTTATGCCGAAGTGAACGGTAAAGCTAATGCCCTTGCGAAGC
>NZ_JAKGBF010000030.1:0-33447 GCF_021530695.1 Pseudoalteromonas sp. OF5H-5
TGCCAGAGCCACTGCCTTTAATCGTGATATTGCCTTGGCTTTGAATGAGTTGACTTCCAGCCGGGGCGGTGATGGTGAGATTGTTGTCTGCCTTGAGGTTGATATCACTTTGGATAACACTGCGATGACTGCGACCGGCCTTAAGGGTGATATTTTGTTCGGCGCTGACGTCAATTTGATTGGCGGTGACGTCTAGGTTGGTTGCGGCATCGGCAATCACCGACTTTTTACTCTCCAGTGCCAGTTGTTGTTTGGCGCTGGCGATAAAGGTTTTATTGGTGAGTAGTCGAATTGCGCTTTTAACACTGCCAAGTTGTATGTCTTTGGCTGCAAAAATATTCATCGCGCCAAGTTGCGCAAGCCAGTGGATATAAGGCTGCTTTTTATCCCCATGTAACACCAAGTGTTGGTTGCCTGCTAGAGTTTGCAACACAATATGCGGGGTTTTTGGGGTGTCATCAAACATCAACAGGTTTTGGCCGCGAGAGCACAACACGTTTTGGGCGTTATTGGCGCTAGTAACAACAGATGGTTGCGTGTCATTAAGCGTAAACCCTAACAAGTAACTTTGGTCAGGGTCGTTGTTCATACAACCGATGAGCACATTACTGTCTGGCAGCAGTGGAAAGTGTAACCCTGTCGGTTGCTTTTGACCACGACAGGCATATTGTGTGAGGCGCTTTACCGATTCAGTCACCTGACTATCAAAATGTACTTGCGTGGCATATTGCCCTTGGGTATCTAAATGAGGATTGGCCTTTGAACCCGACAGCGAGCGCACTGTGGCGGTAAATACCATCGGCTTGGGGCTATGCTCTGGGGGCGCGATACGTATTGGCTCACCCCGTGGTACACAAACCGACTCGCTATGATGCGCAACTTGCTTAGGGTCATTGGCACTGCCTTGCTTATAAATCTGTTTACTGCGAATACAGGTATAATCGCCACCTTTTGCTGTGCCCAATTTACCATTTAACGAAAACGAATAACCGGCATTGGCTTCGGCTACGTTTCCTACCAGCGTGACTTCATTTTTACCTTGTTGATAGGCAAGCTCGAGATTGCCAGTGCGCTCAAATTGCTCAGCAGGATTTTGTGCAGCAGGCTCAAAATAGCTGCGCTGCGCCGAGCTGACCGAGGTTGGTGGATGGGCATTCATGTGCACTTGTGAGCCACCCATTTTAAAACGATGGCGGCTTTGGCACTGCGTAAACCCAACAAAGCCGGTTTCATGTTCGTGCACCAGGCCATCTTTATCCGTTACCGACAGCAAGCCTCGCTCAATATAGGGGCTTGCAAGATTCCCCTCGGCAATCACTATCGACTCAATAAAGTCATGGCATTCAAACCAATAAATTAAGCCGTACTTTGCTAATAGTCGGGTGAAAAAGGTGTAGTCGTTTTCTAGTGCTTGTACGCACTGCGGTAGCGTGGGTAAATCTTTAGTGACTCGCCATTTTATCCGGTCTTGTGAATAGCCGGCTTTTTGTATCAGCTTATTGAGAACAGACTGGACATTGGCTTGTACAAAGATTTGGCTTTTTTCTGTTTGCTTAAGTAACTCAAGGCGAGGCTTTAAGACCACCTCTGCACTACAGGTGTGCTCAGACACAAAACCAGATTGGATATCAAACAAAGTCCCAGTGAAATATGTTGATATTGCATCTGGTGACTCAATTTCAAACGTGAGCATATTGCCGACGAGTAACTCATCAGCCAGGTCAAATTGGGATTCTAGGTTCGCTTTGAGTAAAAAGCCGCTATTGATACAGGTCGTGAGCTCAAAATCGACGACATGTACAGGATGGTTAGTACCATACACCACAATCCTTGTTTGCATTTTTTATGTCCACTGTTGTTGGTTAAAGCCGTTCCACCAATACGCAATACGACTTCCTAGTGTGCTGCGATTGGTTTTTATTTGCGCGCTATTGTTACATAAAAGGCAAGCATTTTTAACTCATTTTTTTATTTAGCATTCGAATGCTTATTGGGTGTGCTGGAGAGAGGAAAGTAGCGCTGATTGTTAATTCTGATTTTATCTCCTGAAGCAGCTAAGTCGCTTACAAGCACCAAAAGAACTTATCAGCGCCTTGTGTCTCCCTCATCACACCCGAAAGTAAATTGCCAATGAGTCATTTCAACGCATGGATGCGTGAAAAGCGGTGATAGGCCAAGGATAGCCCTTACACCGCGGTGACGTTCATATTGGCAATTTACTTGAGGAGTCAGTGTGATGTTGGGAGTGCCCTTTCTTTTGCGCAACGATTCTTTGGGCATCAAAGAAAAGTAAGTCGTAGCCAATGGATGGGCGTCGAAACCTGTCAGGAGGACATATTAACCTCACCCTCCATGGCTCGTATCAAAGCGCATCCATGCGCTCCTCGTTCATTCTTTTTAAACGACGAAAAAGAACGAACCAAGAAAACGTCGCCCCAGCATCACACTCAATCCTCAAACCCTAAGCCGACATAGTGCAACCGCCTTGTAAGGCACATCCCTGTGCCAGACAAGGCTTGGCCGACATCCTGTCGGCACATTGCATATCGACTTATGCTTTTCGGGTGTGATGGAGGGGGAAATAAGTTGTCTGTTAGCTGTCCACAAAGCTATCAGAAACATAGTTGCTTGCAAGCACCACAATAATTTATCAGCGCCTTGTGTCTCCCTCATCACACCCGAAAGTAAATTGCCAATGAGTCATTTCAACGCATGGATGCGTGAAAAGCGGTGACAGGGCCAAGGATGGCCCTTACACCGAGGTGACGTTCATATTGGCAATTTACTTGAGGAGTCAGTGTGATGTTGGGAGTGCCCTTTCTTTTGCGCAACGATTCTTTGGGCATCAAAGAAAAGTATGTCGTAGCCCATGGATGGGCGTCGAAATCCGTCAGGAGGACGGGCTGACTTTACGGTAAATTTAGAGCTACCAGCCGTTAGCAACATAAACCTCCATGTTTAATATCAAAGCGCATCCATGCGCTTCTCGTTCATTCTTTTTAAACGACGAAAAAGAACGAACCAAGAAAACGTCGCCCCAGCATCACACTCAATCCTCAAACCCTAAGCCGATATAGTGCAACCGCCTTGTAAGGCACCTCCCTATGCCAGACAAGACTTGGCCGACATCCTGTCGGCACATTGCATATCGACTGATGCTTTTCGGGTGTGATGGAGGGGGAATACGTTGCTTGTGAGATCGTCTACGATTTTAGCGATTAAGCTGCTTTAAAGCATTGCAAAAACTATCAGCGTAGCCTCCAAGCTCACAGTGTAAATAGTTTTGTGGGAGGCGGTTCACCCGCCGAGAAGTATGCTTTTCAGGTGAAGAAGAAGTGCCCTTTCTTTTGCGCAACGATTCTTTGGGCATCAAAGAAAAGGTAGTCGTAGCCCATGGATGGGCGTCGAAATCCGTCAGGAAGACGAGCTGACTTAATTCATAGTCTCGAGTGATTGGAGAAATCACCCTCCATGGTACGTCTCATAGCGTATATTATTTCGGCACACCTAGCAAATATAACAGTTGTAACAAAGATCCTTCACAAATAGCCGCGTCGGCACTTTCTACCACTTTTGGCTTACCATGGATTGCCACACCTAGCTGGGCGTTTGCCATCATCACTAAGTCATTTGCGCCATCACCAATGGCAACGGTTTGAGTCATTGGGATCGCATACTGAGTTGCGAGTTGACCTAGCACTTCTGCCTTTTTGTCGGCATCTACGATATCTCCTAGCACTTTGCCGGTGAGGTGCGCGTTTTCCACCTCTAGGGTATTGGCAAATACAGCGTCTAGCTGGAGTGGCTCTATCAATGATTCTGCAAACCATGTAAAGCCACCCGAGGCGATGGCAATATGCCAGTGATGCTGCTTGAGCGCCTGACACAACAGCTCTATACCGGGCATTAGCGGTAAGTTTTCTTTTAATGATTGAATTTGTGATAACGGTACGCCAGAGAGTGACGCAACGCGGCGATGTAGACTTTCAGAAAAAGAGAGTGCCCCCGCCATCGCCTGTGCGGTGACAGAAGCCACTTCATCATATCGGTCGGCCAATCGAGCAATTTCGTCAATACATTCAATTCGAATTGCGGTGGAGTCCATATCCATCACAAGTAGCCCCGGTTCTTCTAAAGTAGGTGCTTGCGTTATAATCGCACCCTGCGCATTAATGCTTTTTGCAAAATCTCTTACTTCAGCCTTGCTCGGCAGTTGCGATGCGTTAAAACGCATGCCCAATGCAACTGGGAGCTGTTCATGAGGTTGATATGCCGTAAAATAAGTTTGCTCGATAGCAAATGTTCGAAGAAATTTCTCAACTTCCAGAAGGTGTTGCAATTGTATATTTGGGCCAAAAAAGCATATTGATTGAGTTGTCGTCTCAGGTAATTGATTTACTTGTGTGAGGCTTGTGTTACCTTGGCAACTATACCAATGATCCAGCGCCATATGTTCCTGAATTGGTGTGTTTAGTTCACGATTAGCGAATTGAATGATTGACGACATAAGTTGCTCCTTGATAGCGTTAAGCCGATTTTTAACATGATTGCGCTAAGCTGTCAGCACTGGACCTTAGCAAAAGCGGGCAATATGCGATAAATATGAAAAATTTACATGTATTAGAAGTGTTAAACTCGACCAGAGGGCGTAGATTATTTCGCCTGTGCATCGCCGCGACGTGTTTAATTATGGTGACTTGGCTTGCGTTTAATACCAGCTTTGAATCTCATCGTTTGCTCCATAATGGCGCAGACCTTACCGCAAGAAGTCTCACCAAGCAGCTCGCAAAAAATGTGGCATTGCCCCTCTCTCGCAGTGATACGCCAAGGCTCAGCGCACTGGCAAATCACCTCGCTAGCGATGACTTTGTGCTTCAAGTCGCAATTTATGATTATCAAGGACGCTTTGTTGTTGGTAACGACGGTAATTCCTCACCCACAGATTATCAGCAGCTACCTCAAACCTTACCGGGACTGAGTAAAACCAAAAGCATTATTTCTGAACCAGTATATACGCCAACCGGACAGCCTCTTGGGTTCGTCAATATGGTCTATTTGACAGAAGCTGCTATGTCACAAAGCCACTCTCATTTCCACGAACTTGGACGAGTCGTTTTACTGATGCTGGTGATTACGATGGTATTCACATGGCAAATAGGTCGAGCATTAAAACGCTGGGAAGTAAAACGCAAAATTCGCAAGAAAGTAAAGATGCTTCCTGCGCCTGAAAAACGGGCAGAAGAATTAGAGCAGGGGTAAAGCTGTTAGCATTGTAATAAAGTTGATAACATAATAGTTAACCTAAAATAAAATCGAACAACAAAGGATATGAATAGTAAACTTTTTATTACCCCAAAACCCAATCCAAACGCTGAGTTGCGACTATTTTGCTTTCCCTACGCGGGTGGCTCCCCAGCAATATTTACGCCATGGATCGAAAAGGCAAGTGAATGTGTTGAGCTCGTTTTTGTGCAGCTTCCGGGGAGAGGGGCTCGACTGGTAGAGCCAGCAATAGACAACATGCCGGATATTATCTCTGAACTCATGGTACACCAAGACTATATGACCAGTAAGCCTTTCGCGTTTTTTGGACATAGTCTTGGTAGTCGCATTTCATATGAGCTTGCTTTTCAATTATTAGACGCAGGCTTACCTACTCCACGTAAAATATTTGCTTCTGCGAGTCGTGCACCGCATTGCACCTCAACTAAACGCCATTTACACGGTCTGCCACATGATGAGTTTATTGCCGAGCTACGTGACTTAAATGGCACGCCAAAAGAGATTCTTGAAAATAAAGAACTAATGGAGTTACTGGTACCATTGCTTAGGGCCGACTTCAAAATAGCAGACACCTATGTCGCAGAGCAGCGAGCTTTACCCATCCCTATCCATGTTTTTCATGGTGTTGATGATGAGATCTTGAATGAACATGTCGCAGCATGGCAAGAGCTAACAGCACAACCATATCAGCTTACTGAGTTTTCTGGTGGGCACTTTTTTATTCACCAATACGCTGATGAGATGATCTCAATTATTAATCAGCAATTGGCTTGAGTATTGTTGGTGTTATGCCGGGAGAGCATAAAGATCGCCGGGTGAACCGGCTCCTACACCTGCTTTTCTATTGCTGGTAAGTATGGTTTTATATCGCGATAACAGCGTAAAGATCGCCGGGTGAACCGGCTCCTACACTTGTTTTTCTATTGCTGGTAGGTATGGTTTTATATCGCGATAACAGCATCAAGATCGCCGGGTGAACCGGCTCCTACACTTGTTTTTCTATTGCTGGTAGGTATGGTTTTATATCGCGGTAAAAGCATAAAGATCGCCGGGTGAACCGGCTCCTACACTTGTTTTTCTATTGCTGGTAGGTATGGTTTTATATCGCGGTAAAAGCATCAAGATCGCCGGGTGAACCGGCTCCTACACTTGTTTTTCTATTGCTGGTAGGTATGGTTTTATATCCCATTTGTGATATTGACTCGTAGGTCGAGATTTATCTCGACATCATCAATTTAGCCCAAGCCGAACAACTGTGTGGTATTTCGATAGAGGGCTGAGGCAAGCTCGCTTGGTGTTTCGCTTCGATATTCACAAAGCCTGTCAAATACTTGGACGACTCGCTTAGGAGAGTTCGGCTTCCCCTGATAACCATGTAACGGCATCGACGGCGAATCGGTTTCCAATACTAGGCTTTCAAGCGGCAGCTGTGATATTACCTGCGCTGTTTTTTCGCCTCTTGGATAGGTGATTGTGCCACCTACTCCTAGCTTAAAACCCTGAGCGATATAATATTCAGCCTGCTGTTTTGAACCTGAAAAGGCGTGGATCACCCCGCCATACTGTGGCTTAACACGTTTAAACGCGGCAGCAATTAGGTGATGACTTTTACGGTGATGGACGATTAGCGGAAGCTTTACCTGATTACTCAGTGCGATATGCGCTTCAAACAGTGCAATTTGCCGCTCAAGTGCATCGCAAGTTGTATCAATACCGCACTCTCCTATCGCACACAGTTGGGTACGATTGTGTATTACATACTCTACCAACGCGGTCATATCGTCGTCGCAATGTTCGCCAATAAAATAAGGGTGTAACCCCGCGGCGATTTCACATTGTGGATGATGTGCTTGAAAATCAACAAGCTCAAGAGACTGCTTAAGAGTAACGCCAGGCACCACAAAGCGTTCAACACCATTGCTGTGGGCTGCTTTGATATGCGTAGCTAAATCATCTGCCAACTCGTCAAAATCGAGGTGACAGTGACTATCTATAAAGGCGAATTTATGGGTTGAGCCGCTCAATTTCCCAACTACCATCGGCTTGCTTCACATACATAAAGCGATCGTGAAGACGGTGCTCTCCACCTTGCCAAAACTCAACTTTAGTCGGTTCCACGCAATAACCGCCCCAAAAGTCAGGTAGTGGGATTTCGCCTTTAGCGAATTTGTCTTTCATGCTACTAAAGGTTTGCATCAAGGCTTGACGAGATGACACGGGGCGCGATTGCTGAGACGCCCACGCTGCAAGCTGACTTTCTTTTGGTCGTGATAAGAAATACTTGGCAACACGACTGGTTGGTAACGGAATAGCTTCACCGTACACAATAACCTGACGCTCAATTTCATGCCACGGAAAGTGTAAGCATATCTTGTTGTTTTGTTTTAATTCTTGCGCTTTGCGTGAACCGGTATTGGTAAAGAAGACAAAACCGTGCTCGTCTACATGCTTGAGTAAAACAATGCGTTGAGACGGCTGACCGTGCTCGTCGACCGTAGCGACGACCATCGCTGTTGGGTCAGTAAAGTTAGCATCAATCGCCTGCTGTAACCAGGTTTCAAACTGCGCAACAGGTGTGTCTTTTAGCATCTCACGACGTAAACCATCTTTGGTATATTCTCTGCGAATGTCTTCAAGTTTCATCACAATTTCCTTAACAAAAAAAGCCGCTATAAAGCGGCTTTCAGTATACATTAATGCAAGTTAAAACGAACTTACATTTGCTCCATCACTTCGATACCAAGCAAATCTAGGCCGGTTTTCAGTGAGTTAGCAACCAGATTACATAACAAGAGGCGACTTTCGCGAACGTCTGCTGCTACATCATCTTTCAAAATTGGGCACGCTTCATAGAATGTCATATACAAGCTCGCGAGCTCATATAAATAACTACATAATACGTGTGGCGTTGCTTCGCTGATCATCAGATCAAGTACTTCTTCCAATTGCAGCAGTTTGAGCGCAAGTGCCTTTTCCTGTGGTGCTTGAATTTGAATGCGACCAGTTAGGCTAGTGCTATCCATGTTTGCTTTGCGGAAAATACTACGCACACGGGTATAGGCGTACTGCAAATATGGCGCTGTCGCCCCTTCAAAGCTCAGCATCGTATCCCAGTTAAAGATATAATCGCTGGTTCTGTGCTTTGACAGATCGGCGTACTTCACTGCACCAATACCCACTTTACGCGCGATTTCTTGGCGTGCTTCATCAGATAAGTCAGAAGCTCTGTCAGCAAGTTTTTCTGTCGCACGGCTCACTGCTTCGTCAAGTAAGTCTGATAGCTTCACCGTACCGCCAGTACGAGTTTTAAACGGTTTGCCGTCGTTACCCATCATTGTACCGAACAGGCTCGGCTCGTAGCTGGTTTTGTCTTTTAAAAGACCCGCTTTACGTGCTGTGATCTCAACTTGGTTGAAGTGTAAGCCCTGACGCGCATCAACAAAAATTAGGATACGGTCAACATCTAGCTCATTTGAGCGGTAATCACAGGCGGCTAAATCCGTCGTTGAATATAAGAAACCACCACCTGATTTTTGCACGATAAATACGGAAGGTTCACCGTCTTTATTTGCCAATTCGTCAAGGAATACGACTTGAGCGCCCTGATCTTCAACCGCAATGCCTTTCTCTTTTAATAGCTCAATTACACCGGCAAGACGGTCATTGTAGGCACTTTCTGCCATGATATTATCACGCGTAAGCGTCACATTTAACTTGCCGTATACTTCTTCAGAATGTTTAACTGAGGTGTCGATAAACATTTGCCATAGCTTCTTACAATGCGCATCACCGCTTTGAAGTTTGACTACGTAATCACGGGCTTTATCGGCAAAACCGGCTTCGTCATCAAAGCGCTTTTTCGCATCACGATAAAAGCTTTCAAGATCCGCAAGTGCGACATTTTCAAGGTCAACACCTTGGTTTAGCAAATCTTCAAGGTGTGCTATCAACATACCAAACTGGGTACCCCAGTCGCCCATGTGGTTTTGGCGAATAACGGTATCACCACGGAACTCAAGGGCACGTACAACAGCATCACCAATGATAGTTGAGCGCAGGTGACCTACGTGCATCTCTTTAGCAAGGTTTGGCGAAGAAAAATCGACCACAACTTTGTGAGGCGTAGCATGTTCAGCAACACCTAGCTTGGCATCCGTATTTGCCGCCTCTAGGCTTGTGGCTAAAAACTCAGGCTTGAGGTGAATATTAATAAAACCAGGGCCTGCGATTTCCGTTTTTTCTGCAAGATCAGCAACATCTAGGTTGTCGATGATCTTCTGCGCCAATTCCCTTGGATTGGTTTTTAGGGCTTTGGCAGCCCCCATCGCACCGTTAATTTGGTAATCACCAAACTGAGGACGCGTGCTTTGTGTTACCGCTGGGTTTGTACCTTCAGGGATACCAGCCGCTTGCATCGCTGCATTGGCTTTTTCAATTAAAATACTTTTGATATTCATCTGTTTTCCTTTTATGCGCAGCGATTAGTGTTCACGAGTTTCATGGAACTTCACGTCAGGGTAACGTTCCATAGATAAATTCAGGTTTACGCGACTTGGTGCGATGTAAGTTAGGTTATCACCACCATCTAGTGCCAAGTTTTGCTCACACTTACGGCGGAATTCAGCCATTTTCTTCTCGTCATCACAGCTTACCCAGCGTGCGGTCTGAACCGTTATACTCTCGTAAATCGCATCCACGTTGTATTCAGACTTTAAACGCGCCACAACCACATCAAACTGCAGCACACCGACCGCACCTACGATCAGGTCGTTGTTGATAAGCGGCCTAAATACCTGTACCGCACCTTCTTCAGAAAGTTGTACCAAACCTTTTAAAAGTTGCTTTTGCTTGAGTGGATCTTTTAGACGAATGCGACGGAATAGCTCAGGCGCAAAGTTTGGAATACCGCTAAATTTAAGCGTTTCACCTTGTGTGAAGGTATCACCGATTTGGATCGTACCATGGTTGTGTAGACCGATAATATCACCCGCAAACGCTTCTTGAGCGCGTTCACGATCACCGGCCATAAAGGTTACCGCATCTGCAATACTGACTTGTTTACCAAGACGCACATGGTTCATCTTCATGCCCTGGCTATATTTGCCAGAAACAATACGCATAAAGGCAATACGGTCGCGGTGTTTTGGATCCATGTTTGCTTGGATTTTAAACACGAAACCAGAGAACTTTTCTTCGTCGGCTGTTACTTCACGGTCATCGGTTTGGCGTGGTAGTGGTTTTGGTGCCCACTCAGTTAATCCATCAAGCATATGGTCAACGCCAAAGTTACCAAGTGCCGTACCAAAGAACACAGGAGTTAATTCGCCAGTTAAAAACAACTCACGGTCAAACTCGTGTGAGGCTCCAATTACCAACTCAAGCTCTTCACGTAGTTGCTCAGCTAAGCTTTCACCCACAGCGGCGTCAAGCTCGCTGTTATCTAGCCCTTTGATAATGCGTTTATCTTGAATCGTGTGACCTTGGCCTGTTTGGTACAAAATCGTTTCGTCACGATGGATGTGGTAAACGCCTTTAAATTCTTTACCACAGCCAATTGGCCAAGTAACCGGTGCACACATGATGTTGAGCTCGGTTTCGACTTCATCAAGTAGCTCCATTGGGTCACGAATATCACGGTCCAATTTGTTCATAAAGGTAACGATTGGCGTGTCACGTAATCGTGTTACTTCCATTAGTTTACGAGTACGATCTTCTACACCTTTTGCTGCATCAATCACCATCAAGCATGAGTCAACTGCGGTTAGCGTACGATAAGTATCTTCAGAGAAATCTTCGTGTCCTGGGGTATCAAGTAGGTTCACCAAAGCATCATTGTATGGAAACTGCATCACGGAAGTTGTTACCGAGATACCACGCTCTTTTTCCATTTCCATCCAGTCTGATTTAGCGTGTTGATTTGAGCCACGGCCTTTAACCGTACCGGCTTTTTGTAACGCCTTCCCGAATAAGAGTACTTTTTCGGTGATAGTGGTTTTACCCGCATCCGGGTGCGAGATAATTGCAAAGGTCCTTCGCTTGTTGATTTCATTAAGAAAATCTTGGGTAGCCATGTATAAATTCTTTTAGTTTGTACACGGATTTGTACATATTTTCGGAAGCACGCTCTTTCTTGCCCTTCGCTTGTCAAATCCGTCATGTTAATCGTAGTTGGCCGCTATTTTCGCTGATCTTGACTTTATAAACAATCAATGTTTGCCGAATCGCGTACTATTTAACCTGAACTTCGGATAATTAATGCCTTTCTAGCAGAAAGGCTATTTACGCTTATTGTACACCAACCTTGCTATTGAAACCGTCACTTACCTTTTTTGGTTAAACAACATAGCGAAATATTTGTGTAAAGTTAGGAGCTCAACTCCCGTTCCTTACTAGCGACAAGCTACCTATGTCCATATGAGTAAGGCAATAACCTTGCCCTTTAGTAGTTCCAAATAAATGAGAAATATTTAACGCAGTTAGCATCAGATTTGATTCTTCAAATTGAGCAAATAGTAAGACAAATTGGTATTAAACAGCACAGCTCAACTGGCGCTCGTACCAACATTTTAATCGACACCTTAAAAGGTGATGGAATACAACGCATGGGGAAAATTTGTTTTGCAGGACTCAAAAAGAAAGCAGCCCCGAAACACTTGCTTTGGGGCTGTTTCATAGGGGATTAGGCCAACTCTTCAGTTTTTTGTACTAAACGAATTGCTTCATTGATAAAAGATTGTAGTGGGTGTAAGTGAATATCTTCTTTCCAAATAGCCAATAGATCCTCAATAACGTGGTGTTCAGAAACTAGCTCCGTCCCTTGATACTCTCTAATTATTGGATGAAGAAATTGGCTGTGATCTGAAGCCGCGACATTTTCTCTATGGATCCGGTTGGCAGTAAACGGGTCAAAGTCCGCATCTATACCATATTCTAGTGTTACGGTGAAAAACTGTCTTTTCTCTTTTGCTAAAGATTCAAGCACATGATTTATGGGTAAAGAAAAACCATAATGTACTTTGTCACCATCTGGGTAAAAATAATCACCTATAAATCCAGGCTGCTGCCACATAGCACCGGACTCATTAACCTGATCAAGCACGAGTTGAGCAACATCTTCGTTGTTACAGGTAACTTCAGGGTAATGCTCGCCCTGCTTTTTGTTTAATATCGTATTCAATGCTCGACTATTATATCTAAACCCGTGAATAAATCCTGATGTCGCCATTTTATAATCTAACGAATGGGTCAAAGTACCCGCAAAATACATATTTTTTTGATTAACCGATTCAAAATCGTTATTTAATTTTGGATACTTATCTTTGATTGTGAGCTCTGGCTTCGTCTCTTCACTAAACAAACTAGTATCAATAGCAAACCCAGTACAACAAAGTACTTTGTCATACCATAGTTCTTCTAGCTCCCCTTCAGCATGCTTGTATTTAAATAATACTTTAAAGCGTTGATTTACGCATTCAATCGACATAATCTCTGCGTCCAAGACTGCATTTTGCGATTTGAGTTGATAGGTATCAAGCACGTTGTTATTCACCGCTCTCAAATGACCCACGTAGTGTGTTTTCCATGCAAAATTTACAGAATTAGGACTACAAAGGTGGATGATGGCTGCAGAGGAAACTAAGTGATCGGCAGTTTCAAAGGCTGAGTTACCTTTACCAATCACTAGTACTGTTTGGTTTTCATAATCCTTTGTGTCAATTGACATCTCAGTATAGTTTTCAGCTAACTCAATTCCTTTAATCTGTGGGATATGTGGTTTCAAAAAGCCACTTGCAACGATTAACTTCTTAGCAAGAAAAACGTTCCCATTTTGATCTGTTAGCTTATATAGTGCACCTTCCTTATCTATATTAACAACTCGAGTGTTACATCTCACTTTAATGTCAAAGTGATTTACATAATCTTGCAGATACGTAACTAAGCTGTCTGCCTGAGGAAAAAACTCCTTATCATAATCTTTAAATAACAAAGAATAATCATCAGACAACAATGAATTCCAGTCATGCCTCATATTGAATTCAGGGTTGTCGCTCCCAGTGAATCGCTTATTTATTGAAATTAATTTACGATGCCTCGGAAACTTTTTATAAAAATTCCCCGGTTGCTCACCGGCTTCCAAGATGAGGTAGTCTTTTTGGTCACGCTCAAAGTAATATCCTAATTGTACCCCTGCAGGTCCGGCCCCAATGATAATATGGTCGATATGTTGCGTGTTATGTTCAGTACTATTCACGGTTAAACTCCAAATTTTTGATGACGGTTGAGTCCAAGCAGTGATGCTTAAAAATCTCTACGAGTGAGCAGACTTAATGCATTGGTACGCATTATTTTTTGCAGTTGCACTTCACTCAATCCAGAGTGTAAATAGCGCTCAACTAATGCCTCATAATTGCCACATACAGGCCAGTCTGAGCCAAATAAAACTTTGTCTACTACTTTGGGGTTACTACGAACCAACTCAGTCACCACATCGATTGGTACTAACGCAGTATCAATAAATGCATTTGGGTACTTAGTAATTACTTCAACAGATTCTTTGTACCAGTGCGGCTTACCTGCATGGCACAATACGACTGCCAACTCAGGACATGCCTCAAAAATAGGAATAAAGTCCGCGGGGTTACAGTACATTTGTTCTGTATCTTTTTGAGCCGTAAACCCGGTATGAAACATGATCACCACTCCATGCTGTTCACAGAGTTTATAAATTTCCATCATGTCACTACTTAATGCATCAAAACCATGATCAGCAGGATAGAATTTAAACCCTCTGACTCCAGCCTCTATACTTTTATGAAATTCAGCTATCGGATCCTTGTGATAATTAGGATTAACACTACCAAAAGGCACTAAACTATTGTTATCTTTACAACGGTTAGCGATCATTTCACTGGTAATAGAATAGTTTGTACCCGGCCCACATTCAGCCAGAATAATCCCTGTGCTTACACCCGCGTTTTGAAGGTAGGCAGACATTGCCTCACCATTTGAAAATAGCTCCTTAACATCAGCCCCATCTTCTAACGGAATTTTTTGTATTAAATCTTGGATGTCTTCACGCAGTTGCGGGAAATCACCCGCATGGATATGAAAGTCGATAATATTATTCATGGTATTTCCTTTTGTATTTTTTTATAAACTACCGGTTACGATATGCCTGTCAGTCCCTGTTTCTATCAGCTCTACACAAGAGAAACCCGCCTGGTGTAAAAGAGATTTATACTGCTCAAAGCTACGATGTGCGCCTTCGGTATGGAGCATCATGTTTAAGTGCATTACAGCAGTTGAATAGCGACTTCCAGCAACATCAAAAAGTCTTTCCAAAATGAATACTTTACCGCCACTTCCGGCGGCCAACTGAGCGTGAATTTTAGTGAGGATGGCTACTGATGAATTCTCATTCCAATTAGATAAAACGTTGCTCAGCAAATAGTTATTGCCATTAGGTATCGAGTCTTCAAAAAAGCTGCCAGCTTTAAATCGAATGCGGTGAAAAAGGGGATTATCATTACAATACCTATCAAACTCAGAAGCAACCTCAGGAAGGTCAAATACTGTAACGCTTTGTGCCTTGTTTGCAGCGATCAGCATACTGGCTACTGCACCTGCACCACCACCAACGTCAACAACATCTCCGAGTGCGTCAGGTAAAAATGAGATTAAGGGTTGGCCTGAGCAGTGACTCAGCTCCCACATCGCAGCAGCAAAACTATAGCTTTTGTCTTGGCTGTATATATCATCATAAGGCGAGCGAGGTTTTTCCTCACCAGTCAAAAGGTTTTCTAATTTAAATATGGACTTGCGACCTTGATCGCATACAAATTGAGTGAAGTTTCCTAAATAACGTATGTGGGTTTTATCGAAGAAGGGAAGATAATAATCCTCAACAGCGAAGCCATCACCACGTTCCGTGAGAATATCTAGTGCATTAAGCGTCAATAACATTCGATGCAGAGCTTCAGGTGCTAGGTTCAGCTCTTGCGCTAGCTGGCCGATATTTGTTCCTGGTGCCTGAACTAACCGTTCAAATATGTTGTATTTAAAACACAGAGCAAGTAATTCAGTAACGACATAACCATATAAATGCTTGTCGTACTCCTCAAGACTATACAATTCTTTCATTTTCCTTGCCTACCTATAGACAGTACTTGTAATTAATTCGCTAGGAATACTTGAACTGCAGTAAAGAGAAGTCGTTACATCAAGTACTTGGCTACATAGCTTGAAAGCAAGGAGGGGCAGAAAACACTCGCCTGACTTTCAGCGTTTAGCTGTTCAATCATGATTAAAAATGTGTCAATAGTGACCAAAACTGAACACTTTGCGAACAGGTTAACATGTTAATTTAATTAATTTCAAGTAAATAAATAATTTACAAATGATACAAAATGGTTCAACTTTTCATATCTGCCATCGCCACTACAACTTTTCTATTGCCGTCGAATTCATCTCGACCATGCGCAATAATGCGGTTATCAACCATTACGACATCTCCTTGTTGCCACGTAAACCGCACAGCGCAGGATTCATAGGCCTCTGCAATCAGCTGCATTGTTTCATCAGAAATAACACTCCCGTCTGCAAATGTAACATTTCGTGGTAATCGATCTTGCCCCAACAACTCAAGCAAAACGGCCCTCACCTGAGGTTCTAGACAAAATGGGTGATGTAGTTGTACTTGGTTGAAAAAGCTTACTTCTTCTGGAGATAAGACCAGTACGCCAGCCGTTATGAACTCTGTAGTTATCGTATCGTCTGCGTCGTGACTAAATGTTAACCCTAGCCGTTCACAAATAGTTTTGACTTCATCAAGGCTGTCTGTTTTGAAATAGTCCTGCCAAGACACGTCGAACCCAGCAGAGAAGTTACGCGTATATTTCAATCCCTTTGCTGAAAAATCCTGCTTGATATGTTCCGGTAAAGCCTTGTATACAGCACGACAATCCACTAATGGCGTTGCCCCTCCGACAGCCGCTGGCTGTTCACAAAAAAAGAATTGTTTTGTTGGCCAAACCCCAGTATTGGAACTTTCATTATGGAAAAGTATTTTCATGTTATTAGGGTATGGTGTGGACTTGTATATTTTCTTACCAACCTCTTTTTTCGGTAAATCGCCATAGTTACCGTAAAGGTCAGGACAAATGGCTGCGGCAAATGCTTCAAAGTGCTCAGGAGTTGGTAATGAGAAGTCTCTAAAAACCAGTGCAGCATCGCGTTGCAATAAATCTAAAATAGCTTCCCGATTTGTACTTGCCCATAAAACGGGATCTGCTATTGCGATACCGGACAAAAAAGTAGGGTTAGTGACCGAGGACGGCGTTAAGTTGGACTCAATCAACGTCGCGAATGACTTAATATCAGCACCATCTATTATTGTATCTACCATTACTCTCTCCTGAAGTTAGGCCATGCCTACAAGCACTTTCCTGGCACCTTCAAAAGGTTGCCGGCCATGGGTAAAACGTAAGTTATCTAGCAGTAAAACATCGCCTTTTTGCCAATTGAAATGGAACATTTCCTGTTCATAAATTTCCCGGATTTTTGCCAAATCAGCTTCCGGAATGTCACTGCCATCTCCAAAGTAGGTATTTCTTGGTAATCTTTCAGTGCCAAACATTGATAAAAAACTCTGTTTAGTTTCAGGGTCAAGGCTTGAAATGTGGAATAAATGAGCTTGATTAAACCAAACTTTAAAGCCATGTAGCGGGTGTTCAATTGCAGCTTGATTAACCTGCTTGGTCCGCAACTCATTATCAAACCATTCAAATTCAAAACCGTTTTCATGACAAAAACGTTCAACATCCTCTTTACTGTCGGTTTGAAATACTTCAGTCCAAGGCAGATCAATGTCGCTATAGTTTCGTACATACATGATTTGCTTAGATTCAAATTTGGCACGGATCTCCGCTGGTAATTTTTCATATACCGCACGACTGTCAGCCAACGGTGTCGCTCCGCCTTTTCCTGCCGGTAACATACAGAAAAAACCTAATTTTTGAGGCCACTTATTCGCATAAGAACATTCATTATGCTGCGGTATCACTTCGTCATGGTGATACTCAGTGGCAGTGTAAACATTTCCTCTAAGTTCGGTCCTAGGCGTCGAGCGGTATTGGTACGAAGCTAACTCACAGCCAAACAACGTGCTAAGCGCTTGCCCAAACTGCTTACTACTCACAACGTTTAAACCTCGAATGAGCAGCATTCCGTGCTCATCTAACATGCCATTGAGTTGCTCCTTATGCTGTGTCACCCAATCAAGTGATTTCATACCTGACAACTCGACTTCAAGTAGTACTTCTCTATCTCGTGCTTCGGGTAGTGGTTTAGTCTTTAACATTATCCAGTTACTCCTTCATTTTTCTTATTCTTTCGCTTTAAACTCTGTTTTATTAGATCGGCTATCATGACTACAGCATCACCTTCGAGTAGACCGGCATGTGTGGTCTCAAATTCATGCACCTTCAGCGGCTGTTTAAAGGCCTGAGTAAATGACGCAGGCTCAATCACCCCGCCTTCTGAAGCAGTCGCTTTAAACAACTCAACGGCTAAATCTAATGGTTCTTGCATCGCCTGAGCAGTCGCCAAACTACGCCCTAAATCAACCCCAAATTGCAACGCTGCGGTTAGCACATCGCGTGAAAGTGGGAAATCAGGTTGTGAGGAAAATATTGACTCAATGATGGCTTGCATCAGCTCATCGTAGCTGTAGCTACAAGTTGGTGCTAATTTCGTGGCGATATGCTTATCAATATAGCGAGCGCTATTTAACAGATAATCATGGTTACTTTTCACTTTTCGAGATATGCCTATCGGAAGTGAATCTATCATGCCTAAATAGGCAACATTCCGGCCTCGTTGCTGTAACGTAGCAGCAACCAAGTGCGCGAGTGTGCCACCAGCAGACCAACCTATGATCCTATAAGGCCCCTTTGGTTGCGTAACGAGGATTTCTTCTACATAACGCTCAGCTAGTTGCTTTGCAGAATCAAATCGATAGTCAGACTGGTAATTGTATGGCGCTTGTAACCCTAGTAGCTGATATTCAGGCTGCAATTTAGCTGCCAACTGGCGATAGTTATCAACACGCCCCCCATATGGGTGGATCGCGAAGATAACTTCTTCAGCTTGTTGCCCCAATAAAACAACTGACTCTGGCTGTTTCGGTGCTTGGCCTTGACCTTCAACCAATTCCACGACCCCAGCAATGGTATTGATTTTGCTCATTTGCTGAGCTGCTATTGTGATCCCTTGCTTCTTCAACAAGCCAATCACCAAAATCATTTTTACGGAGTCACCACCTAAATCATAAAAGTTTTCTTCGACTCCTATCGTTTCAGCATCGCAGCCCAAATATTGCGCCCAAGCTCGAGCAACGGTTAATTCCAAAGGCGTTTCAGCTCGTTTTTTCTCAACATTCTTTTGCACACTTGGCAATGCACTTTTATCTACTTTTCCGTTGCTTTTTAATGGGATATCTTCCACAAAGACAATCGCACTTGGTACCATGTAGTGAGGTAGCCATTGCTGGGCAAGATTTAATAGATTACTTTGTTGCTCCACAGCACCAGCTTTGAGCTTGATGTAGGCCACCAAAGTTTGCTCGCTGTTAAGTATGACAACGGCGGTACTAACACTAGGTGAGCGCAGTAAAGTTAGCTCGATCTCTTCCAGTTCAACGCGGAAACCACGAACTTTGATTTGATTATCTTTACGCCCGACATATACCAAATCTCCACTTTCATCTCTATATACCAAATCCCCCGTGGCGTAACGACGCGAACTATCGGACGCCCAAGGGTCAAGAGTGAAATATTGATCCGTTAACGACGATTGTTTTATGTATCCTAAAGCAACACCGCTTCCTGATAAGTACAGCTCACCTACGATGCCATCAGGCACCAACTCTTTGTTATCATCCAGCACACAAGCGCGCATTCCTGAAATAGGGCGACCTATCGCTATTGGCTTAGCATCCACATCATTAATAACCTGTGTACATGCCCCAATGGTAGTTTCTGTTGGACCGTAATGATTAATTACTTCCACGCCATCATTAAGTAGCGTACGAATGACTTGACGAGCATCGGATTGAATAGCTTCACCACCCACGAATACATGGTTTAGCGATGTTAATTTTCCATCATAATGCGTTAACAGTGCAGCCAATAGACTCGGAGTCAGCTTAATCACATTAATCTCACGTGCAAGGATATGCTGGGTAAAACTATCACCGCTTTGGATCAACTCTCGACTACCTATATCTACACTACCTGCTGTCGCCAACGCTAGAAGTATCGAGGTGTAGCCCAAATCTGTGGCAAATGAAGTAAGGAGAGCAAAGCGACTATGTTGGGCAATCGCGTGTCGAGATAACATGGCATCAACGTAATGGCTTATGTTGCCATGACTCACGGCCACTCCTTTAGGTTTACCAGTTGTGCCCGACGTGTAGATAATATAAGCGATATCATTAACGTGAGGGATGTCCCCCTCAAACTCGATATGTTCAGAAGCTAGTTTTGTTATGCATAGCTGTCGTTGAGACTTGGTCATTGCATGTTGAGTAGTGGGCTCAGTGAGCGTTAGGTCTAGCTGTGCATCTTGAGCAATGAAAGCTAGACGCTCTGCTGGCCATTCCTTTTCCAATGGCACAAATGCAGCGCCAACTTTAAATGTCGCTATAATTGAAGCTAAATAACCCACGCCCTTTTCGAGACAAATTCCAACCCGACTTTGTTTACCGATACCGTTTTCTGATAACTGTGTAGCGATTTGATTAGCAATTGTATTTAATGCTCGATAATTCGTACTTACCCCATGGCTATAAACAGCTTCAGCCTCTGGATAACTGGCAAATTGATGCTTTAAGGTAGCAATAAAACTCGGGGAAGTTTGCGTTTGTCTGCCATAACCACTGTTCACTAAAACAGCTTGTTGCTGCGCTTTGGTTAGCCAAGTTAATGTCGATATTGGCTTATCTGATCCGTGTGACATGGCCGTAAGGATTTCGCCAAGGCAGCTACGAAGCTGTTCTATCCCGTGTTTTGAATAATGATTACTATGGTACTCGAACTTAATCTTGAGTACCTCGCCATGAGAGGCTATCAAAGAAAGAGGGAAATTGTTGCCTTGCTGCGATTCAATATTTTTGATTTGCAGTGACTGCTCTGTGTGCCTACTCGCATCGGATAAAGAGCGAGGATAGTTCTCAAATACTAATAGGCTATCAAAGAGGCCGCGACCGGCATGTTCACTAGATAACTTTTGAATTTTTGATAACGGAAAATAACTGTATTCATCTCTTTCAATATAATCTGATTGGAGCTGTAGTAACAGCTCAGATACGCTCAGCTCTGAGTCAAGAGAGATGACCGCGGGCACTGTGTTAATAAATAGCCCCACCATTGACTCTACCCCATTCAAATCTGCAGGGCGGCCGGATACGGTTGTACCAAACGTAACCTGTTTACTGCGGTTTGCTCGACTCAACAATAAAGCCCAAGCAGCTTGCAATACAACATTCAGGGTGGTGCGCGTTTGCTTTGCAAGTAGAGTTAACGCATTAGTTTGCTCGACTGTCAGTTGTAAATATTCCCTCGCAACCACATAGTCAGGCTGCTCTAGGTAACGAGAAAAAGGTAAATGACTTCGTTCAGTAATTTGACCCACTTGAGTACGCCAAAACTGCTCAGCTTTATCACTATCTTTACTTTGTAGCCAGGCGATGTAATTTTTGTAAGGCACGGCTGGCGATAGTTGTATATCTCGCTTGTTACTTAATGCATGATAAATCGCTAATAGCTCGGAGAAAACAATACCAGAACACCAACCGTCGATTAATGCATGGTGCTGAGTCCACAAAAGCTGATAGTGTTGGGGCGCCAATTGCCAAACCGTTACTCGTACTAAAGGTGGCATATTGACATTAAAGCCTTCCGCCTTGTCTTCAGCACGCATTTGATTGACTATCGCTTGTTGTTCCGCCACATCTAGTTGACTTAAATCAAACTCTTGCCAAGGTAATGTCACCTGTTGATGGACAATCTGATTGATTATTCCTAGCTCTGACGTTCTAAATCCAGTTCGAAAAATGTCGTACCTATCTACCAGACACTGCCAAGCAGCACGCAGATGGCCGAGATCAACCTCACCAATCACTTCCATAAATAGCTGGTTGGCGTATGCACCACGCTCCAAGTTACTATGGTATAGCATCCCTTCTTGCATTGGCGTTGTCGCATAAATATCTTGAATAGCTTGGCCTTGCGTCCAGCTTTTTAGCTCTTGCGGCTGGACAGTTGCCAACGGAAAATCCGACGCCGTAAAAATACCGGCTTCAACATCACAGCAGTGCTGAATAATCTCTTCTAAACTTCTGACAATTAGCTGGTTTAACTTTTGGAGAGACTCGCTGGAGTAACCGTTTTTGTCATAGCTCAAGTTGAACTGTAATTGCTCGGCCAAAATTTTACCGTTGAAGCTAAGCCCGTGTGTTAACTTTCTATGAGGGCTGATAGCTCGCCCGGTACCTTCCTCTACAGCAAACAATAGCGATTGCTCATTGATAACCTGCTTAAATTGGCCTAGATAGTTGAATACAATTTCAGCGTGAGGTTCAACATTACTCCCCAACAGACCTGCCCGAGCTAATAACCCAAAGCCGAGTCCTTTATTTGGAATGGCACGGTATTGCTCTTTTACTGCACAAATTAGCGCTTCAAGATCTCCATCAGGCGCTTCTAATGTGAGTGGGTATGAGGTAGTAAACCAGCCGATAGTGCGACTGAGATCATGGCCGCTATCAAGCTCTTCGCGACCATGCCCCTCTAAATCTATGCGCATGATAGACTGTTCCGACCAAAGACTAAAACCACGTAATAGCGCTGCAATGAGTAGCTCATTTATTTGTGTTCTATAAGTGCTATTAGCTCGTTGCAACAACAAGCTTGTATAATCCTTATCCAATGCAAACTGTAAACTACCAACAAACTCATTACTTATGTATGCCTCACTCGTCTCACCGCGCCGATAACTAGGTACAGGTAGCGCTAACTGCTCTCGCCAATAAGCAATTTCGTTGGCATTCTGTTCTAGATTTGGCCATGAGTCTAAATACTCGCACCATGTTTGATAAGCGGTGGTCTTTTGCCCAAGCTCAAATAGAGCATGATGAGTGGGCTCTTGGCTCTTATCTAAACAGCGCTCAAAGTCTTCCAGCAGAATACGCCAAGAGACTCCATCTATAATAAGGTGATGGCAAATAATCAGCAGACGCTGCTGCTGTTTTGGATCAGTAAACAAGACCACTTTGAATAAGGGGCCAACTGTAATGTTGAGGCTTTGCTGTAACTCATCCGCAATACCTGTAATTGAATTTAAATTATCAACATTGATTACGCTTAGTACTGCGTCAATATCAAAACTTGAAGTGTCAGCAAACTCACCAACCCAACCAGTATCTTGATGTTTAAAACGCAACCTCAGTGCATCATGCTGGACCACTAAGCATGTAACAACTTGGGTCAGAAACTCTTTAGTTAACTGGATTTGGCAACCGAGCATAACAGCTTGATTAAAATGATTTAGTCCAGCCTCATCCATAAAAAAAGCTTGATGAATAGGCAGTAATGGTAAGGTTCCAGCACTTGGCTGCTGTGAGACCTGCTGTACTTGTGAAGTCGAAACATGGGCAGCCAGTGCAGCTATGGTTTGGTAGGAGAACAACTGCTTAACAGAAAAGTACAATCCAACCCTTGCGGCTCTCGACACTAGCTGTATAGACAAGATCGAATCACCACCCAGTTCAAAAAAGTTACTCGTAACACTTAGGTGTTGTGGTGAAAGTCCCAGCAACTGAGCATACAACTCAACCAGTTGATGCTCTATATCATTGCTTGGCGCTTGGTATGATTCTTGTTGCGCCAACATATCTATTTTGGGTAGCGCCTGTTTATCAACCTTGCCACTTTGGGTGACAGGCAGTGCATCAAGCACAGCAAAACCTGCAGGGATCATATAATTGGGCAAACGCTCATGCAGTTGTGCTTTCACCGATGCAATAAGTTCACCGTCAGAGCCAACTACCTCATCGCTCGCTACAATGTAGGCTAGCAACCTACGCTGTCCCGCAGCCAATTCTTCAACAACAACTTCTGCCGCGGTTACACCAACAGCTAACAGTAGTTGCTGCTTAACTTCCTCAAGCTCAATCCGGAAGCCTTTAATACTCACTTGATCATCAATACGTCCCAGATATTCAAATTCTCCGCGGCTATTTTGCCGCGCAATATCTCCAGTAAAATACCACCGCCCCGCCCCAAAAGGGTTCGTGATAAATTTTTGCAAAGTCAGCTCTGATTTATTCAAATAACCTAAAGCCAACCCACTTCCCGCTATCACTAACTCTCCACACAAGCCTTTCGGTAAAGGTTGACCGTCGCGACTCGAGACAAATAGCTGGGTGAAATCTACAGGATTACCAATTGTGACCTGATGCTGGGGTTTTAGCTCAGCAATACTGGCACACACTGTAGACTCGGTGGGCCCATACGCATTAAACATAGGGTATCGCCCAGCCCACTGTTCGGCCAAACCTTCATCGCAAGCCTCGCCTCCGACCAACAGAGCTTTAAAATCATAATTATCATGATAAGGAAGGTGGCGAAGAAGTGTCGGCGGCAACAGTGTGTGAGTAATACTTTGTTGCTGTAAAAACGAGCTTAGCTGTGCAGGATCGGTTTTACATTGCGGATCGCAAAAATGTAGACTGCCACCATTTAATAATGCCCATTGCCATTCCATGATAAAAGCATCAAAGCTAATAGTGGCAAATTGTAGTACTCGGCAATTAGAGTCAATTGCAAATCGCTGTCCCATATAGAGCCCAAATTGCAAAGCACTTTGCTGCGAAATGACAACGCCTTTGGGATTGCCTGTCGAACCCGAAGTGTAAATCACATAACTTGGTAGTGTAGATGGATCACCTTGGTGGGGCTCAAAGCCTTCAGTAACATAATGATTTAATATTCGTTGCTCAAAATCATCATCGAAACATATGACCTTGAGGCCATCACGCTTGTCGAGCCCTATCTTTTCTTCCGATGTGATCACCAATGACACTGATGCATCATCAAAAATATACTGTAACCTCGCCTTAGGTAAATCAGGTGAGACAGGTAAATAGGCTGCTCCAAGCTTCATAATGCCCAAAATAGTATATATTAAGCGCTCATTCTGAATCATACTTACAGCCACAATATCGCCAGCACCTACCCCCAACTCTTGAAGATGTATAGCCATTTGTGTCGAGGCGCTATCAACTGTTTGATAGCTAATGTGGTTATTTTGCGATATTAACGCGGTTTGGTTATGAAGCTTTTGGGCCTGCGCACTAAAATGAAGATGAACATGATCTGCTAGTGGCTGACCTTCAAACTGCGGTTGGTTGGGAGTAACTAGCTTCGTGCGCTCAGCATCAGTGATCATATTGATGCGACTTAAGGGCAAACTAAGATCATCGCAATTTAATAGGGAGATTAGGGTACATTCAAAAAATTCAGCAAATTGTGTTATCGTTTCAGGCTTAAAAATAGCACTATCATAAACCCACTTGATTTGGCCACCTTGCTCACCCAAAGCAACGTTAATATCTATATCAAATTTAGCTACCACCCCTTTGCGCTCAATAGGTAGTAACTCAAGGTGAGGTAGCTCTAATGCAGTGTTTTGACCGCTCGTTGTACTTAGCAGTACCTGAAATAATGGGGTGTATTGGGCGCTTCTGGCTGGCACGCAATGCTCAACTATCTGCTCAAAAGGAATATCTTGATTAGATTGAGCATCTAAATTAACTTCTTTAATGTGCTCAAGATATGCATTAATACTAGACGCATCGACATTTGCTTTTAAAACGAGCGTATTAACAAAAAAGCCAACCACTTGCTTCAACTCTGATTTCATTCGGTTAGCGGCTGGCGTTCCCACTACAAATTCGGCTTGGTTACTACAGCGTGCCATCATAAGATTCAGCACTGCATGAAATAACATGAATGGAGTCAGTCCATGCTCCTTTGCAAACATCAACGCTCGACGGCTTACGCTGCCTTCGAGTCGTCTGGAAAGTTTAAGGCCTTGATAGCGTTTAAAATCTGGCCGTGGATAATCCATGGGTAGACGATGAACGGCAGGCATTCCTTCAAGTTGATGCTGCCAATATTCAAGTTGCTTTTGCAACACTTGCTGATCCAAGTGTTGGCGTTGCCAAAGTGCAAAATCACCGTATTGTATCTCCGGTTCAACGACACTCGCTGGGCGGTCATCCAGTTGAGCCTGATATTCTGCCACAAATTCACGCGTGACAATTTCCATCGACCAACCATCAGAAGCAATATGATGCATACTAAACAGTAATACCCCAACAGCCCGTTCTTGCTCGCGTGGCAAAGAGATATAACTTGCTCGGAGCATCACATCGGTACTTAAATCGAACGGTTTTTCACATTCGCGCTGGAGTAACTCCTCCATCGTATTCGCATTTGGTGCACATTCGTCACGGCTCAAGTCGTAAACTGTCATTGCAAATTCAGGAGTCGCTTGAATAATCTGAATAGGCTCTCCGTCCTTGTCATCATATGTCGTTCGAAGCACTTCATGGCGGGTGATGATCTGTTGTATTGCCTGTTGGGCCGCCACAACGTTAAACTCTCCTCTAACGGTGAAGCCTCCGGAGATATTATATTCTGCGCCCTGGTCAGAAAGCTTATCGAGAAACCACAGGCGTTGCTGTGCGAACGATAAAGGCAAGGTGTTAGACCCTATTTGCCGAGCTGTAATTTTGCTTTGTTTCTTAGCCAACATCTGGGCGCGCTTTTGCTCTGCCAACTTTTTAATCAGCGCGGCTCGCTTGCGATTTGACTCTGCCACTGACTGTGTATTCTCAATATCCATTTTCGTTATACCTATTTTGTTATGCGCTATATCCGGAGGTGACGATAATTCAAAGTAGCCGTTACTCGTCACACAGCTCCTGATAAAGCTTTTCTATTTCTTCATCAGACATATCTGCTAGCTCAGCTTCAGCGGCCGCCAGCTCGTCTTCATCTAAATGAAGTAAAGCATCAACTTGGTCAGCCAAATCGCATAGTACGGGTGAGCTAAAAATTTCTTTTATAGATAAGTCAACAGGAAAGGTTTCATTAACTTTGGTCACTAGTTGTACCGCTAATAGCGAATGTCCACCCAGTTCAAAGAAGTCGGCATTGATGCTGATCTCCTCTGCCGATAAGTGCAGTAGTTCGGCCCAGATGGTCAGCAACTTTTTCTGCGTATTATTTTGCGCAGGCGAATATTCACCGGTTAGTGCTGCAAGGTTAGGTTTAGGCAACGCCTTTCTATCTACCTTACCATTACGATTGACAGGTATATGACCAATACTCGTTATCGCATTGGGTTGCATGTAACTGGGTAGTGTTTGAGCCAGTTGTTTTTTAACTGCTGCAACAACCGCCTGTTCGGACTGTCGTTCGCGGATCTGTAAGTATGCAATAAGGAGCTTTTCTTCTCCCTGCTCCTGCCACACTTTTGTGACACAATCGAGTACATCAGGGTGGTGTAAGATCTGTTGCTCTATCTCACTTAGCTCGACACGGTAGCCACGTATTTTTACTTGGTTATCTTTACGACCTACAAACTCTATATCACCATGCTTGTTATAACGCACCACATCACCAGTTCGATATAGTCGCTCTGATTCTCCGCTGTAGAGTTGTCTTGAGAAAAAATGTCCATTGGTAAGCTCAGCATTGTCCATATAACCTCTTGCCACACCAACTCCACCAATGTGCAACTCCCCCTCACAACCTTGTGGTGTTAGGTGCCCATAATGATCCATTACGTAAAGGTTGACGTGACCCGCCGGACGACCAATAGGTGCAACCTGAAAGCTATCATCCGCTTTGATTTCATAGTGACTACTCCAAACTGTCGCCTCTGTTGGCCCATATTCGTTAAAAAATCGAGCCCCCTGACTCCATTGGCTTTCAAAATGCAACTGTTGAAGATCTTGCTCTACTCCTTCTCCACCAGTGATCACTAATCTTAGCTGGCTTGGTAGCGCAGCCATTAGGTTGGCATACTGTAATAACGCCCGATACATTGTCGGTAAAATCGCCAAGTGAGTAATATCACTTGCCATGATGTACCGGTAAACGGCTCCAATATCGACCACATCACTATCTTTGACGATATGTAGTTCAGCACCTTGTGCTAACACTGAAAAAATACCTAATAAACAAGAGTCAAAATAGATAGATGAAAGAGACAAGAAGCGCCCTGCTGGTACTCGATAAGCATCTAGACGACTCTGTGTTGCAGCAATGATTTGCCGATGTTCAATTTGTACACCTTTAGGTTCGCCACTTGAACCAGAGGTATACATGATATAAGCCAAATCCGTATTGTGACCTCCAATTTCTGGATTTATGTTTGAGCATTGTGTGATTAATTGATTGGTCGCAACACTATCAATATAGGCGACGGCCAGTGCAGGGATTTGTCGCAATATGGGCTCAAATTGCTGATGACTCAGCACTAAATGAACTTTTGCATTGCTAATAATAAATGCACGTCGCGCTTGTGGCTGTTCCGGATCCAAAGGTGTGAAAACTAAACCAGCTTTAGCAACTGCATACATTGCAATTACCATATCACTACATCTCTCCATGCAGATCCCAACCGTTGCTTGACGCGGTAACTCCAATTTGAGTAAGTAGTTGGATAGCTTGTTAACAGCTGAATTTAGCTCCTGATAATTATAGCTCTGTGTATCAGAAACCAGTGCAATCGCCTCTGGAGTTCGTGTTACCTGGTTCTCAAGAAACTGATGAACTTGTTGTATCCTTGTTGGTGCAAGCTCTGGCCCTCGGCTCATTGCCACTAATGCTTGCTGTGTTTGCTCATTGAGCAGATCGATATCACTTAATGCGATCCGTGGATTGTGTGCAACTTGATGAAGGATACGTATAAAGTAGCTCGAGAATCGCTCAATCGTATCTGCATCAAATAACGCAACATCATAGGTCCAGTTGATGACCCACTTCCCTCCGGCAAATACCACCCCAAGATTCAAGTCAGTTTTAGCAATCGTGCTTTGTTGTTCTAACGGGGTAAATTCCAGCCCTTCAATCCCCGCAACAGATTGGCCGATATTGTTCAAGTTCAAAACAACTTGTACTAGCGGCGTGTGACTGCTAGTGCGTAGTAACTTACATAAATCTACGAGTTGCTCAAATGGCACATCTTGATGTGCTTGAGCGTCCAAATTGACCGTACGAATATGCTCTAGAAGTCCATTAAAACTCTCTTGCTGTACTTGAGTTCGCAGAACCAGAGTATTTACAAATAGTCCTATTAGTGGCTCAACTTCAACATTCGTTCGATTGGCGATAGGGCAACCAATAACCACATCCTGCTGTCCACTTAATTTACTAACTAAAAATGCCAAGGCTGCATGAAATAGCATGTACATCGATACATTATGCTGACTCGCCACTTTCTCTAATTGCTGAACTATTTCGCCAGATAAACAACTCTCATAAATTGCTCCTTGCTGTGCTCTGACTGAAGGTCGAGGCCTATCCAATGGCAGGTTATGGATGCTTGGCACATCTTGTAGTTGTGTACGCCAATATGCTAATTGCTCAGCTAAAAATACATCATCCAATCGCTGTCGTTGCCAGTAAGCAAAATCACTATATTGAATACTCAATGCAGGTAACTGCGGATCAACTCCCGCCTCGATAGCCTGGTAACAATGGATAAACTCAGACATCAAGATACCCATAGACCATGCATCTGCAGCTATATGATGGAGATTAAACAACAGTATGCCCTGTTCGCTACTTCGGCAGATATAATGGATTTCAAATGGCGGTTGTTCTTCGAGTACGAATACTCGTTGATAAAAAGAACGTAGCAGATCAATAATGCTATCTTTTTGTTGTTGCTCAGATAAATGAGTTAGATCAGAAACCGTCAGCCTGACTTGCCAGTTTTCTTGCACTTCTTGATATGCCGTTTGGCCATCAAATTGATATTGAGTTCTAAGTACCGCGTGCCGATTTACTAAATACTGCAACGCTTGCTCTGCCACTTGCAGTGCAAACTTTCCTGTTACTTGATACGCTAGCGGCATATTGTACTGATTACTAGGACTTACTTGCTCGACAAACCATAGACGCTGTTGAGCATAACTAAGTGGGATCTGCTTTCCTTTAGGTGCCGGTGTTATTGCCCCCAGACTGGCTTTACCATGATTATCTATATGCTGCGCTAGCAATTGAATCGTGCTGTTTTCAAAAACTGCTTTCAACGCTATCGTCAAGCCAAAAGTCGCCTCAACTTGGCTAACCAAACGAGTTGCTAAAAGCGAATGTCCGCCCAACGCAAAAAAGCTATCTGTAACACCGATTGTTGTCACATTTAATAGACCTTGCCAGATTTCTAGGAGCTGATGCTCAGTCTCTGTACTCGGAACCACTTGCATCTGATCATTTTGGTAAGTGGGTTCAGGCAAGGCGCTGTATTGTAGTTTACCATTGATAGTGAGAGGCCAATTTTCGACGGTAACAAAGTGACTAGGAACCATATAATCAGGTAACTGATCACTTAAATAGACTTTAATCTGTTCAAGCTGTGACGGTTTAACAGCTCGACAACCAACATTAATATAAGCAATCAACCGTTGTTGTAGTTCAGTGCCTTTGACCAGTACGATCGCATCATCAACTTCAGGGCGGTTGCGCAGTAGACTGGCGATTTCATCCACTTCAACTCGGAACCCACGAATCTTAACTTGCTTATCTTTACGTCCCAAACCAACCAAACGACCGTCAGCGAGATACTTTGCCAAGTCACCGGTTCGGTATGCGCGTTGACCATCATACTCCACAAACGCGGCTTTCGTTTGTTCTGGGCGTAACAAATACCCTGCTGCCACATTACTACCCACAACCAAAACCTCACCTACAGCTCCCGTAGGAACACGTTGTAGTTGCTCATCAACGAGTAATACGTGGTTGTTGGTTATCGCCTGTCCGAGTGTTATGACACCTCGTGCGACATCCTCTTTAATATTACTGTATAGAACATCGGACATAACCTCGGTGGAGCCGTAAAGGTTATAAAACTCCACTTCATCCAGCCATTTACAGCATCGCTCAGCAAGGCTCAAAGACAGTGCTTCACCACTAATAAACCAGTAGCGCAAACTGCTAAGCGTCGAGCGATACTGCGCTCCCGATATTACTAAACTCTGCAAATGAGAAGGCGTAGTAACTATTCTGGTGATTTTATGTTTTTCAATAGCTGCGACGAATAAATTGTTATCTTTCACCTGCTCTCGTGGCAATAAAACAACGGGCTTGATTGCAGCTAAGCTGACGTAAAACTCCCACATACCGCGTATAAACGCCATTGAGGTCATCATCACGGTTACTTCATTTGAGGCCAGTGGAAAACGCTGTAACATCCAACTGACTCTGTTAACTACAGCACCGTGAGTCCCTAACACCCCTTTGGGCTTACCCGTCGAGCCCGAGGTGTAGATTATGTGCGCAATATCATCACTAAAGACTTCAACGTCTGGATTTTCTCCGCTGTATTGGTCCAGCGTGCTTTCTCTCAATAGACTGCTACAGTCCAATGTTGCGCGCTCAAAAAATGATGCCTCTGTTTGCTCATCATGTAATAGCAAAGTAATGTCTGCATCTTCTGCTTGCAACTTCAATCGTGATGCAGGCAGTTCAACAGACAATGGAACCAATGTTGCTCCTGCCTTTAACACAGCAAGCATAGCGATTATCCGCGTGGCGTTTCGCTGGCAATGTATACCTACCGTTTGACCCTTACTGATAGCATGTTGCTTAATCAGATAATGAGCCAACTTGTTGGACTGTTCGTTTAACTCTTCAAATGACAGCTTTTGCTCTGCATAATGTAATGCACCACTAGCTGCGTGCTTACTCAAATTAAGTTCAAATAATTGATGAACTGAGCTGACTTCATGCTCACAAAGAGTAACTGCGGCATTCTCTTTTAGAGGTTGCGACCACTTAAGCTGTGCAACGTTAAGTTGTGGATTTGCTGCAACCTGATACAACGTACTACTAAATTCATTCGCCAAAGCAGTAATGGTTGAGCAGTCAAACAATGCCGCATTGTAAGCAAAAATAAACTTCAACCCTGAGTGAGTCGGTCGCAGATATAAAGTAATGTCGTACTTACTGTCAAACTCTTGCTGTGCAGAAAAAGCACTCACTTCGAGTTGGCTTTCTGTTGACAATGCTAGTTGTTCATTGGCCATATTGATAAACAACTGAAAGATAGGAGCATGTGTCAAGGAACGCTCTGGATTCAATTGTTCGACTAGTAATTCAAACGGAACCTCACTGTGAGCATGTATCTCCATATGGGTTTGCTTGGCTTTGCGCAGCAATTCACCGATGGGTTGTTGTGTATCAAACTGAGTACGCACGACTAGTGTATTTAGAAATAAGCCAATCATATTCTGACAGGACTTATTATTACGATTGACCGCAGGCATCCCCATTACAACATCCTGCTCACGACTGAATCTACCTACAGTAACCGCGAACATAGTCTGTAAGAGCATAAACAGAGTGCTTTGGTGCTGCTGAGCAAATAGCTCTAGTTCATTAACGATATCTGGTGCAATGGTTCCATCTACTCTTGCTCCACTGAACTGATCAGGAGCTCGATTACGGTCTAGGGGAATACTATGTAATGGCGGCGCTTGATCTAGATGACTCAGCCAAAAATCAAGTCCGTGTTGCAACCGCTCTCCACCTAGGTAACGACGTTGCCAACTTGCAAAGTCTGCATACTGTATCGCCAATGGATCCAGAGTGGGTGCTTGCGCTGAGCTTATCGCGTCATAGAATGCCATGATATCGTTAAGAAGAATATTCAATGACCAACCGTCGCAAGCAATATGATGCACCACAATGGCCAATACATAATCATGCTTGCCAAGTTGCAACAACTGAACCTTTAACATGTGGTCACTTTGTAAGTTAAACGGCTGCAAGGCTTGGGCTGCAACATTAGCGTGTGCCTGATTAAGCTTTTCTTGCTCACTGCCATTTAACTCAAGCGTTGTTATCCGTGGCGCAAATGCTGGCAATATAACTTGTTGGGGTTCGCCATCCTGATCGAGCTGGTATACTGTTCTTAGTATCTCGTGACGCTTAATAACTGCTGCGATGGCCTGCTCAAGGGTATTAGTCTCTAATTGGCCACGGATTCTTAACGCCAATGGCATATTGAATTGTGCGTTTGGTTGAGTTGCTAATTGCTCAATAAACCAAAGACGCTGTTGTGCGTAAGATAGCGGTAGGGCTTGACCATCTCGAGGTAACGCTGGGATCTCTGGGTTGTTTTCTCCCAAACCAGATTGCTGCATAAGTACCGCTAAGCGGCGAATACTAGGATAACTAAAGAGTTCTTTGAGACCCAACTGCAGCTTGTAGCGAGCGTTAATCTCGCTGATTATTTTCACTGCTAACAGAGAATTTCCCCCTAACCTAAAGAAATCACCCGTTACACTTAACTCCTCTAGTGGTTGTCGCAGTACCTCTGCCCATATCTCTACCAGCGCTCGCTCTACACTATTCTCCGCCGCTTCATATTCCTGCCCTATCTCCCTAATCTCGCTCGGTAGCGCCCCCCTATCCAGCTTACCATTCGCCGTCAACGGCAAAGCATCTAGCAAACACCAACGACTCGGACACATATAACTGGCTAAACGCGCCGATAACGCACGCTCTAACTCTGCTATAAAACTACCTTCATCTACTACCTCTCCCTCTGCAACAACATAACCCACCAACGTCGCATCCGCACCCTCTCCTTGCACCAACACCGCCGCCTGTTTCACCGCTGCTTGCTGTGCCAAAACACTCCTTATCTCTCCAAGCTCTATACGATATCCCCGCAGCTTGACTTGCTCATCCTTCCTTCCCAAAAATACCAACGCTCCCGACTCCAAGCGCCGTACCCTGTCTCCTGTTCTATACAACCTCGTATCCGCCAACCAAGGAACATACACAAATGACGCCGCCGTCCTGT
>NZ_JAKGBF010000031.1:0-26639 GCF_021530695.1 Pseudoalteromonas sp. OF5H-5
TTCGCTTCAGGCTCAGTGGAATCAGAGATTGATTTGCTCTTGGCCACGTTCGCTTCAGGCTCAGTGGAATCAGAGATTGATTTGCTCTTGGCCACGTTCGCTTCAGGCTCAGTGGAATCAGAGATTGATTTGCTCTTGGCCACGTTCGCTTCAGGCTCAGTGGAATCAGAGGTTGATTTGCTCTTGGCCATACTCGATTCAGACTTATTGCTGTTCTTGGGCTCGAGTCCTCTACTTTCTGATACATCGATCCAGCTGGTGTAACACAATTTAGCTAATGAATTTGGTTTTAAGAAAACAGCTACGCGCTCAGGTAATGACATTAAAATATTTGTATGTATCAGAGCTTCCTCAATATTATTTAACGATTTAGAATCATTCCAAACTTCACCACCTTGTCTATTAACATCTATATTCTCCATCCTTGCAACCGATTTCTGTATAACACCAGTTTGTAACGATAGCCACTCAGCAGTCTCATTATCTTTAGTTCTATAGCAAATAGTATAATTTGAGTTTACATTAATAGATTGAGATACACTTTTAGCATTGATGTTTTTATCATCTATGTTCTCAGTGTCTAATACAGATTGATAGCTGATCATTGTATTACATCCTTTTGAAAGCATAGTTGCTAGTGCTTTTGCTAATTCATCAGATATAACAAATCTAGCTTCGTCAATAACTAAGAATGTATGAGCCTTTTTTCCTACTTTTCCGAGTCTTAAAACAGTGCTAATAATTTCAGAAATTATTACCCGAGTGAACTTTATAACCAATTTATCATCGACACTTCCTCTAACTATTGCAACGCCGCCATCTTTTAGTGTTCGCTCAACATTAAAACCTCTATTCGACTTTGCCATAATTGTTTTTAAATACTTCCACTCAACAATCCGACTAGAAACTTTATTCAATGACTCTCTAAATTTGTTAGTTTTCCATTCACCAATTGCACGTTCTATAGTGCCGTCTTTTCCATTTAAAAAGGTATCAATTTCTCTTATAGAACCATCCCAATGTGGAATTATCTCACTTATTGCAGACCGTTCAATTCCCTTGTAAAAGTCACCATCTCCACCATTGTCTTGTAAATCGCATGCGGAAACGAATCTTGAATATCTTTCTCTTGTTGTCCCGCCAGAAAATGGACAATAACTACCACTTGATACACCGTTAAGATCTAATGTAATAAGATTTCTTTTATTGCTATGACAAGTCTCTCTCATAACATCAGGTATAAAGTCATCTGGCTTTTGGTCGATGAATATAACATTCCACCCTTTTATTATTGCTTGCTTTATAAGCATCTGTTGAAGAACGCCTTTACCTGTTTGGCTTGGACCAATACAGTTAATGTTATTTTTCTTGAAATCATCATCAGTAACATATATCGGTTCTTTCTTTTCATCTAAACCTAAAAAAATAAAATTATCTTTAAAGTATTTTTCAACGTCATAATCAATGCTTTTTAATTTTTCAACTTCAGTTCTAATGTCACTTAGGCTGTCCTTTGAAACCTTAAACGAGAAGCGTCTTTTTAAACTTGATAGGTATGTTGGTAAGTATCTTAAGGTGATGTATCTCCATATGAATGGAAAGAAATAACATCCAATATAAATAATTATGTTCTGGTTAATCTCTGCCTTAACTTCACTGAGTAGCATTCGGGTGAAGTTGACTTTGGAGAATGCTACCTCTGAAAAGAACAGAACTATTAGTGGCAAGAAAATTAGGCTGAACAGAGCCAGTGCTAATACAAACTTCCGGATGTAAATTGGTATCAGTTCACCTAACCCATTTTCATCTGTAACGCGAATTGGGGTTGTTCCCAATATCGCTATAGTAGATATAAAAAGACAGATTACTATACTGAGCCACGGATCAATCCCATCACCCAATTGTATAAGAGCATTCTGAATCCAGCTCTGTAGTGCTTCCAAGGTACATCTCCTTATATTACAAAAGATATTATTGATACAATACTTTCTTTGATATATAGAATAATACGTATTATGATATATATCAAAGGCAATTTACCATTCAAAAAGCACTTTCTTCGAAAGCGTTTTTTGAATGGTAAATCAAAGAAAACCCTTTAAAAAACAAGTTTTTAAAGGGTTGAGGGTAAACCCTCTTTTTAGCTTCTTATGGGCTGGACGCCCAACAAAGCTAAAAATTCACCCGCGCCCGTCACGCAAGCGTGACCCCCCGCCTTCGGCGGCTGTCTCTAAAGTATTCGTGCGAGCCTAAAGTCTCTTCGAAATACTAAGAGAGCGCGGTCATATCCCATGGATAAGCGCTAACAGTGCCAACTTGCTCATTCTTCGCAAATTGTCACAGCTAGCGCATTTTATCCATGTGAGCCGATGACCTCTCAGCGCGAAAGCGGGGGGTCACGCTCTGCTTTGACGGGCGGGGCAAGCCCCCACCAAGCGCACGGCCGTGGGCGGCCTGAAATCGCTGGGGCGATTGTCTCACTTGGCGGCTCCCCCAAAAAATAACGTCCCGCTAGGGCGGGAGCATCATTTTTTTGTGTTGTCTGTAAGTATTATTTTTGTTTTGTACAATACAGTTGTTTGTATTGTACAAAACATAAAAGGTTGGTTATGTCTAAAGAGCGTTTTTTAGAGAAAGAAAAGATTTTGCTTAGATGGCTTTTGCTTTTCGATTATACAAATAGAAAGTTAGTTTCAAAACTATTAGGTGTTAGTGATGGTGCTTTAAGTCAGTTTTATCGAGCTTTAAATAGAAGTGGATTAATATCTTTTGTCAGAGATCCAATATCAATATCTAGTAGTATGAAGCTCATTGTCCTAACTAAGTCTGGATTTGAAAGAGCACTAACTATAAATGATGATTTTGATATTGATTCATTAGTTTTGAAGAGGCATATACCAACCTCTATGGTAAGGCATAACTTGGCGATTCAATCAGTTCTTTTAGATTCTGGTGTTGATGCATACTCTGTTCTAAGTGAAAAAATAATTAAGAAAAAATTTAGTAATGTTCAAGTTGTCCCAGATGCAATAATTGCTGAAAATGGTGTTCGGGTTGGTTTGGAAATTGAGTTGACAAGAAAAAAACCTAGTAGAGTTTATTATAAATTTCAGCAGCAAATTGGGTATCTAAATTCTAGTTCAAATATATATGAAAAAGTTTACTGGTTTTTTGAAAGTAAATCTCTATTGGCTAACTATAAAAGGATTTTTGACCAAGAAAAGTGGCCGTTAGTTGATTGTGTTAATTCAAGGTATTTTATCAAGGAATCTTCTGATTCTGATTTTTGTTTTGTTCCAAGTGATTTTGATAGAGATAAATTTAAGTTTTTAATGGTGTGATTATGAGTGTTTTTGGAGATAATTTAATTAAAATTGATCACTGGCGGAGTGTTGAGGATTATATGTCACCTATAATACCGTGCTATTTAGATGATCATGTTTCTGAAATAATGATAAATAGATTTGATAATATACTTGTTCAAAGAACGGACGGGATAGCTAAAATTGAAAGCTCCTTTAGTGATGAAGCCGAACTAAAAAGATTTGTTACTCAAATTGCTTCAGCGCTAGGTCAAAAGTTTAATGAAGCAAACCCTATTTTAGATGCACGATTTCCTGATGACAGTCGTATTTGTGCTGTTCATGATGTGATTAGTCCAAAGGGAATTAACGTGACAATCAGGATTGCTAGAAAATCAGGTGGGTTAGTTACTCCTGAAGTAATGATTTCAAACAACTACATGACTCCTGAAATGTGGCATTTCCTTGTTAATGAATATTCAAATGGTAAGAATATAATATTTAGTGGTAATACTGGTTCGGGGAAAACTACAGTAATGAGAAACCTGATTGATTCGCTTGGAGATCAAGAACGTATACTCATTGTTGAAGACACGAACGAAATAAATATAAGTCATCCAAATGTGGTAAATATGGAAGCCGCAGCTAAACGGGACGTTTCTGTTTCTATGGAGCGCTTAATCCAAACAACACTTAGACAGTTTGGTTCTAAATTAGTCGTTGGTGAGATCAGAGATGGTTTGGCTGCCAATGCCTTAATCCAAGCTATCAATACAGGGGTTGATGGGTGTACTGCTTCAATACATGCTAACGGTGCTAATGCAGCCGTTAGTCGTTTGCAGTATTTACTATGTACGCTAGGATATGTAAAATTCGAACTTGCAAAAACTCTAATACTTTCATCTATTGATATTTTTGTACATTGTAAAAGGTGTAATAATCATGGACGAAAAATAACCGAAATAGCTGTTGTTAACACAAGTAGGGATGCATTAGATACTGCCTATTTTTATGACACTCTCGATGAGTGTCATAAAAAATCTTTTTAAATATAAAGGATTGCAACATTACTTTATGTTTTTCTTTAATTCATTTAAGAGCTCGTTATAACTTCCGACTTCTTTTAATTCTTGTAAATTCTCTCTGTCAATCTGAGAAATTATTATTGCACCAATTGTAACAAGGTCGTTTTTAGACACCTTTATGTTGGTTTCCTCTCTTATCAGATCTCGTAGTTTCACAAGGTCTTTATCTACACTTTCTGGGATTCTGGCTGTGCCAGAAATGCGATTCACGCCGCGGTCAAAGTAATTCAAGCTTATCTCCCATAGATATAAAATCAACTTGATATTTTTTTGGTATCATATATAAATAAAAAGTGGTGTCACTTTTTATTTGCTTTGTTAAATTGAGTATTGGCAATGATAACAGATGAATTGAAAAATTACCGTTCTTTCAACGATAGGGCCCTAGTTTTAGGGATTCCTTCAAAACTATTTGGGGGGGCTGTAGGGATGTCAATTATTTTAGTAGTAATGATCAGCTTTCCTTTTGGGCTGGCGTTCTTAGTTGCAACTGTAGTTCCCCTATATGCATTGCACAAAGACGATCCTGAAGCTGCGAATTTATATCTTTCTGAATTCTTAAGCGCTGATAAATATGTACATGATTTAAAAAAACCAATGGCGATTCGTTTTTTAGATAACGACTACGCTGTATCTACTTTTGAGACTATACAAATTAAGGAGAACCCTAATGTTTAATTTTTTACGCTGTGGAGCAGTAGGATTGTTAGCTATCTTTTCTGGTAATGCACTTGCGACACCAAGAGTATTTGATATCGGAGATGCACCCGCAGGGCCTTTAGTACGAATAACAAACTTTGTGCAAGATGTTGTGAATACTCTTGCTGGTCCTGGTGTGTTCGCTGTTGGGTTTGTTTCATTACTTGTTGTAGTTGTTTTGTGGGTGTTTGCTCCAAAGGCTGGACCTGTAATGGCTATGGCTATGCGTGTTGCTATCGGAGTTATCGTTTTGCTTAATATACCTCTCTGGTTTACCTATTTGAGCGGGAACGCGGGGTAAAAGACTATGGAGCACAATGAGCCGATAAATGAACACCTGAACATATTGGGTGCATTTAGAGATGCATATATTACCAAGAATAGTTCTTTGATTGCAGGTGCTAAAATAGCAGGTGTTGATCCAATAGGTGCTTCGCAAGATAAGCTAAAACAAGTAGCTGCACTTTATCGTGCCATTGTGCAGCTGATGCCTGAATCAGCAACCTTGTACCAATATTACTGCCATCATAAAACGGAGAATTACAATCCTAGAGCGAGAGAGGATGAACGAGTTAATGCCGTTGTAAACCGTAGAGCAAACTATCTGAATAGCCTTGAACTCGCTGAATCTAGCATCTATCACTTTATTGAACTGCCTACGCCATCAAATTTAAATAAGTTTACAGATATTAGGTTTTTAACTGATGTGCTTTCGTGTGTTTTTGACAAGGCCGCTAGGAAACGGTTACGCGCTGTTATTTCTGAAAAAGATGCAATCCTCTTTCATAAAAATGAGTTCGAGGACACCTTAACTAGATTGCATAACGAACTGACAACATACACTGATAAGTTGTCATTGATTTCATTCGAGAATACTAAATTAGAAACCTCGTCGCTTTGGTCGTTTATGCGTTATTTAGTTAATTTAGAGCATCATTATTTATCGCAGCAGGAAGTCCCCCCTATAGAAGCATGGGACGAAGCACTATCTACGGGAGAAATTGAATCTGTAGTTATTAACGGAGTGTCGTTTTTAAAAATATCAGGCGCTAAAACGATATATGCTCGAATAGGTTCGGTGCTGAATTACGGTGGTGAATACACACCATTGGCTGCGTTTTCTAAAGGTGATAAACCAGCAGTACTATGTGATGGAAATTATATCATTCAGCAACGCTGGCGACCTTTGCCTAGATTAAAAAGAGCATCGATGATTCGCTCGAGAACAGATGATATTAATAGAAAGACAATCAAATTGACGTCTCTTGTGAGTGGTAGTGATGTCATCGATGAGTCACGGCTAAGTGATTACCATAAAGATTTGCTTAAAGAGCTTAAAGAAGTGGCATCAAATGATACTGTGAAGCTAGGACAACTAAACAACAAAGTGGTTGTTTACGATGAATTACCGGAAAACGTTAATAAATGGGTTGATGATATCAATCTAAGATTAAGCTCAAATGGGATTTTTACTATATGGGAATCCGCATCACTTAAGGAAGCTTTTAAGTCTATATGGCTCGCAGGTGATAACAAACACCCGAGGTCACATACAGCCAATACAAGCCATGTGGGAGCTCTTGGACTCCTATATCAAACGTCTGAAGGTTCTAAACATTGGCGTCAAACTGGCTTAGACGAAGAATGCCTCATCTATTTGCAAACAGCTGATAATAAGCTGTTCGGATTCAATCCGTTTGTGGGCGGCAAATGTGTTGTTATTTGTGTCGGGCCTATTCGCTCTGGTAAGTCGTTTACAAGAGCAACGCTAGCGTCTCACAATATGAAGTATGGGGGCTATCATTTATCCGTCGATGTCGATGCCGGTTCTGAGTCTCTAGTAGAATACTTCTCCGACTACAGTTCGCTATTTAAGGTCACAGACGATCCCAATAGTGGGTTTAACTTATTAGCTGCCGCTAATGGTATTGATGATAAAACATTTATAGAGCACTTTTATAAGCAAATTGAGGCTTTACTACAGTTAAACTCTAGTGAAGATCTAAGAAAGCTGACGGTTGAAGAACAAAAAGACCTTGACCATGCCCTCACGGATATTTTGCGTCAACCTAAAGAGCGTCAAACGCTTTCTAATCTGGTTATTCACTTGCAAACCCAAGCCGCAGATAAGTTAGCGAGATTCGTACAAGGTGGACTATTGGGTAACTTTTTTGACTCTCGCAGTGATAGCTCAGCATCAATTACAACGCGACTTTCAGCTTTCAACCTAGAAGCGATCAAAGACAACGAAGCACTTCTACCCATAGTCATGCGCGAATTATTTTTTCGGGCAAACCGTTTATTTGAAAACCCAAAGATTCGCACTGTTCCAAAAATTTTAGATATAGATGAAAGTCATGTTTTGCTTGGTATGCCTGATGCGGGTTCAAAAATAGTGAGTGCAGCGAGGCGTATAGGTAAATATTTTGGTGGAATATGGCTTTGGTCACAAAACCCTGAAGAATATGCTAAGTGTCAGGGGTGGGACGCTCTTAGAACAGCTGCAAGTGCGTTGCTTTTTATGCCTGATTCGGAAATGGATAGTAACGTTTACAAAAGTACATTTAATCTAACCGATGGTGAATGTGAGCGAATCGCCAAGCTTACGCCAAAAAAACAGTTCTACCTAGTTCAACGCGATTTAGGAATTTCCACGGTTGTAGATCTAAATGTTGATGCAGCTCAATTCGTAATAAACGCATCTCAATCAATGGAACGCGATATTAGGGAGAAAGCGTTCAAAATGTACCCTAATGATATAAACAAAGCATTACAACATGCAGCAAAGGAAATGGGGGTTCTATGAAATTACGGCGTATTTTGGTTTCAATGTGTGTAGCTAGCGCACTGACATTAAATGCTATCAATATAAATAAGGCTCATGCTGCTGGATTCCCTGTCATCGACATAGCCAGTATTGCTCAAGCTGTGGTTGATTACTCACAGCAATTAACACAGTACGCTGAAATGATCCAGCAAGGCGTAAAGCAGGGGCTACAAATAGCAAATCAAATTAAAGAGTATGAGCAAATGCTAAGGGAATACGAAACGATGCTCACGAATCTACAAGATTTGTCAGAATTAGTTTCATCGCGCGATATGCGAAAGGCGTTTGCGTTGGTAACTAATTCGAACCTCTCTCAATTTGTCGCACCTGAATTTTCAAACATGACTCAAGAGATGTTAGATGTATGGGTTGCAGTCGATGAAATTAGAGCTATTCAGTATGGTGGAATTGACGATGTAGAAAACGCGTTGCAACGTATCGATGCATTGTTTCCAAATAACCCGAATGCTGTTGCGCAGGCTGAAGTCATTATTAATTATCAGAAAGCGACTGTAAATAAGGCAGCGTTAAATGAAGGTTATGATGCACAGCTAGAGTTATTTGAGGAAAACCTTAGGAGGCAAGAAAGCACTATTGATTCTTTGGGCCCAGAGTCTGAGTTACCTACGTTGCAAACAATAGCCCATTTATTAGTTAGTCAGCAAAAAATACAGTTGGCGGAAATGCGTAAAAATTCTGCTGAAAACAGATCTGAATTATCAATCGAAGAAATTGTTGCTAGAAAGCAAGCTGACGCATTAGAGCGGAAGATTATTAAAGCAGAATCAATCACATCAAACAACATAACGTATAGGGATTAATCATGAAACTTAAACATACACTTATAGCACTAGGGTTATTATCACTCCACAGTATGGCCAAGGATGTCATTGTTAGATATGAACAGCCACCTTGGCATACTAATCAGCCATATATGGACGATGAATATTCTATCCAGTACGGAAAAGAGAGTGTTAAACGGGATAAAGTAATTGATAGTAATTTGTTGAAGTGTAGGAAAAAAGAATATTCATATACTGAAAGAATGAATTGTATAACTCAAGTCGAGAATGATAATCCACACCCCATGCTTAAAAGAGGAAGTGATGAGTACATACAGGCTCATTACATCAATAAGCTTTCGTCAGGTACAACAGCAACAAAACTCAAAACGGTGCTGCTTGAGTTAAGTGACACTCGCAAAAAAACAAGGCAAGTGACGCAGTTCGGTAAGCCTAAACTTGGAGAATTAACCTTTGAACAAGTCAATCGAGAGATTTGTGAGATAGAGCGCATTATTGGCTTTCTCTCAAGTGGAAAATACTGTGTAAGGTAGAGTCATGGCCACTTTTCTTAGGTTCAGTTTAATTCTGTTTGTATGCTTTTTTTCAGTTGAATCAATAGCTGAAATTAATGTGGATAGAGTAGAAGTCAATGATCGTTTTGAAGCTGAACTAGCAACTGTTATCAATAACATCTTAACTGAACCTGATAGTGTTGTGCAGCAGTTAGGGGTGATCGTTGTTAGGGTGCTTTACTTTGCGTTGCTATTTTTTGCTATAGCTCGCTTTGTGCTGGTCGGGTTTTCTTTTGACTTGCTCACCCCTGTTTTTATTGCATTTATCTTAGGCATATTGACTGAGACTTACATGATATGGACGTCTGGCATTTTTGCGTTTTTTGACGTATCGGCTCTTGGCCTACAAGAAATCGCTGTGGGTACAGATAGTAGGTGGTATTTATCCACTTATATTGGCGCGTTATGGGATAGGATTGAAATAACGCCAGTTACCATTTTTGACTCAATAGAGATACTGATATTTTTTGGTATCACCATTCTATGCCAAATAATTCTAGAAATAGTTATTAGCATTTCAGAGATTTACGCTAATTTTGGATTTGCATTAGCTCAAATTATTGGGCCCGTTTTTTTGCCTTTCATTATTCATCCGTCCACCCGTTTTCTGTTCGACCGTTGGCTATCTTTAATGCTTTCAATGGCTGTATTTGCTTTTGTTGTACGGTGTGTTGGGGTTGTTTATTCGTTACTAACCATGGCGATGATTGGGCATTTCGATTCATCTCAAACATTAGATTCGACTGTGTTGGTTGATCCAATGTCTGATGGTGGAGTCATGACAATGCTCATCATAAATAGTGTAGTAGGCATAATTTTCATATTGGGAGCGGGTAAGATTTCGAGTTCTATTGCAGGTGGTGTAGGCAGTAGCGGATTTAGTAATTCGGCTATGAGAGGCGGAATGAAGCTAGCAGCAAAAGTGTTAGGAAAATTTATTTAAGGATAGGTTCTATATGACTATGTTAAATACCGAAGACGAACATAAAAGTATAAATAAGGCGTTTGAATCACCGGAAACAAAAGGTAAGTTAATCAGCAGCAACTCAAAGTGGTTTCTGTTAAGTATTACTTTAGTGTTGGTTATATTAATTATGTTATTTATGCTAAATAATGCCTATAAGGATGCAAATAAAGCCCCTGAATATCGATGGGTTATGTTGTATCCGGATGGGCAGTGGCGCATACAGTTTACTCCGCCGGACTCTCCACAAAAATTTTTTAGAACAACAATAGATTCACTCTTAACGGATTATCTAGAGTATCGCTATCAGCGCATACCTCAAACAATCCGAAATGATTTCGGGCGTGCCACAACGTTCATGTCTAAACCCGTACATACTGATTTCATGAAGCCTACAGGCGGAAATGCTGTTGAAGTGGCTGGCACACTATCAACATCCCGCTCACCAATTAAAACAGAAATTAGTGTTCTGTTTTTTGATCACCAAGACATTGTTGATGATGCCATCTTTGCTTCTGGCAAAAAGCCGGTGATACGAACAGCAGCCTATATTAAGGAAGTTGATAAAGACCAATATGGAAATGAGGTATCTAGGCCTGTTCGCAGAATTGTAAATCTATCGTGGACATTGTTGTCACTCAATGAACTCAAACGTAAAGAGAAAAAGTTCTTTGAGGTGAACCCGTTAGGTTTAGAGATCCTGTCGGAAAAGTCACGCATCGATGGCGCTTACACAGAAACAAAATAAAGGAACTACATAATGAAAAAACTCACTTCTTGTATTGCCTCTTTGGCACTTGCATTTACATTTACGGCTTCAAGTATAGCTGGTGAAACGCCATGTAAACGTGTCATGTGGCACGAATCTAAACCATTAAAAATCTACGCTGGCCTTTATAAGCATGTGCATGTGATTTTGCCTTCTGAACTTGAGATGCAGCCTGTAAATGCGAATGCTCTGTGGGATGCGACTGGAAAAGGTAAGCACTTATTTATTACGCCTACCTCAAATGAAGAACTTGGAACGCGCACAACTATCAGTGCATTAACAGTTGATGGTAATTCGTTTGATTTCATTACTGAGGTTGATGAATCCAAGTTCTCAGCGTGTGTGAGAATAATAAATAATCCGACATTAAATGCTAACCAGCTGCGCGCCTTAGAAAGTCGCGGTAGCTCCGCAAGCACTCAGGAGCTAGAAACTAAGATAAAAGCAATGGAGTCGAATTATAGACGTTTGTTGTCACAATCCGAAAAAGAGAAACGTGAGGCAGTGATCGAGGCTGTTAGAAAGTATCGATATCATATTTATACTCGATACAACTGGAAAGCCTCAACGTCACGTCGCTCGTTTATTGGCAGTGACCTAATTAGTGATGTGTATGACGATGGACGTTTTACATACCTACGTCTCACTAATGACAATAAAGGATTGCCCGCTATTGAAGCTGTCATTAATGGTGAACCGGAGTTGATAGAAGCTAAATATGATGAAGTAGCAGATCTATATCGTGTAGTTGGAATCTATCCGATGTTGTCTTTGAAATATAAAGAAGATGAAGTCAAGATCTCTCGAGCTGATACAACAAGTCGGGGTGAGTTCTAATGGCAAAGGAGCTTGAACCTAAAATTAACGAAGAAGCTGGCACAGTTAAAATTAAAGTACAAAAGTATTTGATTCTTATGTTTGTGTTTGTTTCATTCGCTTTTCTATGGGGCTTAATTAACTCCTTTTCATCTGAAGATGAAAAGGTTGCTAAAAAAGAAGAGCCTGTAGCCAAAGAAAAAGAAGTGGTCGTTAAAGCTGAGCAAAAGGAGGTGGGTAATTTTAACGATGCTGTTAAGAGTGAAATGTTGCGTTTGGAGCGTAATAATCGAACCAAAGAGTCTAATGAAGCTATACAAGAGGCAAGGCAACGCATTGCTGATGAGGCGAGACCATACGTCCCTGAGTCTAAATCAGATTCACCCGCGGTCGAATCTGAATCTGTTAGTGAATACGAGGCTTTTAAGAAAGACGTTATTGCAAGTGGTAAAGTCAGGACTCTAGTTGATATTGAGAATTATGCGAATACTGAAGTTAAGCTTGAGCGTACCGAAGAAGATTTTGCAGTCCAAGAGAGAAAGCGAGCGTTAGAGGCTCGGCGCGGTAGCGTTACATTAGCACCAGTAACAATAACAACTGGTGGCCAATCGCGAGCTGCTTCTGTTTCAGAACATAGTGAACGGCCTAACTCGATTAATCGAAAGTTGGCAGAAATAAAAGCGAAAGCAGCTGAAGCGGAAGCACTCAAGAACAAAATTCTTTCTGGTGACTATTCTTCCGGTGATTTGAATAGCTTGGCAAGTGATATTGCTCAAGTTCGTGAACACCATCGGCCACGCTATAGTAAAGTTAGAACGGACGAACCTAGAATTGTAGGTGCTGAAGTAACTAAAGCGAATGAAATAGGAATAAACGGAGTTAAATTGCCTACCGCTACAGCAATTAAAGCTGTGCTATCTCAAACCGTAATGAGTGACTACACAAACAAGCCATTTAAAGCCCAAATAACTCAAGATGTTTACGATGCAGACTATGAAACCATTTTGTTTCCAAAGGGAACAATTGTTGATGGTAAGGCTGTTCGTATATCCAATATTAATGAGCCGATCCAAGCAAGAATGGGATTAACAATAAACTGGTTTGTTCTTCCTAATGGTAATCGTGTTGATTTTTCTCAAAGTGCTCAAGCGCTGGATGCAATGGGAATTGGAGGGATAAAAGACGAAGTGAATTACCATGCATTGGCTCAGTTTTTAGGAGTCGTAGCATATGCAGTTGTCTCAAGTGAAACCTCTAGCGATACATCCAGTACATTAACTGGACAGACAAATATTGGTGGTGACATTGGCCGTGGAATTAGGGAGCAGCTTTCACCGTTAGCAAGCAGGTATTTGAGCTTAGTACCAACTGTCACACTGAACACTGGCACACCAATAACGATATATATCGAAAACGAAATGCATGTAGAACCGTGGGGGACTATCTATGACAAACTTATGTAGAACGATGGTTTTTATAACCGCTTTTATTCCTGGTCTTGTTATGGCTTTTGACCAATTAGAAATCAAAATGAGAACCAGCTACCCAACTGATACCGTGACAGTTAAAGAGGCCGTTGATTACTTACTAGAGCCTACAGATTACAAGCTTGATATATACAACAAGCACGCAAAAGGCGCGATTGAAATAGGCTACGGTCGAGTATCCCCGATTAATAAGCGCGTGAGAACAATGAGTATATATGATGCTATTCAAGGCTTGATTGGTCAGAACAATACAATCTTGGTAGACCACACGAACAAATTAGTATCATTTCAAAGTGGAGTGAGTAAATGATGACATATAAATTTCTAATTTTACTCATTGTGGCCATGATGCTGAACTTAACCGGATGTACAAAAAAATATGATGCTCGGCTAATTGATAAAAGTTCATTGGAGCTGAATAGAAACATTATTGAAATGGATCTCACGACTGGTGAGCGCATCAAAAGTGAAGAAATAGAGGTGTTGCAGCCTCTCAAGCAAGGACAAAATAATGAACCGGATTTTAATTAGTGTTTTCACATTGTCTTTATCGATTCCCACTCTAGCAAAAAAACCAGACTCAAATCCGTACGGATTCGATTGGAAGTCATCTGCGGATATGAGCGGTGCTTTCATGATGTGTGGTTTAACTGGATTCGTAATCGAAGACTGCCCGAAAGTATTACTCAAATGTATGACAGACCCAGATTTGCTAAAATTTAAACTCTTTGGGGTGCGGTCAAAATGCTTAGATTTATTTGCATTCTTAACCTCTGCTACAGATGTAAAAGAAGCAATAGACTATGCAAATGAGCAATCTGGCTCTCTACTCGATGAAGAAGCAAAACGGTCATTGTATGATGGCTCTAGAGTCGTTGAGGATTATGAGCAAACGAACGACCAAGAAGTTACACGAGAGTTATACAAAAACACCAAATATTACAAAGCGGATCTGGCTGCTGAAAACCTTATTAATGATGACTATGCTAAATATTATTATCAAGGTGAAAATGGCAGAGGCGGCTACGGTAGCAGTTATTACCAGCGCAATTACTTCGACAATAATGTGTACAGTGGTGAAACGCCATCAGAAGCATATGATCGAGCTTATGAAGACTACATGGTGAAGTCTGGTGCTTATAATTGCCGTGGCTTAGTTGATGATATTCCCCCTAATTGCTTAATTGATCATAGAAAGAAGGCGAGGGAAGCAGGTTCTCGCGCATATAGTGAGGCTGATGATCTTAGAGATGATGCGTATTCTGATTGGCGTAGATGGCAAGGCTGGGATAATTACGGCTATGGCCGGACTGAGCTTGAGGGAAACTACAATACAGACAGGCTAACTGCATATTATCACGCATATTTATCAGCGCTGGATGGTATTTGCAGAAATAACGAAGCATGTGCAAAACGAGAAGCTCAGAAAAGCATTGATAGTATGCGGTTAATGGATTAGGAGAAGCTATGTCTAGGCATTATCATAAAACTCAATATTTGGGAAAAAATGTAATAGTCATGATGGGCTTTGATAGGAAGTTAAGGGGCTTTTTCATGGTTATAGAATATGCAGAAATTGAAACTGATGACTATGTATACTCTAACTTATACGAGGCCGACCCTTACCCGAAAAGCTTAACTCGATATAAAGATATTTTGCAAAGCCTTAGAATTTCAGTCCCTGAACAAATGCTAGCTGAAGTTGAGCGAGATTATAAAAACAAAGTCGGAAATAAAGACGTTGTTCATAGCATAGAGAACAAGATATATACTCGACGGTTGGACTTATTTTACGCTTAAAATGTAGTCGATAGAGAGTAGTGCTTTACTCGCTATCGCTACCAACCCAAACCGTAAACAACAAAACTATCACTGATAAAGTCAGGCCGAGACATACTTTCAATAAATAAAAACTAAAACATAATACGTTTTTTGCTATGGTCATAAGAATTCCCTTAAGTTTGTACTAGACTTAACAACTGATGCAATTGATCAATTGAATTGATCAATTGTATTAGTGTAGTATAGTTATTAGAAATTACTGTAAGGTTTTGTCATGAAAAATGATACTGAAAAGCTTAAGCACGTACATGTTACGTTGGACTCTAAGACATTCCAGCGGCTTAATGTTGCCTTGGCTATCAAGTCAAAATCTAAGCAAGCATTTTTTGAAGAATCAGTAGCTAAGCTTTTAAAAGAAGTTGCTCTTCCGGAAAGCGTAGATAATAGTAATTTAGAAAATCAAGAAGTGGCTAACTAACGTTACAAGTCACCAGATAAAGGAAAACCGCGCCTGTCGCCAAACAGAAAGCGCGGTTTAAAACATAGTTTCAAGGTTAATTGTAATGATAAACGACAATTATGCAACCTTGAATTATACGTTCATGCGTAGGATTCAAGGAAATGTCATCTAAAAAACAAGTATTCATCGCACTTGAAGTGCTCAATTTAACTGGTTCTGAGACTCAAACTTTAGTTTTAGGCCATATTGCATACCATCATGCCAAGCACGGGTCGTTTAACTCTAGCGTATCTGCAATTGCTAAATATCTAAACTATAGTGTTAACGCAGTAAAAAATGCTCTACATGCACTAACCTTGTATAAAGACGAGCATGGGCAGCCACTGATCCATCATGAATTACAAGACAACTACAATAGAAAGATTAGGTTGAATGCCAAGCATGCGTTAGGTTTTAAGCTTGTACAGTCTTATGCACGGATGGTGATGCCCAGAAATCCTAATGATATAATCACATTACATATCAATCTGTATTCGGTTTCGCTTGATCTTTACCATTCTGAACATCGTTATGACTCTCGCCATCAGCACAAAATGTTAGTGCTAAAATCACTGATCACTGCAAAAATAGAGTCTAACTTGCTGAACTCTAAAAATAGACGAAATACATATAGTCAGACTGTGCAGCAGTTGGCTGAAAAGCTTGGCTGGGCAGCAGCTACTATTCAAGCTCTTATATCATCAATGATAAAAACAGGCCTTATTTCTGTAGTTAAAGAGCGAGTTGAGTCATACCGTGGCCTTTTATATATTTTCGGTATTATTACTAGTAGTCGTACGAAACGAAAATCGCCGTTAACAAGAACACCTAAGCCCTCATAGAGCTAAAATATAGATAACACTGCACTGTGCGGTGTCTTTTTCATGCCTGAACGTCAGAAACAGCCTATTGGGCTTCTTTTTTATTTTCGAAAAATACATTTTGGCCAAGTTCAACCACTGATACTTCAAATTAGCCGGCACTTAAAAGGTCGATCTTTAACCCTTAATTAAATTAGTGACACTCAAATAAGCGCAAAATAAATTAGTGATACACTTAACGCAATTAGTGACCCTTTAAGAAAAATTAGTGCTTTTATATAGAAAATTAGTGCTGGCTTTAAATAGAGTAATAGATAGAGATAAAAATAAATAGAAAGATAGTACTGATGCTCCGCATCTTGCACATATCATTTATTTTATTTTATCAGAAGATAGGCATTTGTTGCTTATTGTGTTGTGGTAAGCGTTAATTAGTGTTGGTAAGTTGTTTGTTATCTTGTGGTCAGCTTGCTGTCCACAGATAACGAATGACTTATCAATGCGGTTCGCGAAGCGGAAATTCATGCTTTCCATAACAGTTAAAGATGAGAGAGTAGTTACCAAGTAACTACTCTCTCACTCCGGCTAATACATAGAATCATAAGTGATACTATGACAACCATTTTTTTCAAGCTCAGCTAAAAAGCATTTTACTTGAGTTTGTTCAACTTCAGCTTCAGATGAAACGCCTTCGAAAATCCAATAAACGATAAACATTATCGTTATCTCCTTAAAAAGGCATCAGTCTGACTAGGCCAGACTGATGCCTGACCTAGTTAATGTTCCTTTCAATCCACGTAGCTTTCACTATGGAACATAAAAGTGGATATGGGATAACTAAACTATTGATAGCCTAGTTACCCCAGCAAGATTTATTTATCCTCTTTCTTGCTGCGTGCAATTACCACAATTGGCGTGAACTCAATACCGATTAAGGTCGTTGAAATCTCACCACCAAAGCAGTAGACACCCGCTGTTAACAGAGCAGAAGCGATAAATGCTTTCATCTTCTTACCTTAGTAAGAGTGAAAAGCTAAGTTGCTGATCTCTATTTTTACAACTTACTTCGCTTGTATGCATCTACAAATGAATTTCGCCTTCCACTTGGTTGAGCTATAGACCAGTAGAGACGGTTTCCAACCCGCACTATAACTATACTCACGGTTAAAATTGATATATGTGGAAAAGCGATATAACAGATGCATAACTAGTTTATCAATTCTGCTCGCTTTTAGTACTATTTTTGTGCATTTTTTTGACACTACTGTCAATAAGCGTTATATTGAGGGGGCATCTACAAATGAATTTCGCTTTGTACTTCCAATACAAAGCTTAAAAAAACCGCTATCCAAAGCGGTTTTTTTGTGCCTTTAATAAGAGCGTTTTGCATCATTTTTATGCTAATATTTGTATTGTACAATACAATCTAAGGATGAAATATGAGTAGCCCAACGGAAGCCACTTATGATGAATTACAAATAGCATTTGATTTTTTTAACACCCACCTCTTTGATGGCCAACTACCCCAGTGCTTGATAACTTTGCAGCGAGAGAAGCGGACTTATGGTTATTTTTCACCTGAACGATTTATAAATACTGATGGGGAAAAGACTGATGAAATAGCTATGAATCCAGCGTATTTTGCTATTTGCCCACCTGAAGAGGTATTGCAAACCCTAGTTCATGAAATGACTCACCTTTGGCAATATCACTTTGGTAAGGCTGGCCGAGCTGGATACCATAATAAGGAGTGGGCATTCAAAATGGAGTCTATTGGATTAATGCCATCCGCCACAGGTAAAGAGGGAGGGGCTAAAACTGGTGATAAAATGTCTGACTATATAATTAAGGGAGGCCGTTTTGAAAAGGTGGCTATTAGCTTACTTACCCGAAGTTTTAGGATCTCATGGGCTGATAGATTCCCTGCTCGAGAGAAAATAGAGCAGGCCATTGCTGAAAACTCTATTGATGATATTAAACCGGAGTTAGAGCAATGGGGGGTTGAAATAGGAGAAGATGGGGAAGTTATGATTGGTTCAGACTCAAAACCTACAAGAGCAAAGTTCACGTGTCCGGAATGTAGTACCAATGTTTGGGGTAAGCCATCATTAAACATTGTTTGTGGGGATTGTAATATTTCATATTTAAAGTGCTAAAAAATTATATTATATGTTATATAATATAAATATGTTTTTTAGCATAAAAAACACAAAGGAAGGATCTGCTATGAAAATTTATATCGCTTTAGCCATTTTATCTGGAGCAATTGGTCATGCTTATAAAGACAGCATTCAATACTACTTTAAGTACTTCATCAGCATCGAGGATAGTTTCATTATTGCCTCTAGTATCTTTTTTGTGATTTTTATATTTTTAATGTTTTTTATATTTTTTATGCTAATAAGGGTGTGCAGCAAAGAGCAGCAGAATTTAAAGTGACTTCTTTATTTTTCTTGCTAGCGATAGGCAAACAAGCACCCCTGTTTGCTTTGGTTTCGGTTTTTGATACTCCTTATCTATGATGGGGTGGCCTCGACCATTCAGTACTAGGTAGACTGCTCCATCGATGTATACAGCTATGTAGTCAGCTCCTAGCTCATGCCATGGTTGATCACTAAAAAGGCAATTACCTGCTTTAATTGCTTTTATATTGTGTATAGTTAGATTTTCGAATTGTTTCATTCTAAAAATAGATGTGAAACCCTTAAATGGAACTCGAATAGCTTCGCCAGTTCTTGTTGTGCAGCTGACTGAGTTTTGACAAATTGCATTGGTTGATGATGCTAAACCGCCAGAGGTGAGATAGATATTCCCGAAATTGAAAGTGCATCTAATGATGGGCATAGTCTTAAAGCGCTGTTTATATGTACAGTATATTGTATTATATAGCTAGTTCTAAAATTGGCTAGTGTGAGCTCGTTTATCATTTGCTTTTTTCTGGATACCTGTCTTTTTTAACATAATGTAAATTATGGTCGCATCCATTTTTTGTTTCGCTTAAAAAAGCTATCCAAAGCCTCAAAAGTGCAAATTAACTTTGATTAAAATCGGTCAGTTTGCCAAAAAAAAAGTTGGTCAAATTGACCACTTTTAGGTTTTACTGGTTTCCGGCCTAAAAGACTTTTAAAGCAACATTTTCGTATATTTTTACCAGATACGCTCTGATACAAAGATAAGGATGATCATCTTGTTAAGATCAATGAAAAGGTGGTGGGAAAACTTAACTCGCACTTATGAGGAATCTGAGTTTCCTAAAAGCCAATCTGAACACGGCGAAGAAACCCTCACAAAGTACGAAAAGATTAACCTTTTAATAGAATATGCAGATGAGATTGGCATCTCTAAGTCTGATATTCTGCAAAAGCTATTGGAAGATAGAAAGCGTTCAAGAGGTTGTAGGCGTTCTGGTGCTAGTGAGCTAATGGAAGTCAGATCAAGAGAAAATCGACGTAATGTTATGCAGTATTGGAAGAAGTAAAAAATAGGTGAGGATTTATAGAAAAAAATTAGTTTGAAAGTTTTACTTGCTCACTAGAAAGTAGCGCTTAAATTCGCTATTAATGTTCAGGTAGGTGAGGTTTCGGCTCGACGTATAGCCTGTTCCTCATAATCAATACATACATTATTTTTGATAAGGATAGCCATGAGCATTAAATTCAATCTCTCTGGATTAGGAACTATTTATAATGAATCGCTTAGGAGAGCAGAGCCTACTTTGGCTTTTGAGATTGCTCAAGGTCGTGGTCGGTTCGTTTTTATGATGTTTTTCTCTGAAGAGGATAAAGAGTCTAAAGATAGATTGTTCGTACAACTAAGAAATACGAAAGTTTTTCTAGAGTTCAAAGTGTATGGCAGCCATAGAAATGGTGACTTTATAGTCTATTTTAAAGAACAGGATCAAGAAGCCATTATTAATGAACTGATGCTTGAAGGTGGGGGGCAAGCGTTTAGTTTTGAGAGATTTGTAGTACAGTTAAATCAACAAATACCGATTGAGCTGCCACTCCAGAAAAAACTTGATAAATTAAGAGAGGTTTGGCCTGAAGTTAAACCTAATCTAGCGAATACCGTGGATGATGCACATAAAACAAATCTGATCGGGATTATGAGGCTGCCTGAAGGTAAAAAGCCAAGAGATAAAACTTTAAGAAAATTGTATATGCACACGAATGGAAGTGCTGAAGTGATTTCAAAGTTTATCGATACCCTTAAGGCCGCTGGAGTGACCTTAGCATGGACTGATAGAAACGTTGACCAGGTATCTTTTTCTGAGTTGATGGCAAGAATAAATAGCCAGCATGCTCACTAACACCTAGCCGCTTTAGTTAGAATGCGGGTCGCCGAGGGGACTATACCCGCGGGAAGAGAGTAACGTATACCCGCGGCAAATTGGAATAAATATCGTTAAGGACTTTTATGGTCAGTAAAGCATACAGGGAGGGACTAAGTGCAAAAAGTTTATATGACTGTCCCTATGATAAATCATCAGATGAATACAATGATTTTGAACGTGGGTTTGTTCAAATGTTAAAGCGTACCCCAGATCACTTTTTTAGAAATGAATCAGGTCCTATTGGCGAACCATCTCCCTATCATAATTTACGAGGCAGCCAATTACTGGGTGAAAAACCGCCTTGGAGGGGCAAATCGTATGCAGAAGCACGAAAAAAGTAACTTTCTTGAGGTTTAGAATACAAATATGGGGATTGTAACGAGAGCTCAACCTGGGGAAGACGACTTGCTAATTGGTACCGAGGCTGAAAATTTGATAATCAAAGACCTCGGTGAGAAATTGGTAAAGATCATTGCGCCGCCAAGTGGAGTTTGGACACATGATTCTTTGGAAGCTATTGACTATTACAAGATAAGTAAAACTGGTTGGAATGCCTATTTAGGTGCTCATTGGATTGGTAGTTCAGAAGTTTAAATATCTAGAAATATTAGCTTTAAGGTAAATAAAATGCTTAATAATCTGCATCAAATTAAAGATATAACACTAAAATTAAGAATTGAACAACTACGTGAACTGTGTGACGACTTCCTCAAAAATGAGTCCGATGAATTTTACAGCAAAGAAGATAAAGTTATTGGTATTTGTTGTTCAGCTAAAAACGTCTTAGAACAAGCCTGCATTGAGCTTAAACAATAACCTGAATCAAAATGGTAGATATTGTGGAAAGCTTGAATTTCCGCTTCGCGAACCGCATTGATAATGCCATTCGTTATCTGTGGACAGCAAGCTGACCACAAGATAACAAACAGCTTACCAACACTAATTAACGCTTACCACAACACAATAAAGCAATAAATTTAATACCTTTTGTTGAAATACGGCATTTAAAAACCTACAATTAATTCGTCCGCTTTTCTGCTCTATAGCTTCTTGCTATTCGGACTAACTAAGAGCATCCACAATTGTCAGGCTATTCCTGACAATTGTCGGGTATAGCCTTTAACTAAAAGGCTTTTCACATGCAAACACTTGCACGTTTATTGGAATTATCATCGAATGTCTGTGACATCTCAAAGACTGTAGATTATCTGAGTATCGAAGCTATATCCGGTAGAATTGGTTTACACGAATTCTATCTTTTTTCGGCACAGCATAATTTACAATATTTGATACCTGTTGACGGCCATTGTATGTCATCACTAAGTGATGATGGCAGTGTCTTTTTTATGGGTAAAGATGATAATGGAGTAATAGATTTTCGCATTGTTTCTGCTCTTTATGAGCCGAAATTAACGCATGATCAGATTGCTACCACAACCGCATTGTATCTTAACAATGCTTTAAATTAAGTTGGACTTTATGAGTCTTACTACTGCTTTTTAGCACAAGAAAGGGAAACATTGTTTCCCTTTTGATTTCTTGCTATTGAGCTCAGTTTACTCTCTATCTGGCAGCTCGGGGCTAGTGACTCCACCACCTGCCCCGCCTTTAACTTTTTCAAGTAACCATGAAGGTAATTCAATCATTTACAGTCTCCTGATGCTTATGCCTCTGCGCAAAAGTTAATGCTGCGAATCCTGTTAGGAAGTGCAATACCAGTTGTACGTTATCTCTGATATATAACTTAAAGAGCGCGGTATCAATTACATAGTATTTGTACATTAGAACTTCTATGTACGTTATCAAATTTACCAGTAATGACAGACTAAAGACACACATCAAAGCTCCTTCTGGAACTGTGAATCTGTGGCTTTCCCAAACTCTTTGAAAGTAATTTAGGCCAGTAAGGTTATGCAGCTTTATTGCAATTCTTTTTCTGTAAATTATAGGTATGAAAAATAGGACGTTCATAAATACGCCCCATAAATAATAGTTAAGCTTCCATTGCATAGACATAGGAATGGTTAGTTCATCGATTAATTCAACTATTAGGACTGTAAATATAAACCACCTACCTGTGTCGGAATGCCAAGCTAGCCCTAGTGCAACTAGCAACATAGGAAATACAATATAATTAAAAATATCCATCATCATTCCTGATTTTCTGATTCAGACTTTACTTTTGCTGATGGTGATAAGAAGCCAAAGTATGAACCTAGATCTTTACCACAAATTAGCATGATATCAATTAGCTGTGAAAGCGTAAGCTCTGTTTTTCCACTTTCCCAATTAGATACTGTTGCTTGCACTACATTTGAGTTCATTTTATCGGCTAATTGTTTCTGTGATAAACCTAGCTCCTGTCGCATTTGTCTAATTGAGCGCTGGACTTCGACTTTTAGGTCTTCAGTCTGCTGTTTTCTTTGTGATCTTCTCATTCATTCAAGCATCCGTTTGTTGTAGGTACATTTATTAATTTTTTAATACGAACATAGTAGATAATTTTAACATAAAGGCAACAGTTTGAAATATCTTTTATGGAAACAGATGCTATGACCGCTTCTATGTCTATCAGTGTGATGAACCAGTTCTTAAACAAGGTAGGGATTGGTATTGCACCGTTAAGAGAACACTTTGTTAATGAAAGCTTTTATCACTTTAATGTATTTGCACTAGCCAATGGTACGAAAATGACGAATCTATATGTTCGCTGTATTGAGGAGTCTTATGTTTATTCAGATTTATTTGAATGTCCCACTATAAGCGAGCTTGAAGATGGATTCTTGTTACTGATCATTGCTAGACGTAATAGCGAACCTATGGCGTGTATATTTGCTCCGTTTGAAGCGGCTGAAGCTGACAAAATAGAAGTTCTATCAAGAATGCAATCTCAATTTGCATGTTCAAAGACACTTCGAAATATTTGCTTGTGCTTGTAAACATAAATATATTTTTTATGCCAAAAAATATATTTATGTTTTTTGTTGTTTTTTATGTTTTTTAGGTCTAGCCTAGAGTTGGATTTTTTACTTAAGGATTAATACATGATTCTTACTATTTTTAGTCAAGCAGGAGGGGTCGGAAAAAGTACGACCGCCCTGAATTTACTATTCACATTGAAAGAAGCAGGCATAAACAATGTAACTATTGTTACCAATGAACAAGCTCACGGGTTAAACGAAATTATATCTAAGAGCGATTACGTAGTCTTACCGGAACGGGGGACTAGTATTCCTAAAGAATATCTGACGTCTAATAAAGACCAGGTAATCATTTTTGACTTTGCAGGAAAAACAGATGAACGTATTAAATCTGCTGCTCTTGCGTCAGATCATGTCCTGATACCAACAAAAGGCGAGTCGTCTAATAAAATTCAGCAGTTTATACAGACTGTTAATGATATCAGTGATTACACCTCAAAGATCACTATCTTACTAACTAGCTATAAAAAGGTCTCAAAGAGTAATAAGCGTCTTTTTGAGATGGCTGGGGACTTACTTTATAAATACCCGACTTATCCAATTAAACATTCAGAGGCGTTTAACCAGATATGGGATGAGAAACGTAGTGTTCGAGCTATGTGGACAGATGGGGGGTTAAATGGAAGAAACTATGAAGAACCTAAAGAGCACTTTAATGATCTAGTGAAACATTTATTTGGTGGTAATGATGAGTAAAAAAAATGACGATCTAGGAGAGTTCCTAGCCCAAAAGCAACGTCATATAGATAGCCAAAATCCTAGCTCTACTAGCTCTAATTTAATTGAGAGCGCGATAATGGAGTCTGAGCAAGGCAAAGCTGGTAGGCCGAAGAAAACCGCAAACGAATCTACGACAGCGCGTGTCGTTGGTTATGTGTTGCCATCAGAAAAAGAAGCACTTAATAAAAAGCGAGGTCTGGTTTCTGAGTCAAAAATAGTCGCAGAACTAGTCCGAAAATATATAAACGGTGAGATTGATTTGTAATTAGAGTGTGAAGGAGATAGCTATGTCACAAATTATATTTAAGTCAAAATACTCTGCATCAGTATGGGATGTGACGCTAATTGATAGCGAAAAAAGGAATATTCATAGCTTCGGCAAGCTAACTGCATTTACTGTTTTTCAAGTAACTCAAAACTTTTCAAATACTGAGTTTCGAGACATTGTGAATCAGAGGCTAGAAGAAACTTTCGATGCGGTAAAAATTAACTCAGGATTGCTTGAGCAGTTAGTTTCAAATACAGGATATAACACCACACAGTTGATAGAGTTGGCTGAGTTTTCCAGCTCTGATGGTTGGCCGTTCGCCTACCAATCAACAATACCAAACAATCCTACCTTAATTAAAATGCATCAAGTCTTTGCTGAGTTTGATAGTCAATCGTTAATAATTGATGCCTTGCTGAGAACCGGAGCTTTGCAGCTGTCGAGTGTAAAACAGCTACAAAAGAAGTTTGTTAAGCCAATCAGGAGGTTTTTGCAAATTACGTCCGAAGAAATTAAAAAGAAAGGACTAAACAAAAACATAAGTATTGATGACCGGATAGCTTAAATAGTGTTCACTATTAAAAGCCTTGATTTCAAATTACTACTTGCTATCCTAAAAACGTCGGCTTTTCTGCTCAGTAGCTAACGCTATTCCGACTAACCATGAGCATTCACATTTGTCAGGCAATAGTCTGACAAATGTCAGATCTATTGCCTCTAGCAATGAGGTAAATCTATGTCTAAGAAATCAGATATTCAGCAAACAGTCACTAACCAAATCATTAAATCGCTAGAATCAAATAGCTACTTACCTTGGCAATGTCCTTGGAAGCATGCTGGTTTTTCTGGCTTACCATTTAACTTTGCTACAAAGGAAAGTTATAGCGGTATAAATATTCTTTTGCTTTGGTTTGAAGCTCATGAAAAAGGCTATACACAAAATGCGTGGCTAACGTTTAATCAAGCTAATGCATTAGGAGGCCGGATCATAGCTAATGAAAAATCGACTAGATGTATCTTTTTTAAGCCTCTCGAGGTCGATGACAGTGAAAGTGGTGAAACAAAGGTTATACCTATGCTGAAGCCATTTAATGTATTTAACATTGAGCAAATAGAGGGTATTGAAAGGGAGGTTGTCACTCCTGAGTATGATGATATGTTGTCAGACGATATTTTCGAATATTTTCAGTTGTTAGGTACAAAGTTTGCTGAAAATGCAGGTGTGTCGCTAAAGCATGGTGGCTTTGAAGCGTTTTACCAACCAAGCGCTGATAAAGTTGTTATGCCTGATCTTGAACTGTTTATGTCTGCTAATGGGTATGCATCAACATTGATACATGAATTAGCCCATTCTACAGGACATAAGTCACGTTTAGATCGGTTCGATAAGCAAAATAACCTCTTTAACAAAAAGGAGGCTTATGCGTTCGAAGAACTTGTTGCTGAGCTAACATCTGCATTTGTTTGCGGCGAAATGGGTTTAACTGGTGAACACTTGCAACATGAGTCATACATAGCATCGTGGTTAAAAGCACTAAAAAATGATAAAACGTTTATTTTTAAGGCAGCTGCCGCAGCTAGTAAAGCTCATAAATATATCAATGAAAAGTCAAAAGACTTGATAGAGCAGGTTGCATGAGTCAATAGATACGGCCTTTTGGCCATTTAGAAAGGGTGCAATGCACCCTTTTTATTTTTTGAGTAAATCGGCTATTAACTGACTATCAAGCTTCTTAGGTTTGCTCTTGGCCACATTCGCTTCAGGCTCAGTGGAATCAGAGATTGATTTGCTCTTGGCCACGTTCGCTTCAGGCTCAGTGGAATCAGAGATTGATTTGCTCTTGGCCACGTTCGCTTCAGGCTCAGTGGAATCAGAGATTGATTTGCTCTTGGCCACGTTCGCTTCAGGCTCAGTGGAATCAGAGATTG
>NZ_JAKGBF010000032.1:0-21955 GCF_021530695.1 Pseudoalteromonas sp. OF5H-5
CCCTGTCGGACCACTTATATGAGCAGCTTTTGCACCATCTTCATATAGCCATTTCAAAGCTTCTTCAATAATATGATCATGCTTCATAAAAGAGGAAATACTTTTCATAATTCCTAGTTATCCTTACATTTTGTTCTAACCTAAATAAAACCAGACCACGAGAAAAATCGCAACAAAAAATTACATAAATTCAACAAAAGACTTATTTTACTCATCCCAAAACCACAATTTTTATTTTCGAAACCGCAAAAAGCACTCCTTCCCTGCAAACAGACAAAAGAAAAAAACCAATAATTTCAGTTGATTAACTTTTTGGCATGCGACTTGTTATCTACTGAGTAATAACAACCTTTATTCCACCAGAGATATCAACATGGATATACAAGTCGAACATAAAAAGCGCAACAAGGTTAACTGGTTGTGGGCTGTTGGCGGAACCATTTTCGCCGTAGTTATTATATGGCTGCTAATACAGCCCTCAGCGCAGGCATCTTTGCCTGTGGCAAAAACCTGGATTGCGGAGGTCCAGCAAGGAGATTTAGAGGTCAGTGTATCTGGATATGGTCAGCTTAAATCGAAAACGCCGCGTTTGATAAGTGCCGCGAGCGATGCCACGGTTGAAGAAATTGTGTTGCGCCCAGGTGCACAAGTTAACCCCGACAGCATCATTATGAAGTTACAAGATGCAAATTTGGCCCAATCTTTAAAAGATGCCAAACGCAGTTTGGCGCAATCGCAAGACCAATATTTACAGCTCGATATCAATCAACAACGAGAACTGCTGTCTCATCAGGCGGATTTGGAAATTCTGAGATCTGAGTTAGAAAGTGCCGAGCTGGAGGTTACCGCTCAAGGAGAGTTGGTTGAAGATGGGGTTGTTTCTAAACTCGACTACCAACGCGCGGTACTTACCCATCGCCAGCTGAAACGCCGCATTAATATTGAACAACAGCGAATATCACAATTGCAGACCTTACACAAAGCCAACCTGCAGCTTGCGCAGTCAAATATTGATGCCAGTAATGAAGCATTTTTATTGGTGCAAGATAGGGTGAATAAGCTCACTGTACGGGCTGGGATCAAAGGAGTATTGCAGCAACTTCATGTGGAACTTGGACAAAGTGTCTCTCTTGGCACTCAATTGGTGTTAGTTGGCAGCACCACTGATTTATATGCGCAATTACAGATCCCACAAGCCTATGCCCAGCAAATAAAGCTGGCTCAGCATGTGAGCATCAATACCCGTAACGACTTAATTGAAGGCCAAGTGTCGCGCATTAATCCAATGGTACAAAATGGCAATATTGAAGTTGAGGTGACACTGCCTAAAAGTCTGCCCGCGAGTGCTCGCCCCGAGCTAAATATTGAGGGGAAAGTCTCTATCGACAAATTGAGTTCCGCACTGTTCATCGACAAACCCGTCGGTGCAAAACCTTATAGTCAAGCAACCTTATATCTTGTTGATAAAGAAAAACAACAAGCCCGTGCAATTCAAGTACACTATGGCGCAGAAACGTCACAGCACATTCAACTGCTCAGTGGCGCTTCGACAAATCAGCAGTTTATTTTGTCAGATATGGCATCTTATGCCGACACACCCGTAGTGACTTTGAGCAAATAACAAACCAAAGGAAGAACAATGAATAATAAACACGTTATTGAACTTAAAAACATCACTAAAAAGTTTGTCCTCGGCGGGATGGAAACACTGGCATTGCGTGGTGTAAACCTCAATGTAACTCAGGGCGAATATCTGTCAATTTCAGGCCCATCGGGCTGCGGCAAATCAACACTTCTAAATATTCTTGGTTTATTAGACAGCCAAAGCACCGGTACCTACACAATTGCGGGTAACGATGTCAGTAACCTTGACGTCAACCAAAGAGCCACACTGAGAAATAAACATATTGGCTTTGTGTTTCAGTCATTTAATCTCATTGATGAATTGAACGTCTTTGACAATATCGCCTTACCTATCAAGTACAGTAGCACCGCTCTTTCAAGTACTGCGTTAAAAGAACGGGTAATGACTTGCTTGGAGTTAGTACAAATGACCCACAGAGCAGAACATAAGCCCAATCAACTGTCAGGCGGACAGCAGCAACGTATCGCCATCGCCCGTGCACTCGCCAATCAGCCAGATATTCTGCTTATTGACGAACCTACAGGAAACTTGGACTCAAAAAATGGCGATGCCGTAATGAACATGCTGAGCGACCTAAACGCCCAAGGCACAACCATGTGTATGGTTACCCACGACCCGAGATATGCAGACATGGCAAAACGTAAACTGTTCTTGTTAGATGGGGTGATGGTGGATGAAATGAATTTGGAGATGGTGGGATGATAAAAGAGGAATTTAAGCTCGCACTGTCAAATCTGAGGAAGCTTCCGGGATTTAGTCTTACCGTACTTGTCACCCTAGCATTAACCTTAGCAGCGCTAACTGTAGTGATTAATATCAACCATAGATTGATCACGCAACCGCTCCCCTACCCTGATGCAGATAAGCTGTGGGTGACCGATCAAAGCGAAACCATTAATGGAGAAACCCAATATGGATTCCAACTGCTCTCCACCCAGTTTCGACTATATCAAGATAAGCAATTTATCGACAAAATGACGATGATGCACTTGGTATCATCTCGTTTTATGGACATTAAGGATATGCCCACGGTAGACATTATTCGAGTGACTCCCGAATTCTTTGAGTTGTTAGGCACGCCACTGCATCTTGGTCGCACGCTAAAACAAGACGAAGGCGTCAGCGATGAACAAAAAGTTTTAGTCCTGAGTTACCAGTCTTGGATAACGCACTTTAATGCCGATCCAGATATCGTTGGTAGCTACACCTCCATAGATCGTGAACGCTATCAAATTATCGGAGTAACGGGAGAAGCGTTTGAAGTGCCTGAGATCTTTGGTGGCTTTCCCGTTAGCGGCTTTAGTAGCTTTCCGGAGCCTGTCACCACCAGCTCGCACTGGAATAACATCAGTAGCCAGTTTAACGGTATCGCTCGACTGAAAGCGGGTGTAAACATTGAGCAGATGAATCATGCGCTGGGCGAACAGATTAACACGCTTTACCAATCCCGTGAAAACGTAGCGCCTAACACGCGAATTGGCGCTCAGTTTACACCACTGCGCGACAAAATAGTTGCACGAAGTGATGAGCTCGCCATTACCTTGTTGTTCTCAGCTGCGGTTTTGGTGCTCATTGCCCTGACCAATGTGGTTAATTTATTTCTCTCAAGGGCTGCGCAAAAACAGCGCACCATGGCAATTCAAGCGGCACTGGGGGCAAAGCCTACTCACATTTTTGTCAGTATGTTTTGCGAAAGCGTCCTGTTAGTGGGGGCAGCTACTATACTCGGATTATTGCTTGCCGAGTGGTTGAATGTTTGGTTAGCAAACGACTTGAGCTATTTATTTAGTCGCATGCAGGGCTTAACTCTGGACTGGCCGACCATAGTGGTTGCTTGTGCACTGAGTCTGATAATAGCGCTACTCATCGCCTGGTTTACCAGCAAACAAGTAAACTATCATGCCCTGACAGATGCGCTACACAGCAGCGGTAAAGGCACTGGCGCGCAAATTTCCAAGCGTACTCGTCAAGTGTTGGTGGCATTACAAGTATGCTTTGCCAGTATTTTACTCTTTCTTGCAGCCAACAAATTAATTCCCGCATACGCGCAAATGACTCATCCCACAGGGTTTGATACTGAGCATTTGTACTATGTCCGTATCGATGGTAGTGCCACAGAAATCGATAACTTTGAGCTTGGCAAGCAAATCAAACAGCTTTTAGCCAATCAAGCGAGCATCACATCGATATCGGCAAGTTATGCTTCGCCTTTGCAAATGGGATGGCAAAATTATTTGTATGACCAAAATATTGCGCTGATCGGTATCGTCAGTTTGTCCTTTTACGACGAAGACGGTTTCACTGCGCTTTCACTACCACTTGAGCAAGGAAGCCGGTTTACACCGATCATGGCCTCAGGCTCAGACAACAATGAAATAATTCTCTCGGCCTCACTCGCTAAGCGTTTGTACAAAGATGAAAATCCAATCGGTCAAACCCTCTATGCTGACAGAGAGGTGCCAAGAAAAGTGGTTGGGGTTGTGAGTGATATTTACGTACCTACGGGCAACCGAGGCTATACCTTAGAGCGCTATTACTTGCCTGTCACTGAAGGCAGCACATCTTTTATTATCAAGGGGAATTCTGCACTGTCAAAAGTCCAATTAACTCATGCTCTCAAGGTCATTCATCCGAGTCTAAACTTTGCTTTTTTTGAGCCTGTAGATGGCATGCTAACCCAGAGGTTAAGACAAACTTGGCTGCAAGCAATGTTGACTGTCGCTCTATTAGCCCTTACCTTAAGCCTAGCTGGCGCTGGGATCTACGGCGTGCTCAACTACAGCGTACAAATCCGTCGCTATGAGCTTGGCATTCACTTGTCGTTGGGCGCACATACACACAAACTGATAGCACAAGTGCTCAAGCAGAGTCTAACACCGGTAATGATTGGCCTTGGAGTGAGTGCATTAACCGTTGCAATCGGATATGGGATACTGACAAAGATAAGTACAACAGCTATTTCCGTGAGCTGGTTCGCTGTTATCGTGACAATCCCTATCATGCTGCTGATTGCGCTCATCGCAAGCTATTTACCTGTGCAAAGGGTGATAAGGCAAGATCCCATTAAAGCGCTAAGAAACGAATAAGTTAATAACAACAGGAATGCGTAGGCAAAGCGTGGCGTGTAAACGCTCTTTGCCTACAACACACTATGCAAGGTTCAATTTTAATCGTTGATGACAAGGCCGATATCCGCCTTAGCTTACAGTTTTTACTAAAAAACCACGGTTTTACCATTTTCCAAAGTAGTAGTCTTGATTGTGCCGCTAAGCAGCTCAATGCGCACGACATTGATATTGTACTGCTAGACATGAACTATGAGCTCGATACGACATCCGGCGATGAAGGTCTCGCTTTTTTGAGTCAGTATGCAAGCCAAAGTAGCGCAACCTTTATTGCGATGACCGCTTGGTCTAGCGTCGAACTCGCCGTCGAAGCCATGCAGCGCGGCGCCAAAGACTTTTTTGCCAAGCCTTGGGACAACCACGCTGTAGTAATGATGGTGAAAAAGCATTTAGGGCTAAAGCAAATCACTGCAAAACAACAATCGGCTTCCCCCCTACTAACCACAGCTAAAATAGCGCCAAATGTAGACCATGCTGATGCGTTACTCTGGTTAAGCCCTACGATGCAAGCGCTAAAAAGCCAACTTGATCGCATTGCCAAAACCAAAGCGAATATATTGCTTAGAGGGGAAAATGGTACGGGAAAATCACAAATTGCCAGCTACATCCACCAGCAAAGTAACATCACAGGCAACTTTGTGAGCACCAATATGGCGGCCATTCCAGAGTCACTGTTTGAAAGCGAAATGTTTGGCCATGTGAAAGGTGCGTTTACTGACGCTAAACAGGATAGACAAGGTCGTTTCTCAATGGCTGAGCAAGGGACTTTGTTTTTGGATGAGGTAGGCACACTCACAGAGCCTCAACAAGCGAAGCTACTACGAGTATTAGAAACAGGGGAATATGAAGCTGTTGGCTCGAGCAAAACGCAGCATGCAAGCTGTAGAATCATTAGCGCAACTAATGCAGATTTAGAGTCGCAACAACAAGCAAGTCAATTTCGTAGTGACCTGTATTTCAGACTAAATACAATGGAGTTTGAGATCCCACCACTGCGCTTGCGTCGCACTGAGATAGTTCCACTGGCCGACTTTTTTATTCAAAAGCACGCAACGGCCTATGAATTAGACGTAAAACCTTTGTCTCATGCAGCGAAAACAAGACTACAAAGTTACGCATTCCCGGGTAATATCCGTGAACTTAGCCATATGATGGAACGTGCGATTTTACTGTGTGATGGCACTGAAATTGAAGAAAGCGCGCTTTCTTTAAAATCTGTGGTAACCACAGAGCAGAGTGAGCCTGAAATGATGACGCTAGATCAAGCCGAGCAAAAGTTGATTAAAATGGCGCTGTGCCAATGCCATGATAATGTGGAAGATGCTGCTGTTTTACTTGGGATCAGTAAAAGTGCCCTATATCGTCGCCTTGATAAGTTTGATATCAAAACACGATGAGCTTGCCTATGAAAAAGCCTAACTTTGAACAGACTATCGAGATTTTTTGCCTGATTATTTGGTTGCTGTTCACCGTGATCAGCGCTTTTTTTATGGTCACCCTTGAGGTCTCAACACTCAGTGTTATCACCTACTTTATCCTTGTCCTTTGTCCGCTCGCACTGCTGTTATATCATTTTAAACAGCGCCTGATACAACCTTTTTATCACCTCTCAACCACCATAGAGGCGATTAAAAACGAAGAGTATGGGCAGCGCTTTTACACCTCTGACAGCTCGGGAATTCTTCACAGTTTGCTGCAAGAAACACAGCAATTATGTCAGCAGCTGCAATCATTCAAATCAGAGCGAGACCACCAGGCCATATTACTGTTCAGACTCATTGAACAACTGCCCAGCCCCATCGCGATTTTCGATAACGACACTGCACTGGTGCATGCCAATGAAGCCTTCTCAAATTGGATTGGCAAACCATGGCAAAGCCAGCGTTTATTAAAAGCGCATAAGTTTAGCCTTGAGTATCATCGTGGTCATTGGCACTTTAACCACCCCACCTTAGGTGATGAGTGGCAACTTCGCTATAGCGAACTTACCATTGCAGGCATGCAGGCGCACTTGGTGATCCTAACCGATGTGCAAGCGGTTGTCAGTCAAGCTCAGCGCGACGCTTGGCAAAAAATGATCAGAGTGCTCAGCCACGAAATTCATAATTCTCTCTCGCCGATTAAGTCACTTGCTCAAACCTTGATAGAAATTCCCACCACGCAAGAAAATCAAGCCGATTTTGAACAAGCGCTTGGCGTGATTGTGCAGCGCAGCGATGGCCTGATGTCATTTGTTAATCGCTATGCAAGCGTTGCAAAACAGCATCAACTTCATATAGAAGCGATATCCATAAGTGACTTACTAACGCCGCTCGTAGGGCTTTTTGACAATCGCGTGAGATTAACCATTGAACAGGACTTTACGCTACAAATTGATCAAAGCTTACTTGAGCAGGCACTTGTAAACCTGATTAAAAATGCCTTGGAAGCTGGATGTGAGCGCAATGCTGTTTGCGTCAAAGCATATCACAATCATAAATTCGCAGGTATTGAAGTACTCGATGAAGGGCATGGCATAAAGAACGCTGACAACCTATTTGTACCTTTTTACACCACTAAAGCAGCGGGTAAAGGGATTGGGCTCATCTTAGCTAAAAATATCGTTGAACAGCATAACGGAAAACTGAGCTTAAACAATCGTAAGGATGCACAAGGCGCAATTGCTCATATTCAGCTTCCATTGGCGGCAGCGAATAGGTGAGTATTCACCGCCACTTCTAAGCGACATTTATTCAGACATTTTAAGCATCGCAATCAACTGACAGCCAGCGGCAATGGTATTGGTTTCACCACTATAGATGTTGCCGCATTCTTTCGATTCAAACTTTGCTTTAGTCCAAACAAGTAATAATAAGTGTTAACCGATTAACTTTGAGCCCTCGTAAAAGTGCTGTCGATGCTCAAGGTAGCGCATCCACACTCTATCCATTTGCGACTGATATAGTTTTGCGCCATGTTTGTAATCCGTACCGTGCAACAGCAGCATATCCGCAAGTTGCATGCTGCTGGTCATGGCATGCAACATACCTTGCGAAGAGAGCGGATCAAAGCTCATGCTCGCATCACCCACCGCATACCAGCCTTTTGCTGCGCAACTATCCAAACGGGCCGAATTTGCACTTACCATTGGGCGCAGGTATGCTGTTTCTATATTCACCAAGTCCACTAAGGTGTTAAATCCCCTCACCTGCTTTACTTTGGCTAAAAAATCTCGAGCGTTGGTGATGTTGCACTTTTTGATCGCATCAGCGCAAGCCTGCCAAGAAAACACCCGAGGCTGCATATTAGGATCGAGTGAAGAGCATGCCGCGCTCGGCGCACTATACCACCAGCCATTTTCTTCATCGCTTATCACCGCAAACTGTTTCGTCGTGGCAACCTCTGCGGTAAGCCACAGTGCCATTTGCTTATCAAACTGTTGTAGTTTTGCACCGAGTCGCCTCGCCAGATGACAGGCGCGACCGGTGGCATCAATAAGCAGTGTTGTCGTGATAGACATGTCAGTGTCGCGGCCTTCAACCCTAACTTGCCAACTTGATTGTGTTTGCACCACCTCAGTAAGCTTTGTAGAAGATAACAAAGGGATACCACGAAGCACTAATTGATCACGAAGCTGCTGTTCAAAATGCTGCCGATGAATGTGCCATCCCAAACCATCGGGGTTTTTAACGTTATCCACTATGGTAGGCGATTCACTACCCCAAAACGAAATCATACCGTGACAAGTGAGATGTTCCGGGCTTTGTAGTAAGTGCAACAAATTAAGCTTTTTGAGAATTCTAGACGCCGCTGGCGGTAAACACTCGCCCACTTTGTCTTTAGCTGCGGCGAGCTTATCGACTACTATCACCTGGTAGTGAGGATGCAAGGCAAGTGCAGCAATGCATCCTGCAATGCCTGCACCTACAATTACAATATCCGATTTCCTTTCAGCCATATTAGCCCTTATTATTTGCGATTCCGGCGGTGTGCTTTGTCGGTTTGTGACAAATCAGGACGACAATCTCGCATGCTTTCATTACGACTTGCTGTCAGCAGTTTTTCTGCTTTGTGATCAGCTTTGACTGGTGTTAACCCTACTTGCATGGTGGTTGGAAAACCTGTTACGCCTTTTTCTGTCTTCGGTAATACCACCGCCAATTGACCAAACCCAGTGATCATACTGTTGATCTGCTCAATATAGTTAGTTGAAGGGCCTATCGGCAAATCGTTTAGCCACAGCTCCCGGTCATTAAATGCTGCTTGTCGCTCTGCAAATGGCCTAGTTTCATCAACTACCCTGTGATAATTTTGCTCGCTAAGCATATTATTTGGCACTCGTGCAGGCCAAAAGGTCGGTAAATAAGGGTCGTAAGCTTCATTGTAGCCATCGCGACAACTCGCGGTATCTGTTTGCCAAGGAATGGCCATCCAACGCGTAATGCCACCAGCAACCTGCCCCGTTTTTAATGGGCCGCTCGAATGCAGCGCGATTTCTGATGTCATTTCCACGCCATAATTGGTGCCGTGGGTCGGTGCAGTATCTTCTGAATGCTTAAGACGGAAAGCCTCGCTATACATGCCCGCTGTACGCATTGGCCAAGTCATTTCACATCCAGGATGGAAAGCATCCGCTAAACAGAACTCCATCGCCGCTTTAGTTAACATCTCTGGTTGCTCAGCAACCGGAATTTCATCAATGCTGGTTGGGGGGCGATAACAAGGGTCGTAATCAGAATCAAATTCGCCATTCGACCACTGCTGTAACATATTCAACTGAATTTCTGTCAGCGTGACAAACTGCCTTGGCGAGTCATCGGCATCTACACTCATCGCATCACCGTACAACCAAGGCCACAGCTGCGGTGCGGTAGCAGCAAATTTAGGATCCCAACTATGTTTTTCATCCGCTGTGGTGACTTTTTCTATCTGTCTAAAGTTATTAAAGAGATTACGTCTTGCTTCTTGCCATGTGCGTGAGTTGTCATTTAAACGGCAGATCCAAGTCTCTGAAGTAAAATCAAAGGGGCTATTCCAGCCAAACCCTGCGGCAAATCCCGCATTAACCCATTGTAAATCGGTTAACCTTTGGAAAATTGGCAGAATGTCTTTACTAAAGGAGGGGTTACCTTCAGGTGCTGGTAGTATCTTGGCATCAACTGCAACCTGGCGCATTAAATCCCACATGGTTCGCGGAGATTTTTGCATTGGTGCGTAATCTGGTGGCGCACAAATAACCCATGCAGGTTTCACATCAAGTGCTTTGCCTTGATATTTCACCTCAGCAGTTACAGGGCCGTCCGAAGTATCGTCGTACCAGCCTTCATTATTACCGAACGTGATCGCCTCGTGGCCTTGAGGATTTTCTGACACCCCGTGTCCACCAAGCATAAGTAAGCGGCCCTTGTCATCGGTACGCATTTCGCCTAAGTACACTTTTTTACCAGCAAAGCATCCTTCAAAGCGACTACAACCACACCCAGAAGCAATACCACTGATCTGCTGCGCACCACCATCAATGAGCAAGCTGTTACGGTCGTTTACATTGAGGTTGCGCAGTAAACTCGGCTCGGCCTCCATCGCCTCTGGAATATCCAACGCTAATTGAAACTCATACCAAGATGCTTTTTGATTAGCCAAGCGAGCATGCCAAATGATAGAAGCGCCATCGTCGCAAGTGAGTTCTTTAACGATGTTGCCCTCGGCGTCCAATCCATAAATACGAAAACGCGCGGCTTGGCGCTTCAACGCTCCCGTGCTATCGCGATAGTAATTCATATCTCTTGGAATGGCGGTATCGACCTCTGGGCCAATAAAAAATTCATCTGGGCTGTTACCAACCCGCATTACACCTATGGGTGGGTATATGGCAGCTGAAACAATGGGATTTTGATTGCAGTGATGTGACATGTTGTAATCCTTTTTGCAGTGGTTCAATTCATGAAGCATTACTGCAGTGTAGAAGCTATTTCTGACTTAGACCATTACATCGAATTACAACTTAAACACGAAAATATTTTGCTTAATCTAAGATTTGGACAGGGAATGTTCTAACTCATTGTTGTTAAAGTACAACTTAATTTACCTCCTTGTCTAACCAGAGAATTTTAGGGAAAACACCGCTTCCGCATCCTGCTCTCGCTATGGTGCCAACTTCCTATAAGCAAGGCGAATTTGCTAACCAATATAGCTATTGGTTAGTAGTTAAACACCATTTGCACTGGAGCTGACTGCTAGAAAGGTATTAACTATCCACAACTCAAGTTAATTAGCGAAGGAACTTATATTTTTTATATCATGTAGTCCACAACATTGCAGCACAGGAAGGCTTTCTCTAAAATACATCTAACTTAAAAAAGAGATTGGAAACTCATGGCTCAATATATTTATACCATGTCGCGGGTGAGCAAAGTTGTGCCACCTAAGCGCACTATTCTGAAAGATATTTCTTTATGCTTTTTCCCGGGCGCTAAAATTGGTGTTTTAGGCCTTAATGGTGCAGGTAAATCGACCTTACTTCGCATTATGGCGGGTGTGGATAACGAATTCGAGGGCGAGGCACGTCCGCAACCTGGTACTAAGATCGGTTACCTACCGCAGGAACCTGTACTAGACGAAAGCAAAACCGTTCGTGAAACGATTGAAGAAGCAGTTGGCGAAGTAAAACGCGCCCTGAATCGATTAGACGAAGTGTACGCAGAGTACGCGATGGAAGACGCTGACTTTGATGCGCTAGCTAAAGAGCAAGGCGAATTAGAAGCTATCATCCAAGCACATGACGGTCACAACCTAGATAATGCGCTTGAGCGCGCTGCCGATGCGCTTCGTTTACCAGAATGGGATGCGAAAATTGAGCACCTATCAGGTGGTGAAAGACGCCGTGTTGCTATCTGCCGCCTGTTACTTGAAAAGCCAGATATGCTGCTTCTTGACGAACCGACTAACCACTTAGATGCCGAGTCGGTTGCGTGGTTGGAGCGCTTCCTTCATGACTACGAGGGCACAGTGGTAGCGATCACCCACGACCGCTACTTCCTAGATAATGTAGCAGGCTGGATTTTAGAGCTTGACCGTGGCCATGGTATTCCGTGGGAAGGTAACTATTCTTCATGGCTTGAGCAAAAAGATGCACGTTTGAAGCAAGAAGAAAAATCAGAGAAAGCACGCCAGAAGTCGATTGAAAAAGAACTTGAATGGGTACGCTCAAATCCAAAAGGTCGTCAAGCTAAGTCTAAAGCACGTATGGCGCAGTTTACCGAGCTTCAGCAAAACGACTATCAAAAGCGTAACGAAACCAACGAGCTATTCATTCCACCTGGTCCTCGCTTAGGCGACCAAGTGATTGAAGTGAGCAACTTACGTAAGAGCTTCGGTGACAGATTGTTGATTGACGATTTGAACTTCAACGTACCTAAAGGTGCAATTGTTGGGATCATCGGTGCAAACGGCGCGGGTAAGTCAACGCTGTTTAGAATGCTAAGCGGTCAAGAGCAGCCAGATAGTGGTAACATCACTATTGGTGAAACGGTTGAAATCGCCACTGTTGAACAGTTCCGTGATGACATGGACGGTAATAACACCGTATTCCAAGAGATCTCTAACGGCCAAGACATTCTTAAAATTGGTAACTTTGAAGTACCAAGCCGCGCCTATGTTGGCCGCTTTAACTTTAAGGGCAATGACCAACAAAAGTTTGTAAAAGAGCTGTCTGGTGGTGAGCGCAATCGTCTGCACTTAGCAAAACTACTAAAAGCAGGCGGTAACGTACTGTTGCTGGATGAACCAACCAACGATCTAGACGTTGAAACGTTACGAGCCCTAGAAAATGCGATTTTAGAATTCCCGGGCTGCGTTATGTGTATCTCGCACGACCGTTGGTTCCTAGACCGTATCGCGACCCACATTCTAGACTACCGTGATGAAGGCCAAATCAACTTCTTTGACGGCAACTACACTGAATACGAAGAATGGTTGAAGAAGACCTTTGGTGCTGAGGCGGCAGAGCCTAAACGTATCAAATATAAGAAGATTGGCTAATAATTAAAACATTAGGGCCTGTTGATCTTTCAAGTTTGTTTTTGCAGCAGTTTGATTGGTATTTATACAAGGCAGAGCCAGCGTAGCGTAGTCATTCTACGTAAGTCTGGCGATAACGCAGTAGAAATGCCAATCAAGCGCTGCCCTTTGGGTTGACCTGAGTGCGCTTTGTTCATTGTTGCTCAACTTTTGCCTAGATTACTAGGCGGCAAGTCGAGCGTCGCGACCAAAACACACTCAGAAGAACAAAAATCAAACAGCAAAGGTCAACAGGCCCTAGTCTATCGACGATAGATAATCTAAGGCTCTTCGTTAGGAGCCTTTTTTATTTTTTAATACTTGCTTAGCTTTATTCATGCCGCACTGTGGAGGCAAGTCGCAAATCAAATTGCAGTAGCAATCCCATCCAAGCGGCGTAATTTATTGTCATTGTTAGTAGCGAGCACAATGATATAAGCTATTCTTTACCTATACGGACTATTAGGATCAGTAATGAAAGAACGTCGACGTTTTTCCAGAGTTATTTTTTCAAACGAGGCACAGTTTATGGCCTCAAGCGGTGATTTTAGCTGCGAAATCTTGGATTTGTCGCTCAATGGCGCGTTACTCACCCTGCCCGATGGCTATGTGCCACTTAAAAACGACCCTGCAAGTTTAAACTTTTATCTACCTGGTAGTGATATTCAAATTACAATGGAGGTAGAGGTTCGTCACGTTGAAGAAGGTCATCTAGGTGTACATTGCCGCCAAATCGATCTCGATAGTGTGACGCATTTAAAGCGCCTTATTGAACTTAACCTGGGAGATGATGATATACTTCATCGCGAGCTAGAGCAGCTCACCTACGATGATGATTAATACCAATTCGCTTAATTAAGCTAATTGATATTAGACGGATCGATTTTACACTTATGTTAAGAATTTCTGTTGATGAACACCCACACTGGCGTGAACAAGCAAAAGCCCACGGCTTTGAGCTTCATACTATGTATGGTGAAAAGTATTGAGACGAAAGTGCATATTATCAATTTACGTTAAAGCAAATTGAGCAAGACTTGGAAGATCCAAGTGACGAACTCCACCAAATGCGCTTACACCTTGTCGATTTAGTGTGTAATGACGAGTCTCTTCTGCAACCGTTTGCTAATCCTGAGTCTCAATGGGAATTAGTGACTCGCTCATGGCGTCATCGAGACCAAGCGCTCTATGGTCGCTTTGATTTTAGTTACGATGGAAAGTCACCAGCCAAGCTGCTGGAGGCCAATTGCTGGAGGCCAATTTCGACACGCCCACCAGCTTATTCGAAACGGATTACTGGTAGTGGCTTGAAGAACAGGTAAAAGCCGGTAAGTTACCACGTAATGCGGATCAATTAAATGACCTTCAAGAAGCGCTGATAGAGCGCTTTTATCAACTGCATAAATGCTACCGTGGTGCTCCCCTACACTTTTCTTGCTGCAAAGAAAGCTTTGACGACTTGGGCACCATTCAATATATGCGCAGTTGCGCGATGGAAGCTGGACTCAAAACGAAACAAGTTTTTATCGAAGATATCGGATTTGATAACCAACACTTTGTCGACCTTGATGATTCAAAAATCCAATGGATGTTTAAGCTATACCCATGGGAATTTATGTTTCAAGATGAATATAGCGAACAATTATCGGAAGCAAAAGTGCAATGGCTAGAGCCTGTTTGGAAAGCGATTTTATCTAATAAAGCAATCTTACCTTTGCTATGGCAAATCTTTCCCAATCACCCAAATCTGTTACCGGCATACTTTGAACAGGACAAGCATAAAATTGCAAGCAGCGAGTCCGGCTATGTGAAGAAGCCGCTATTTTCTCGTGAAGGCGCGAATATTGAGATCCGAAAAGATCAACAGCTGTTTGCACAGTCTGCAGGTGGATATGGCGAAGAAGGTTATATTTATCAAGCTTACTCACCTTTACCCAAATTTGCAGGCTTCAATACGCTCATCGGCTCATGGATTGTCGGTGATAAAGCAGTTGGAATTGGTGTCCGTGAAGATAAAAGTCTGATCACCCAAGATCTTAGCCGTTTCTTACCCCATATCATTGTTGGCTAAACTCTTTGAACACTAAAAGACTTAGTCGGTATGGAACAAATGTGTTCCATCTCTCAAATTAATGTTCAGCCGAGAATAAAAACTTATTAAATTCATGCCATTCGTACTTTTTAGATAAACACTTGGCAAAAACCACCTCAAAAATTAACACAAACTTAACTAGTGTACTAAAGTAGTAACTGGGTTTTGCATCAAGTTGAGAAAACAATACTTGGCTTGTTGCAACAAATTTTTGGAAAGTGCACTCAACAGGTTGGAGTGCATAAATACGTTAAAGATCACTTAGCGAGCTAGGAAGTAATACCAATTGGTATAAAAGCAGTCAGCCTCAAAAGTGTGAGACATCGTCGACTAAGGAACTCACATGACTCACTACAAAATAGGTACAGACATTAGTCAAAAACCCATTCCAGAAGCAGTCAAAGTCGCAGTGATAGGGGCTGGCATGTCTGGTTTGTATAGCGCTTGGCGATTACAGTGCGAAACAGACGTTGATGACTTCGCCATTTTTGAGCGCAGCAACCGCACAGGTGGAAGATTGGACTCAGATCTTATCCATTTCAGAGATAACCGCGCAGGAGCAAAGCCTGACAGCACCATTACAGTCAAAGAAGAACAAGGTGGTATGCGGTTTCTATTTGAGGGTATGGATGACCTAATGGCCCTCTTTCTAAAGTTAGGCCTAGAAGATCAGATAGTCCCGTTCCCCATGAATAGCGGCGGCAATAACCGGCTCTACTTTCGCGGTACCAGCTTTTCGGTAAACGATGCTGAACAAGACGACTATCATATTTGGTCGGCACTTTATAACCTCGACCCAAACGAACAAGGTGTTAATCCCAAAGACATTATTAATGTTGTTTTTAATCGTATCTTGCAAGTGAATCCACAGTTCGATTCAAGGCCAGAGGTTCGCGGTCCAGAGTTTTGGCAGGATTTCCGTCTGCAATGTCAATGGCAAGGTGAACCGCTATATAATTGGTCTTTGTGGGATTTACTCACTGATATGGGTTATAGCCAAGAATGTATCACCATGCTGTATCGTGTTTTGGGCTTTAATGGCACCTTCTTATCGAAAATGAATGCGGGGGTTGCCTATCAGCTTTTGGAAGACTTTCCTGCAGATGTCGAATTTAGAACCTTTAAAGACGGCTTTAGCACCCTGCCAAACGCGCTGGTGGATAAAATAGGTAAAGAGAAGATTTACCTGCAAACGAGCATCGATAGCATCGCCTTTGATAAAGCAGACAATCTTTATGTACTTAAGTACACCAAAACCGAGCAAGACGGACAGATAAGCGAAGGAACATTTAAAGCCGAAAAGCTTATTTTAGGGCTGCCAAGGCTCGCGCTTGAAAAGTTGTTCATAGCGTCAGATGTATTCAAACAGCTACCAAAGCAGCGGCGCGATGCGTTATGGGATACATTGCAAAGCACAAGCAACCAACCGCTCCTGAAGATTAATTTATATTACGACACTGCATGGTGGGGAACCGGCATGACAGGCCGCCCAGCTGTCAGCTTTGGACCTAACTTTGCCGATTTACCAACAGGTTCTGTTTATCCCTTTTATGCTTTAGATGATGAACTCGCAGCCGCGCTTATGTATAACGAGCGTCATGCCGAGCCTAACTCTGAAACCCAACACAAACTCGAAGGGATAGAAGCAGCTAAATACAGTCGCCCAGCCGCATTGACTATTTACTGTGATTATTTAAATATTAATTTTTGGAGTGCACTGCAAAATAAAGGTGAGCTTTATCATCACCCTCGTGAGTCGGAACTCGTTGAATCTATTCCCAGTGATATATTTCCAGCCTCGGAAGCGGTTGTACGACAAGCGACACAATTCTTTAAAGACATTTTTAATACACATTATGTTCCACAGCCCACCCTCACAAGCGCTCGAATTTGGGAAGGGAATGTGAATTTCAATGTCCCTGAAAATCTTCAATTTGGTTTTGGTGTACATCAATGGGCGATTGGAGCGAATGATAAAGACGTCATCGAAGGTTTAGTAGAGCCGTTGCCAAATCTATTTACCTGCGGTGAAGCTTACTCTGATTATCAGGGCTGGGTAGAAGGTGCATTACGTTCGACAGATTTAGTGCTACAAAAAGGGTTTGGCTTAGCGCCACTAAGCAAAGTCTTTGAAACAGACCAAGGCTGTAGCTCTTCAGAAGCAATACAAATCGCCTATCGAAAAATTGCTAATGAAATGATTATGGAATATATCGATCCTAACTTTTCGCCAAACACTAAAGACAAAGTAACGCTTGCTGATGCCAATAGTGTGCTTGGCGTCAACCTCAGTTATTTCGATAAGCCCTAACCCGCTTCTCTAGTAACGAGGAGTTTTTTACTCCTCATTATCCCTACCTTGCAGAACTAATTGATAGTTTTCGATCAACAAGAACCGTTCAGGCGTATTTCAAGTTAATCCTAGCTGCTCTGAGCCCTGTGATAAGTATTCTACGCTTTTGTGATAAAAACGTGATAACTCCGTGAGCCTATCTCAATATCTTGCGGCCATGATAAGGAGACTGTTAATCCTAATAAGAAGAGTACATCATGAAAGCAAAAATCCTGACAACATTAGTCGCAACGTGTTTATCAAGCGCTGCGCTGGCACAAGACCTTGAAGTAAAAATCACTAACCTCACTCACGGTATTTACTATACGCCTTTACTGGTGGCTGCTCATAATCAAGATACCGCTCTTTTTAAACTCGGCGAGCAAGCTTCTGAAGCATTGCAAGCCATGGCCGAAGGCGGTGACATTTCAGCTTTAGGACAAATCCTCGAAAGCTCAAACGCCAATATGGTCGCCAACCCAGCTGAGGGGCTACTTGCACCCGCAGGCTCTACAATGGCGATGATATCAACGAGTGAAGGAAATACGCATCTTTCAATTGTGGCGATGCTACTTCCTACCAATGATGGATTTGTAGGATTAAATGCGTGGCCTATTCCAAGCGCTGCCGGCACCTATGAAGTTTACCTTAATGCCTATGATGCAGGTACTGAAGCGAATAATGAATTAGTTGTCGAAGGCTCTGGTGCACCCGGTATTTTAGGGATCCCAGCATCGCCAGGTGCGGCTCCTGGCACTCAAGGAGCTGGCGTCACAGCAAGTGAAGAAAATACCATGGTCCATATTCACAGAGGCAACGTAGGTGACAACGAGCAAGTCGGCGGTAATAGCGATCTGCATAACACCGTGCACCGTTGGTTAAATCCTGTGGCAAAAGTAACAATAACCGTAAAATAAGGGGGGAGCTATGAAAGCGAAATTAGCATTAATTGCCATGTCTGCGCTCCTACTCAGTGCATGTGGAGACAATGACAATAATATGGTGATGCCAGAGCCTCCGGTTGAGCCGGAGCCAGTTGAGTATGAGTTTGCCATCACTATCACGAACCTTACACACGCACAGCCTATGTCACCAATTGCAGCGCTGCTTCATCAGTCTGGTCATTACTTTACTGTCGGCATGCCAGCAAGTGAAGCATTAGAGCAACTTGCAGAGGGCGGAAATAACAGCGATATTATAGCCGATGAGATGACACAAGCATCCGTCTCAACAGATGGACCTTTAGGCCCCGGTGCGACAACCAACCTTTCCATCAAAACTACAGACCTTTCTGAGCTTAAGTTATCGCTATTAACCATGATGGTGAATACCAATGATGGATTCTCCGGTCTAAATGCTATAGACGTCTCTGCGTTGCCCGTAGGTGAGGTGCAAATGTATCGAACACTTGCCTACGATGCTGGCACTGAGCTGAATAGTGAAGCCGCGGGAACCATACCAGGCCCAGCAGACAGCGGTGAGGGCTTTAACGCAGAGCGCAACGATAATCACAACATGGTGACGATGCACAGTGGTGTAGTTGGTAGTGATGATGGACTCCAAAGTTCAACGCTCACTAGTATCCATAAATTTGATAACCCGCTGCTTGCAGTCACTATCGAGAGAATTAAATAGCCTATGCGCAAACGTCTGCCATAGGCGTTTGCGCTTTCATAAAGGGCTATTTATGTTAGAAACCGTGTTGCTAGTTGAAGATGACTTAGACATAGCGAGATTGCTCCAAGTGCATTTAGAGGAGTTAGCTTTAGAGGTAACGCATGTTGCCGACGGCAGCCAAGTATTATCGGCTGCTAAAGCGAACGATTTTGCCGTGATTTTACTGGATTTAATGCTACCTAATATGGATGGACTAACCCTTTGTCGAGAGCTTAAGGCGCTTTACCCTATGAGTAGTGTCATCATCGTCACCTCAAAAAGTAGCGATATCGATAGGATCATTGGACTTGAAGTTGGTGCGGACGACTATATATGCAAGCCTTTTAATACGAGAGAGTTGCAAGCAAGGGTGAAAGCGCAGCTACGTCATGTCAGGCAACTTAAGCAATCAATGCAGACTGAAAATGCGGACTTCCCACGCGATAAAATTGCAGTTGGAAACTTAGTTATCGATGCCTGTTGTCATGAAATTTCGTTGGCTAATGTTAGATTAGACCTTACTGCAACCGAATTTGAGCTGCTGCAGTTTTTTGCTAAACACCCAAATCACGTGTTTTCTCGAACCCAGTTATTAGAATCAGTATGGGGCTACCAACACTCAGGATACGAGCATACCGTTAACTCCCATATTAATCGTCTGAGGGCAAAGCTTGAAGCTATTTCAAATAATACGGTGATAGAAACAGTATGGGGTGTTGGTTACAAATTAAATTCAGCCTCTCTTTGCGGGCAAAGCGTATGAAGCTCTCACTCTACAAAAAACTCGCACTGATCTTATTTGTCACTTTCGTTGTCATTGCAGCGATTTTTGTTTGGTGGACCCAAGCGCTATCTCAAGTCTCTAAGTCTCAAGCAGAACAACAATTACACCTCGCACTTGCAACCCATCTTGTTGACGATAATCCCCTAATAAAAGAGGGAGTGTACGACTATGACGGTTTGAGTAATCTATTTCACACCTTGATGATCTTAGGCCCCTCATTCGAGTTTTACTTCGTCTCCCCTGAAGGTAAGTTATTAACTTACTCTGCCGCCCCTGGAGAGGTTAAACGTCAGCAAATTGATGTTACCCCTTTAAAAAAACTCCTAAAGAGCAATAGCCAACTACCTGTATTTGGAGATGATCCGAGAAGCGTTAACGGCAGTAAAATTTTCTCTGTAGCCCCTGTATTTAATCAAGATATTTTGCAGGGTTATCTATATATCATCATCGGCTCATCAAAATACGATAGCATTATTGAGCAACTAAAAAATTCAGACAAGGTGATGCTTGGTGTAAGTTGGTTATTAGGCACTTTGTTCTTTTTGCTGGTTGTTGTCCTGCTACTACTTAATAAAATCACTAAGCCCGTGTCCAGACTGACTCAATATATAGATCATGTCAGCCAAAACCAGTTTAATATTAGTCGTGATGCTCAAATAAATTGGCCCGAAGAACATGATGAGATCCATCAGCTGGGTCGCAGCGTCAATGCTATGCTGGATAAAATTCAGCAGCAATTAACCACACTTAACCTCAAAGATGAACAACGTAAAGAACTACTTTCACAGCTAAGCCACGATCTCCGCACACCACTTGCCTCGCTTAAAGGTTACATCGAACTGATAGAAAAACAAACGAGTGACACAAATATCGTTTCACACATCAAAATTGCCAGCAAAAATATAAATCAGCTCAATCATCTTATCGCGCAAATTTTTGAACTCGCCCATCTAGAAGCTGGACATACCAAACTTCATATTGAGCCCTTTAATCTACTTGAACTTATGTATGACGTTGCGGCTAAATTTACATTGCAAGCTAAACGGCGCGGAATAACCATCTCAATAAGCCCGAAAGCAAGCGAAGTTAGTGTATACAGTGATATCGGGAAATTAGACAGGATTTTATCAAACCTCATCGATAACGCTATCAGACATACTGATGCTGGTGGCGAAATACAGCTCACATTACAGCAGCAACAAGATATTGCTTTAGTGAGTGTTAATGATACTGGCATTGGGATAAGCGCCGCTGATCTTCCCTATATATTCGACGCTAGCTTTCAGGCCAAAAATAGCCTAAGTAACCGCAAACACAATGCAGGGCTAGGCCTTGCGATCACAAACGAGCTCGTTAAATTATTAAAAGGAAATATTAGCGTATCAAGCAAGCTAAACCGAGGTTGTAAATTTACAATTTCACTGCCACTTTGATTTGCTAATTCTCCTTCTTTAGGTACCTAAAGGAAAGTAGCATATTCTAGACGTATAGATATACAAATCGGTGGATAAACCACCTCCTACCATATTGCACTTTGCTTATGCTGTAGTGAGAGCGAGTTTATCTCGAGAAGGTGATCACTTTGTAGATTGGGAAAGCCTTCAGCGTTTTCGACTTGGATGTGTATGCATACAAATCGGCGGGTAAACCGCCTATCACGTCGCACTGTGCTTATGTAGAAGTGGGAGCGAGTTTATCTCGCGATGTATTGAACTAAAAATGCAAAAAACCCATTACATTAATGTAATGGGTTTCTTTAATTGGGCCCTGACGATGTTCTACTTTCACATGGGTAATCCACACTATCATCGACGCTGTTTTGTTTCACTTCTGAGTTCGGCATGGGGTCAGGTGGTTCCAAAACGCTATGGTCATCAGGAAAATACTGTTTTTTAGTTCTTATTTTTATATTAAATTTGGCCCTGGCGATGTTCTACTTTCACATGGGTGATCCACACTATCATCGACGCTGTTTTGTTTCACTTCTGAGTTCGGCATGGGGTCAGGTGGGTCCAAAACGCTATAGTCACCAGGAAAACTGGGTGCAAATGTTTAATGACATCGTGCATCGCACGACCATTCCATTTGCGCAAGGTGAACCGATTTCGCGATACCGCTGAGGTTGGTCACCTTGTTTAATTCTTAAATCCGGAAAAAGCTATTAAATTCTTTTGTCTACTTTAGTCTATTAACTTCTGTTAGCTAAGGCCTCCATGGATGGAGGTCATGCTAGGAATTGTCTGGAACAATTCTAGTAAACCACTTTGGCGTTGTATGGTTAAGCCTC
>NZ_JAKGBF010000033.1:0-15185 GCF_021530695.1 Pseudoalteromonas sp. OF5H-5
TTTGAGTTAGACTGGCTTCTATGGCTGCAATATCCAGTACCCCATCACAGGCCAGTGCTGCTGCAACATTATAATGTTGACTGCCTTCTAGCTTATCGATTAACCACAGCCGTTGTTGTGAAAATGACGCTGGGATCGCACCACTGCGATCTATACTGGTAATAGCAACCAATTTCTCTTGCTGGGCACGGAGTAGCGCTATTAATTCTTGTTTGTTTGCTGTTAATTCAGCTTTTAACTCAGCACTTAACTTGCCTGACTTCTTTTTAAAACGCAGCTGTCCCTGCTCGTCGAGAAATAATGTGACACCTTGTAGGCGCGCTTTCTTTAGAATTTCTAGCACCATTATAATACTCCCTCATCTTCAAATTCGTCATTCTCTGCATCGACTGCTTGTAATGCGAATAGTTGCTCAATCAACTCTGCTTGTTGGCGGATAGTCTGATATTGAAATAATTGGTTCATTTGTGTTACGCACGCAAACTGCTTCTGTAGAGCAGCGCTTAATGACATGACAAGCAGAGAGTTACCTCCAGCTGCGAAAAAGTTACAATCTATACTCGGTGGTTGCTCAAGTCGAAGTACCTGTTGCCAGATAGCTACCAATTGCAATTCAAGATCGGTATTGGCCGCAACAAACTCTTTTGAGTCCTGCATGGGTGCCTCGGGTAGCGCTTTGACATTAATTTTACCGTTTGCACTCAATGGTAGCTCAGGCAAGTCAATCAATTGCGCAGGGCAAAGGTAACTAGGAAGGTTTTGTTGTAGCATCAGCAATATCTGTGACAAAGTGATATCTGGGTCTATATTGGACTGGTTAAGCACAACATATGAGACTAAGCGCCTATGCTCTTCCTCTCCTGCCATTACGGTAACACCTGCCTTAACCTGAGGTAGCATAAGCAACTGCTGGTTTACTTCTCCCAATTCGATACGAAAACCATGTAGTTTCACTTGATCATCAATGCGACCCACATAGTATAAGCTGCCGTCATACTGTTGCCGAACAAGATCACCGGTACGGTATAATCGCTCTCCAGGCTGAAATGGGTTGTGAACAAAACGCTGAGTAGTCAACCCCGGTTGGTTAAGATAGCCATTCGCGAGACAGCGCCCTCCAATGTGCAATTCACCTACAACACCAGTTGGTACTATCTGCATTGCTTTGTCTAATACATATAGCTGGGTATTTTCCATAGCGTAGCCAATAGGGAGCGAATCAGCCTGTCCTAGCTCAAAATCATTTAGCCGCGCGATACAACAACCCACAACGGCTTCGCTTGGTCCATAATGATTGTATATGGTGGCATTTGGAAAGGTATGAGTTAATTGGGCGAAAAGCGATACCGGAAACAACTCACCGCCAATCACAAAGACATGCTGACTTTGACATACCTCATCACCCATAATGAACATTAACGCTCTGGCATGCATAGGTGTTAATCGCAACAACAAAGGCTGAGTACTTGGTCGCGCAAGTCGCTTGGCAAGCTCGGTTAAAACCTCATCATGGTGACCACTTAGGTCAACCGTCCCACCGCATAATAATGGTAGAAGTAATGCAGGCAAACTAATATCAAAGCCGTAAGACGTCACCAAGAACGAGCCTACTAACTCAACGTCATAATAATTCTGCAAAGCAAACTGGCAGTAATCAAGCAATGCCCGGTGCGAAACCTCAACCCCTTTAGGTTTACCTGTTGAACCTGATGTATAAATAACATAAGCGGGGGTTTGAGCTTGGTAAACTGAACTGCTTGGCAGACTACTATACTCGTGAAACAACCAATCGCTAAGCGTTAGATCCGTCACCTGGCATGGTTGACTTTGCCAGCGCGCCCAATAGGCTTGTGAAATGAGTGCCATATCAAGCTTTGCATCGTTAACTATGCTATTGAGACGCTCCCCTCGGTTTGACAAATCAATCGGAACAAAACAAGCATTAATTTTCAAAGAAGCGAGAATTGCGACCAATATTTCAGGACCACGATCAAGGTATAAGCCAATTCGGCTACTTTCCCCGACTTGTTGTTGACGCAAGTAGTTGGCCAGCTGCTCTACTTTTTGGGCCAACACTTCATAACTGAACTCCTGCTCATTATAGCGCGTAGCGATAGCCTTAGGGTGAGCTGCTACTTGCTGATAAAATAATGCTAATAAGGATGTATCGCGACCTTTAAGGTTAACAACACCACACTGCTGCGAACGCTCACTTTGTTTCGTAGTTAACTGTAATTGCCCAAGTGCGACTTCAGGGTTGGTCAGCGTTTGAGCCAGTACGTGCTTTACGCTATTCACAACGTTTTGTATCGCTACCGCTTCAAATAGACTCGTATCATAATCAAACTGCAATAACAGCTTTCGCTCGTGCTCTATAACACGCAATGAAAATTCAAACTTACTTTGCTGATCACTAAACTCGATGGGCTTAAGGTGTTCGGTAAAGGTGCTTTCATCTGAGACTAGCGCCTTTTGATACGTAAACAGAACCTGCACCAAGGGGTTATAGCTCGTAGTGCGCTGTGTCGTAAGCTGCTCAACTAGCCACTCAAAGGGCGTCTCTTGATTGTCTAAGGCGGCAACATCAGTACTTTTTACTTGTTGTAGGTAATCACTAAAGCAGCACTCAGATTGATAATGAGTACGCAGCACCAAGGTGTTAACAAATAAACCAACCACGCTGTCAAAATCTTTGTGCGGTCGATTAGCCACTGGCGTTGCAATAGCATAATCATCACTGTTGTTATAGCGGCATAGTACGATGCTCAAAACAGCGTGTAAGTACATAAATGCTGTCGTATTAGTCGCTGATGTTGCTTTTTTCATTAATTCGAATAATTCACCCTCGACATCTATAGTCATGGTTTGGCTTTTATGTGCAGCAAACTTCCCACGGGGCTTATTCAGTGGCAATGAACTTAGCATGGGCATATCACTTAGCTGCTCTAACCAATATTGATTTTGTCGCGCTAACCGCTGCTGCTGAGCTTCACTGTGCTGCCATAATGCATAGTCAGCGTAATCGACTGTGGGTGCAACTAGTTGGTGTGCTTTCCCCTGCTGATAAGCCTGATACAGCGAATAAAACTCTTGAGCAAGCAACTCCATAGACCAAGCATCTGTCGCAATATGGTGGACACAAATTAGCAAGTAACAACTTAGCCCTGTCGTAACATAAGTTGCTCTGATCGGAATGGATGTAGCAAGTTCGAAGGGGAGTTGCGCTAATGCTTTTAGTCGCTCGTCGACTGCGCTTTGGGCGCATAGCTGCTGTTCATTTAGCTCGGTAATAGTAAACTTAGGTCGTGAGACCACGACTTGCGTTATTTCTTCTTCCTGAGTACGGTAAATCGTGCGTAATGCTTGGTGACGCTCTATCAACTCATTCATAACTTGAGTAGCCAGCGCAAGGTTAAACTGTTTGCCAACTTGGAAAAGCAAATGCATGTTGTAGTGCGTACTTTTACCATCGTGAAGCTGATCGATAAACCATAAACGGCGCTGTTGTAATGATAATGGCAATGACTGTTGTGATTTTTTACGTCTCGGAATAACGTGCTGCTGACTTGTTTGCTTTTCATCAATCAACCGACTCAACGCCGCGATAGTATTATGTTCAAAAATATCTCGAAGCGACAAAGTGGAATTGAATTTAGCGTTTAATTCATTTACTAACCGTAAACTTAATAATGAGTGACCACCAATATTAAAAAAGCTGTCATGAACTGAAATATCAGAGTTAAGCCCGAGTATTTGTTGCCAACTCTCCATCACACTGTGTTCACTCTCCGACTCAGCTGGTACAAAATCAATATCTGCAACCACATTCAAGTTAGCTAGCGCTGACTTATCCACTTTGCCATTTGGAGTTAGAGGTAAAGCAGAGACACACTCTATACGGTCAGGGATAAGATAACTTGGGGCACGCATAGCGAGTATATGGCGCCACTGTGATACGCTCTGCTGTTTATCTTTGCATGTGGATGAACACACAACAAATGCGACCAATAATTCGGTTTGACTGCGACATTGTTTAACCACCGCCACTTGCTGACAATCCGCGAACTCGCGAATTAGTCGTTCAACTTCTCCAAGTTCAATACGATGTCCTTTTATTTTGACCTGATCGTCGTTACGGCCAACATAGATGAGCTCACCCGTGTCCTGCCAACGAACCAAATCGCCGGTTTTGTATGCCCTAATAGGTGTCGTTAAAAAGGACACTTCCACAAATCGTTGCTGCGTTAGCTCCGGACGATTTAAATAGCCTGGTGTCACTCCTTCACCAGCAATTAATAGTTCACCCACAGCACCATGTGGCATTAGCTGTTGAAATTCATCCACAACGTAAACTTGAGTGTTCGCGACAGGGACACCTATCGTGACAGCTTGTGGTTTCACTTTAGCCGCACAAGACCACACCGTACATTCCGTTGGCCCGTACATATTAAACACTCGCTCAGGCAGAAGCGCACAAAGTTGCTGAGCAAGGTCATCACTCAGAGCCTCTCCACCAACCAGTAGCAATTCCAGCTGCTGTAATGCATCTCGACCCGAGTCACTGTGTAGTAATTCACGTATATAGCTAGGCGTCGCTTGAAAGTGTGAAACTTGGTGTTGAACGATTAACTGAGCAGGATCCCAATCGTTCTCAAAACGTTGTGCCAACATATTCGTTTGACAATCGTGCTGTATAAAGCGTTCTTGAATTGTTGCTACACAAGATAACTGCTGCGGTGTGATGGAGGCATGTTGTTGAGACGTGTAAATAACTACAACTGCATTAAAGCCCATCTTGCCAAAGAGAGCTAACTGCGCCAGAGCCATATCACTATCTTCAAGCGTGCAAAGCGCTCCCGTTTGTTCATTGCATTCGCTAACGGGCAGATAGAGTACTCTGCTGCTAGCCGCTTGCTGAATAGTGTTAAATGCCGCAACTTTTGTTGCTAGTTCTGAAAGCTCGCTTCCTTGATATAGCACCGAAAGTCCAGCTCCGCTTCGCGCCGCCTGCTCATATTCTTGCTCTGTGGCTCGACAGTTTAAGCCGAGGTTTTCAGTATCAGAATGTAAGCAAGAAACTCGATCACCAACATAGCTTGAAAACTTCGCAACAGATAACTCTTTTGCATCGAGTAATGCCATATCTGATTTGCATAAATGCACCTGTGCGAGCTTTTCACTTGCGATACTCTGTGGTCGCTCTGGCTGGATGATTACCTTAGCTCCAGAGGCTAAGCTCCAGAATAGCTCGAGCACAGAAATATCAAAGCTAATGCTCGTGCTAGCTAACCAGGTTATATCTGACGAGTTGCTTGGTAGCGATGTGCTCATCGCGGTAAAAAAGTTAAGTACGTTTCTGTGGCTCACTTTGACGCCCTTTGGCTTGCCCGTGGAGCCACTCGTATAGATCACATATGCCAAGCTATCTGAGGTGAGTTGATTAGTATAAGAAACGGGGTTTGTCGACGCCTGTAAGTCTAGGTATTCAACCAAGTGAAGTGCAGCTGATACATTGTTACTGAATAATGGTTGTAACGATTGCGTCAAAATTAAGTGCTTTAATTCGCTATCTTGAACAATATAATTCAGCCGCTGTGGTGGGTAGCTGGGATCTAAAGGCAAATAAGCACCACCAACTTTTAAAATAGCCAACATATTAATCAGCATAGATAAAGAGCGCGGTTGACAAATCCCAACTAAATCTCCAGGCCGGATCCCTCTTTGATACAACTGTTTAGCAACACATTCAGATTGCGCATTTAACTGTGCAAACGTTAAGTTTTCATTGTTAAAACAGACAGCTACTTTATCGGGCTGCGTAACACTTTGGTATTCGATGGCATGTTGCAGTAACCCCTCACTATCAAACGCTTGCGAGGTACAATTTAGCTGTTGCAACAAATAGTCACGTTGAGATTCTGGTAACAAGTTGTAGTGATAACAAGCTTGTTGTTCAGAATCGATGACGCCATCAACCAATTGTGCAAATTGCGCCATCATCTGCTCGATATATTGCTGATGAAACAACTCAGTACGGTATTCGACTGTAAGCTGCAGACCCTCTGATTGTTCACGTGCATGCCAAGTCAATTCATACTTAGCTACCGATTCTGAGTGTAACTGTGGTGTCATGGAAAACGGCAAATCGCCAAGAGGTAACGCTTCGTTCGCCGTATTGTCCAGAATCAACATGATTTGAAACAACGGGGAATAATTCAAACTGCGTTCAGGAGCTAGCATTTCGACCAGTTGTTCAAATGGCGTAGCTTGGCGGGACAATGCCTCTAGGTTAACTTTCTTTACTTGTTCTAAGAACGTCCCAAAACTCTGCTTAAGAGAGCACTCCACTTTTAACACTAGGTTATTTATAAAAAAGCCCACAACGTTATCCAACTGCGGGTGACTACGATTTGCAACCGGGGTTCCAATAACCACTTGCGAATGCTGAGTATGACGGCAAATTAACAGACTCAATAAACCATGCAATACCATAAAAAGCGTCGCATTGTGTTTGCCCGCAAGTTGCTTTAAACCATTCAACTGTTTCTGATTCAATAGCCATTGCAGATTGTTTCCAGCAAACGTTTGCTGATTACTTCTCGCTTGATAAATGGGTAACTGATGGACAGCATCAATATCTGCAAGCTGTGTAAGCCAATAATCTAGGTGCGCTTTATGCTCATTCGATGCAAGTTGTTCATGGTGCCACGCGGCATAATCACTGTATTGAATATCGATCACAGGAAGCGCTTCAGTATCAACACCCAGCTTTTGTTTATAAATAGTAATAAAGTCGCGTAATAGAATATTCATCGACCAAGCATCTGTCGCGATGTGATGTGTAGTGAGGAGTAACGTGCCGTGCTGCTCACCTCGCTTGACATAAGTCCCGCGCAACAGACAATCTCGACTTAGATCGAATGGTATGGTTGCATTTTCTAATCGCACAGTCTCAAGTTGATACTGCTGCTCAGCGATAGACTTTCCAGTCACATCTAGTAATACTAGTTGAAAAGCTTCTTGCGTTAACTGTAGCTGTGGTTGAGCATCTATTGTGACAAAATTCATAAGTAATGCCTGATGACGCTCTAGTAACTGAGTCAAGGCATACTCAGCAATATCGACATCAAACTGGCCGCAGATATCCAACGCAAATGGCATATTATACTGAGCCTGGTTGCTTTCAATCTGCGACAATAACCACAACCGCTGCTGCGCTACAGAAAGCGGTTTAACCATATCCGTCTCCAGTCGCTTAATTGGTTCAAGCGCTAGATCTTCACTTTTCTGTATAAACTTAGCCAAGTCACGAATAATTGGGTGATTAAAAATATCTTTTAACTGTAGTTTCTTACCCAGCTGTGTACTCACATGGTTGATCAACCTAACCGCTAACAGTGAATGTCCCCCCATTGCAAAAAAGTCACTGTTAGGCGCAATATCTGTTCGTGATAACAGCTGCGTGCAAATATCCAGCAACTGCATCTCAACCAAGCTCTCCGGAGCAAGTCGTGAAGTTTGTTGCAACGTTTTGGGATCAGGTAATGCCCGTCGGTTAACTTTACCATTACGACTTAGCGGAAAGTCATCAAGCGCAATATAGCAATGCGGTCTCATGTACACAGGTAGCCTAGCAGCGGCAAGGCCTTCTAGCTGGTTGCGCACGGTCTCAACATCTTCATGTTGAGGCACAAAATAACACACAAGATACTCATTTTCTTGGTTTCTATTAACGTGTGCGATTAATCGTTGAACACCATCACAGCCCTCCAAAAGCGTTTCAATCTCGCCAAGTTCAACTCGATGCCCACGAATTTTAACTTGTTGATCATTACGACCAATAAACTCCAACCGCCCTTGACTATTCCAACGAACTAAATCCCCTGTTTTGTAGTAACGTTCGGACGAGCCGCTCTTTAAAACATCTACAACAAAACACCTAGAGGTTAACTCTGGCCGTTGCCAATATCCCTTCGCCACACCGGTACCTGCAATCCACAATTCGCCGATGCCTCCGGGTACTTGAAGTTGCTGTTGTTCGTTTAATACCAGCAACTGAGTATTGGTCATTGGCAGACCTATCGGTACAGTGCCGTTTCCTGACAATGGTAAATCATTGAATGCATGTATGCAGCAACCCACGACAGTCTCTGTTGGACCGTAATGGTTATATAACAAACTGTTAGGAAACGTATCACCTAATGCTAAAGCTACTCTTTGCGATAGGGCCTCACCACCTATCACCAATACACAAGGGGCAGTGATCACTTGGCCCTTGAGCGCATCGAGTAAGGCCTGACAATGGCTAGGAGTTAATCGCAATAATACCCCTTCAAGCTCAAGTTGCTGTAATTCGTTCAGCAAAGCAAAAATCACATCATCTTGTGGCAATAATGTCACACATCCCCCATGTAATAAGGGTAAGTAAAGACTAGGTACACTGATGTCAAATGCCGGCTCAGTAACGAGTAGAGCCCCCACGAGATGGTCTTGGTAATAAAAATCACTGGCAAAGGCGCAATACTGCTGTAATCCCAACTGAGTAATTTCAACTCCCTTGGGTTGACCAGTAGAGCCTGATGTATAAATTAGATAAGCACTATCACTTAACTGAGTTGGCGGTAGCGAAGATGGTGTAAACTCACTTAGCCAGTCTGGCGTTAAGCAGTCATCCATCAACATTACATCATACCCTTCGCTAGATACTGTTTCGAGAAGTGCACTTTGGGTTATCAATAGTTCGGCATCAACATCTTTTAATACATATTCCAACCTTGTCTTACCACTCGATTTATCTAATGGGATATATACGGCTCCCGCCAACTGTACTCCGATAAGGGCGACTAATAGCTCCACACTTTTAGGCAGTAATAGCGCAACATGATCACCATGACCTATTTCTTGTTCTGATAGGCAGCCAGCTAAATTTTTCGCTTTGGCAATTAATTCGCCATAACTTAGTGTCGTATCACCTGCTCGAGCTGCGATTCGTTCCGGTGCACTCTGAGCCTGAATTAATATCTGCTGTACAATGGGAAGTTCTGTATCAGTAACTTGCTGCTCACCTGTTCCCATTGATAGGAGCGATTGTCTTGTTTCTTCACTCAACAACGAAGGTAATGATTGATTAGATTGGTGTTCAGGCAACGCAGTTAGCAATTGCACCATAGCTGTTGATAACCGCTCCACTGTCACTTGGTCGAATAATTCACTTTTATAATTCCAGTCAAGGATTAGGCTTCCTTGCTCTTCAAATATGCTAAGATCCAAGTCATAACGCACAGCTCCCTCTCGCAACGGTAAAGCGCGAACAATCAAGTCCGTCAATTCAAATTGAGATTGTTGATAATTTTGTAGTACAAACTTGATTTGGGCTAAAGGGTTGTAGGCTAAATTGCGGGAAGGCTGCACAGCCTCTACGACTTGGTCAAAAGGTACCTCTTGATGACCAAAAGCCTGCTGTACTCGGCTTTTATTTTTAGCTAAAAATTGCCAAAAATCACCATCTTCAGGGATCTCCGAACGCAGCACTATTGTATTGAGAAAGCAGCCGATCAAGGACTGAACTTCCTCTCGTTCTCTTCCCGCCACAGGTGTCGCCATCACAATATCATCACTACCACTAAATCGGCCTAAAACAAAAGCAAATGCAGACTGCAATAAGGTAAAGAGCGTCACATTGTGGCTTTTTGCCAGCTTGACTAACTGCTCGCTCAGTTTCTTGCTCAAAGGAACTTGCATTTGTTTAGATGTAAAATTTTGCTGTTTAGGGCGTGGTCTATCGAGTGGTAGGCTATGTACCTCTGGAGCTTCGGCTAAATAGTCATGCCAAAACTCTAATTTCTGTTCAAGTACTGGCTGATCTAAATGTTGCTTTTGCCAATAGGCATAGTCAGCATACTGTATTGGTAAAGCAGTTAACTGCACTGACTGGCCAGTCGCTAACTGGTGATAACTGGTCACAAATTCTGATGACAGCACTTCCACTGACCAGCCGTCTGCTGCAATATGGTGAACAGCGAAAAGTAAGCAATGCTGTTTGGCATGACGTTTAACAAGCGTTACCCGCAATACTAATTCAGCACTCAAGTCGAATGAGTAACGTGACTCTTTAGTTATCAACTGTTGTAGTTTAGTCTCATATTCTGCGGCAGAAAGCAGGCTATAGTCTTCTTGAAACAGAGGTATCTCAAAGTCTTGATGTAAAAACTGCAGCGTTTGATTTTGCTGCTCAACGTAACCACACCGGAGCACTTCGTGACGGTTGATTATTTCAGCCAAAGCCTGACTAACCTTATCAACTCGCAACTCACCTTCTAACTCGAATGCTGCAAAAATATTATATTCGCTACTCTCGCCACCACCAAGCTGGTGTATAAACCACAATCTCGCCTGCGCCAAAGACAAAGGTAGATACTTACTGTCAGGACGAGGAGTGATAGCACTAACTTTAGGACGTTGGATACTATGTTGTAGATACTGGATAATATCGTCTTTGTGTGCAGAAATTTCATTCTTTAGCTCAGAGGTCAACGCTCCTTTTGGCGCCGTAAATTTTAGCTTTTGCTCTTCAAGATAAAGTTCGATCCCTGCAGCTAGCGCTTTTTTTATTATTTTTTGAACCATTAAAATTCTCCAGATTCCATATCTTCCGCAAGCTCAGCCTCGGTATTTGCGCCAGTGTTTTTGTTAGCCAGTTCAACAGCTAATGCAATCTCAGCTACGGTTGGATACGTGAATAAAAACAGCAGTTCCAGCTGTACACCGAAACCGTTTTCTATCGCATTTTTAAACGCGACCAGTGAAATAGAACTACCTCCAAGCTCGAAGAAGCTATCATGCACTCCTGGGGAAGTTTGTAACCCCAAAGTCAGTTGCAATATATCCACAAGCTTCTCTTCTAGTTCATTGCTCGGCGCCATATAGCGACTATCACTATGCGCAATGGGGGTGGGTAAATTAGCTTTGTCAATTTTGCCATTATTTGTTAACGGCAATACGTTGAGCACAGCCCACCGACTAGGCTGCATATAATGAGGCAACCTATGCTTGAGCCACCCCTTCACATCACTGATAAGGTCACTATGATCTTGGCAACTGTGACTAACCAACCAAGCGTCAAGGTGCTGATGCTGTTTAGTGGTATTAAGCAGCACTACCGCGCTATCCAACCGCTCATGCTGAGCTAAGTTTTGCTCCACTTCAGGCAACTCAACACGGTAACCTTTATATTTGACTTGAGCGTCTCTGCGACCTAAAAACTCAATGTTTCCGTCATTACGATATCGAGCAATATCTCCAGTGCGATACATTCTTGAACCAAGATCTTGCTCCAGCAAATCTGCAAAAAATACCTTTGCCGTTAACTCATCTTTGTTCCAATAGCCTCGACTGACTTGATTTCCACCAATATAAATCTCTCCTTTTACACCAGGAAGCTGTAGTTGTTGCTGATTATCGAGTATATAAATACGGTTATTCGCATCCGCTTTGCCAATAGCCAAAATTTCACCATAATAGCCATCAGGCTTTATCTCTAAGTGCGAAACAGTGACGGTGGTTTCAGTTGGACCATAAGAGTTAACTAACTTTGGAAGCTTCCCTTGATGTGCAAACCAGCGCTCAACACAGCCAGCCTGTAACCCTTCACCACCAATAATGACTGTTTCCAGCATATTAGGTAATGACATAGTAGGCGCCTGCATAAGTTGATGGAAAAATGCCGTTGGCAAAGTGATTAGATTGATACGTTGCTGTTCACAAAGCGCCCAAAATGTTGCCGTACTCGATAGCCAGGTATCGTCTCGTAGTACCAACGTCCCACCTGTCATTAAGCTGCCAAATATCTCCTCAATGGACATATCAAAATTTACAGCACTAAATTGCAGTATGCGTTTAGTCGAGTCGAGTCGGTAGCGGTCTATAAAGCCTTCGACAAAAGCAGCTAAATTTTGGTGCTCCACCATCACGCCTTTAGGGTTACCGGTGGATCCTGATGTATATATTAGGTACACCAGTTGCTGTGGGGCGATGCAGATTTGGGGCGCATTCGGTTCATGATCTTGGAATATTGCGTGATCTTCACTTAAATTCTGTATCACATAATCGGATTCTGCTTGTTTGTAACTCTCATGGTCATCACCCTCAGGTAATAACAAAAGCTTTGGTTTACTATCGGCCAAAACATAAAGAGACCTAGCTTTTGGCTGCGCTCTATCCAGCGGCACATATGTCGCACCAGCTTTCATAACCGCGAAAATAGCGACCATAAACATTGCCGATCTTGGCAGGCAGATTGCTACTCGATCTTCTGTTGTAATTCCCTCTTGTAAGAGATAATTTGCGAGCTGATTTGAGTGGGATTCTAACCAAGCATAAGTATACTCCTTGCCATTATCTACTATGGCAATATTATCGGGGAACCGAACAGCATTATTCGATAACCGCTGAGGCATCAACAAAGTTGGAGTAGCTTGCAATACGCTTTGAGGCCGACCAAGTAAACGCCTCTTATCATCATTAGACATAAGTGATAACTCGGCAATGGTTGCATTAGGTTGCGTTACAAAAGCCTTTAAGATATTTAAGAAATACTCGCTCCATTTGGCAACATCACTAGAGTGGTAAAGCTCATTTAGAAACTCTATATGGCAATCTAAGCCATGTTCTGTTTGCTCTGCAGTTAACACTAAATCAAATTCTGAATGACCATTCGTCCGTATCAGTTCATTCATTTCGAGAGCAGGTATCTGCGCAGCCTCATACTTATTGTGAAGTGCTAACAATGTTTGGAATACGGGATGCTGATATGAACTTCTTGGCGGATTCAAACGCTCAATTATTTGCTCCAACGGAGCATCTTGATTGGCAAAAGCAGAAGTGCTTTTCTCACTCACATGAGAAAACAACTCGATAATAGTCATCTCCGACTGTAATTCAACTTTCAAGACAACGGTATTGACGAACAGTCCAATTAGATCAAAGCAAGCCGCATGCTGCCTCCCAGCAACAGGGAGTCCTATCTGTAATGACGAGCTGCCGGTAAGCTTAGCTAGCAAAATAGCCCATGCTGAACTTAACAGCATATTGAGTGTTATCTTTTGATCTTTTGCTATCAGTTCTAATTCAGAGCTAAAAGAAGGCAATAAAGAAAAACTGACTTTGCTGGTACTACCCCTAAGTTTTTCTATTGTCCCGGTGTCACTAGGCAGTTTTAAATCTTCACCACGCTCGGCTAACTCAGTAACCCAGTAGTCTAGCTGTGACTTGAGCTTTTGTTGCTGCTGACTTGCCAGCTGCCAATCAGCATAATCACTATACTGAATAGCTAAAGGAGGAAGTACCGCTGCCTCCCCTCTTTGCAACCCTTGATAAAGTGCCGCAAACTCTCGATGCAATATCTCTACCGACCAACCATCTGCGATGATGTGGTGAAGACTGATCATCAGCACCGCTTCCGTTGCACTTTGCCTGACCAAACTCGCTCTAAATAGTTGCCCTGCTGTTAGGTCAAAACCTCGCTGTCCTTCTTCTGCTTGTAGTGCCCGTATCTTATGCTGCTGTGTTGCAGGCGCTAGTGATGTTAAATCGTAATGCTGTAAGACAAACCTGACCTCACTTTCCACGACTTGCCTAGGCTCACCTTCATGGCTGATGAAACGGCTTCGCAATATATCATGCCGTGCAATAATGCCTTGTAATGCCTGCTCTATATAGTCAGCTGCTATTACTCCTCGCAGCTGTAATGTTGAACTCATCACATAATGCGCACTGCCAGGTTGCATCTGTTCAATAAACCACAAACGCTGTTGCGCATATGACAAAGCCGCCGGCTCTGAACTGCTTCGTTTTGTGATCAATGTTTGTTGTGAGTGTTCCGCTGCGTCTATTGTTGCCGCTAGGCTAACTAAGTCTGGCTGAGCAAATATGTCGCCTAAACCTAGCTCTACTGCAAACGTTGAGCGGATCTCAGCTTGTAGCTTTACACTTAATAAGGAATGCCCACCTAGCGCAAAAAAGTGTTGTTCTAGACCGATATCCCCCGCTTCTATCCCCAACAATTCAGCACATATTTGTACCAATCGTCGCTCTGTTTGACTTGTCGCAGTTATTCGTTTCGTTGCTTGCTGATGTGGACTAGGTAGCGCACTGCGGTCCACTTTACCGTTTGGCGTCAATGGTAAACGCGGTAATGTCACAACCTGTTTTGGTACCATGTATTCCGGTAAGACAGTCGCCAATTGCTGCTGTATGTCACCATGACTGTCGTCTTTGTCACTGACAATATAGGCAACTAAACGGCTCTGCTCCTCTTCGCCCACTACCAGCACCACCGCTTCTCTAACACTTGGTAGCGCTAATAATTGCTGCTCTATTTCCCCTAATTCAATGCGGTGACCACGCACTTTAACCTGGTGATCGGCCCGACCAATCACTTCAAACTCACCTGACACCGTCAATCTGGCCAAGTCTCCCGTCCGATATAATGGTCGTGCTGTGCCGTCTGGGGCAATTCCTGTAATAAAGCGAGTCGCAGTTAACGCCTCTTGGCCGAGATAACCTAAGCTGACTCCCTCTCCACCTATATATAATTCTCCAGTACAGCCATGCGGTTGTAGTTGATAACTATCACTCAGCACATAAAGTTGAGTGTTTGCAATTGCCCGACCAACTGTCACCTGCTCGGAAGTTACTTTACTGGCTGCTGACCAAACTGTCGTTTCCGTCGGCCCATATAAGTTCCATAAAACCTCACCTTGCGCCTGCAATGCTTTACTGAGGTGATTATCAAGAGCTTCCCCGCCACATAAAATTGTTAAACCTGATATGGGCTGCCAGCGCCCTTCCGCCAGTAACATTTTCCAGCTTGCGGGGGTTGCCTGCATCATATTGATATCACCTCGGTGTAAGCGTGAAATCAACGCTCCCGGGTCCCGCCGCATCGCATTATCCGCTAAGTGTACCGTCCCCCCAACTAACAAAGGTAGAAACAACTCTAGTACATGAATATCAAAGCTAATGGGAGTCACCGCAAGTAACTTAGTATCTGAACTCGCACTCAATAACTCTGCCATTGCCGTTAAAAAATTCACGACATTATGATGGCTTACCATCACTCCTTTAGGTTGGCCTGTGGAGCCTGACGTATAAATAACATAAGCGCATGCTCCACTTTCAAGACGCTC
>NZ_JAKGBF010000034.1:0-13099 GCF_021530695.1 Pseudoalteromonas sp. OF5H-5
GCAACTTGTTTGAGCGATTCACGCTGGCGGTCAATTAAATCTCGCAATGCGCGCTTTTGTTCGCCATCGATATAAACGAGCTGTTTAAATATCCGGTCATAAATTTTGGATAGCTCTGACGTTGATGTGGACGCGTTAATTGCACGCTCAAACTGCGCGTACTGTTGCTGCTGCATTTTCTCGCGCTCGCGACGGGCGCGCTCGGCAATGACCTCTGCACTTTCAAAGCGGTATGCCGCACCGCGCCCAGTTTCGTGCGCGTCCTGATAGTCCACTATCTGCTCAACAGTTGGGCGGTTGCGGTTTTGGTAGTTACTCATGCTGGTTGCAGCACGGTTGGCGCTTTGGCTTACACGCTCTAACTCTTCTTTTTGCTCGCGCAGGCTTTTTAGAGACCGCTCATTGGCCTTTGTTGCATCTTCAGTTGCCCGGGTTCCTCGCTTGGTTGCATCCGTTGCTGCATCCTGAGTATTCTTAAAATCGCCGAGTAGGTCATTCACCACAGATAAGATGTTACTTATCCTCTCCTTTTTGTGTTGGTAGTCTTCAGCGGTTAATGCACCTATCTTGTATTGTTGATTAACTTGTTCAAGCTCTTGCTCAAGTTTGCGCTGCTCAACATTTAGCCCTTGCAGGTTTTTAGTTTCTAGCTCTCGCACACGCGCCAAATCGGTTTCCTGTTCGACCACCAATCCAGTCTGACGGTTTAGTGCCGCCTGTGCTTTGGCTTTTTGCTCCGCTGAGGCTGTAGAGCTGTCTAGGATTTTTTTATTGTTTTCCATTGCAGCGCGGGTGCTGGCTAACACACTGGCAAACTTTGCTGTAGCGGTACTATTTTCATCTGTGGCGGGCTTGAGCTTGTTAGCAGCGTTAACCAGTTTATCCAATTCAGCAGTTAAACCCAGCGCGGCCGCTGCCGCTTGCACAGACGCAGGCACAGTTTGGTCTGTGGAGTTGGCGGCTTCAACGGCGGCTTTGGCCCACTTCAAAAAGGCTTGTTGCTGCATCGCAACTGGTTCATTGCTTTGTTGGAGTAGTTCAAACGCTCCTTGTAATTTAGTAGCCGTTTGAGTGAGTGCGTCGGCGCTGGTTATGCCCAGTTCTTTATAGGCTTTTTTTACATCATTGGTCAGATATGCTTGGCGTTCTAGCGATTCGTTATGAGATTCAAACTTCGCTTTTAATGAGTCCAGTAATACTAATTGCTGGCTATACTCAGCCCCAGCACCAGCGAGCGCGGTACGTGCCGACTCAATGGATTGGATAAAACCATCAACACCAGCGCGCACGCCATTTAGGTTTTGCGACTGTTGCTCTAGTGTTTCGATCACACGCAGTGCTTCAGGTATGGTGAGCCGAAGTAATTCTTGTCTTTTTCGCTCTTCTTCAGCAGCAATGCGAGTGGCCTCGGCGAGCGCTTCCGCTTTTCGTGCTGCGTTTTCGTAAGCTCCGGTGGTTTCGTTCATCACCAACGTGCCAGCAGCCACGGCAGCCTCTAGCTCTTTTAGGTTTGTTACCAGTATGCCAGTGGTTGCACTGATAACTTCAAACTCGCCTTTTAGCTTGGCAGCTTGTAACTCAGCATTACGCTGACTTTCCGCAACGCCTGCTTCAGCAACTTTTAAATTTTGATACTCACCAATCAGGTTAATAACCTCATTGGTTAGCGCTAAATACACACCGCCTCGGGCAATCACACCAGCCACATTGCGCCAGCGGTTTGCAGCAACGGTCGCAGCATTGGTGGCTGTTGTCGCTGCGGTTACGGCGGCTCTATAGGTAACAAATGCCCGGGTGGCACTCACTGCACCTGCCACAACACTACTAAAATAAGAGCCGATTTTAAGGGCGAGCCACGCTTTGGCTACAAATCCTATTTCTTCGCGGTATTCATATAAGGTGCTTATGGTGTCTTTGATAGCTGTGCCGGTTGCCACGATGGTGTCGCTGATTGACTGCGCCCATTCTTGCAATCGGCCATCGGCTGCCATTGCTGCGAACTCTTTGTTTAAATCACCAATCTGGCCCTTGAGCCAATCCATTGCACCAGACTTAGCAATGAGGTTATAAAACTGTTCCAGATTGTCTTTGGCGTTAGAGACCTGGCCGCTAAATAGTGCCATTTGTGCAGCCGCACTGCCTGTGCTGGTTCTGCCCATTTCGTCAATCAGCTGTTTGATAACGTCACGGCCTAGCTGGCCTGCGCTTGATAGCTTCTGCAGTTCCTGTACGTTCTTACCCGTGACCGTTTGCAGCATATCCCATACAGGAATACCACGTTCAACTAGCTGCAAAATCTCTTCACCTTGCAGTTTCTGTTTAGCCCAGGCTTGGCCAAGTGCCAAAGAAATCCCTTCAACTTCCTGATAACTACCACCGAGCTTTAAAGCACTGTCTGTGATGGATTGCAGCGTGCCGTCCATTGGGTCGAGGCCGAATGCCTTGAGCTTCACAAATGCTTGTGATACTTCACCGAGCTGAAGCGGTGTATTTTTAGTAAATTCAGTTATCCAGGCGCTGGCCTTTTCACCTTGGGCAATGCTGCCCATGAGGCCATTCATTTGCACCTGGAGCTTTTCAAACTTATCGCCCGTTTCAAACACGGAGCGCACGGCTTGGCCAACTTGGTCTAACCCAAAGTAGGCAGCAGCAACCGCCGCGATTTGACTAGCGACGTTACCCAGGCTTTCTGCATGCGCTTGTTGGGCAGCACTGCCTTGCTTTAGGTCTTGTGTAAATCCATCAACGGCTTTACCAGCTTGATTAAAGCGTCCAGCCAAGTTGCGTTTGGCAATGCTTAGGTTGTTGGTATCGAGTCCAGTTCGTTTTAGCTCTTGTTGCAGTGCATTGTGTTTGGTGGTTTGCTGCGTCAGCTCAGCCCGCATTTGCTGCAAGTCGCGCTCTGCAAGGTCTATACCTCGGGCAAGCTCTACAAATGGTTTGGTGGTGTCTTGTGCTTGTTTTTGTAATTGGTCTAGCGCATGGGCCGCAGCAGCCGTGGCAATTTCTTGTTCTTCAAGCTCTCGCTTGGAGCGCTCAAAAGCGCGGATAAGTTCCTGCTGGTTGCCAAGGTCGTCTATGACATCCGCAAGCACGCCTGCTTTTTGGCTCGCGTTCGTTGTAGCTGTGCCGACCTGGTTTAAATCATCGCTCAGTGCTTGCGTATTACTCGCAGTGGTTTTCGCTTTATTTGCGACGTCTCTAAGTGATTCACCCAGTTTAGTGCTAGCGGTAGTTGACGACGCTAAGTCATCGGCAAGCTCAGTTGATTGCTTACTCGTTTGCTTTGCAGCTTGGGCCGTCTCATCTAAATTCTGGCTGAGTTGGTCTGTGGCAGGTGCAGCATCATCTGCGCTTTGCTCAATACGGCGCAGCTCAGCAACTAACTGTTCAAGGTTTTGCTTACCAGTGGCTTGAGCCACTATTCGTAATGCGAGCTGGAGTGTTTTATCTGCCATGCCATTTACTCAGTTTGAAAAGAGGTTTGAAATAGTAAAAAGGGGCCGAGGCCCCAACGGGAGCTATGCGTCTAATTCGGTATAGGTGAATGGGGTTGCTTTACCTGCTGGCAGCTTGGCTGTACCCGCTAGGCCACCGCTCACAAACTCACTGGCTGCAAAGTCGATTTCTTTATCTGGCATCAGTGATACGTCGTATACTTCAAGCTCAATGGCTTTACCGTTGGCAAGGTTGGTTCCCTCACCAAAAATACGTGCTCGAACTTGTGATTCAATGCCACCTTGGATGGTCTTACCGCTTCGCGCATTGTGTTGATAGCTCACGGTAATGCTGCCACCTGCATCTACTTCGCCGCCTTTGACAGAGCGGATCAAACCCAGTGCATAGTTGATCTCAAAATCAGTTCCTAGCGTGAGTGTGGTCGTTGCCTGCTTAACTGTAAGACCTTCAGCGGCTAGGTTCTTATGGCCAAGCTCTAGCCAGCCCTGATTGGCGGGCAAGGTTTTTGCTACATCTGTTACCGTGCCGCTGGCCTCGTTTAGATCAACCACTTTACCCATCAGCGCCATTGCCAATAACTCAGAGGGTTGGTCGTCAAACTCGCATGACACTTCAGCAGGCTTGGCAATCTTGACGTCATCTAATGCTTGGCCATAAGACTCTTTTTTACGAGATGCACGGGTCTTGGTCTCAGCTTCGGTTTTGATGCTGAGCTTGGTCATATTGATAGGGCCAAAAATTCCGAGGCTTTGGCCTTGTGGGTTTAATCGGTCAATAAAGAAATTGCCCGCTACTAGTAAGCCACTCATGTAAGTGCTCCTTTAAACTTCATTTGACAGGTAAAGGCCAGCGGATAAAACGCATGGCCACTGGTGTATCTTGGTTTGATTGGGGTGTTAACGCGCTGCCAAGGACCAGCATCGCCAGTCATTTTTCCGGCAATGGCACGAATGGTAGCGGCAATGTTTTTGCCTGCGGTTTTGCTGGCTTTTCGTTCCGCTAGAATTACTAACCAGGTTTGTTTTAACTGGGTGTTTGCTCCAGCGTGCGCGGTTTCTGCTAGCTGCTCGCCGTAGTAGAGGTAATACAAGGCCGGGGTATGATTGGTTTTGTCTATCTCGGCTAGGTCATCGAGTGCCTTAACGTGGCGTATGCCAGGCACAGCACTTAGGGCAGTTTCTAACAATTGGCCCGCTGCTAAAAAATCATCTTTAATTTCAAACATCAGATGAACCCCTTGGCTTTACTGCGAGCAAATACGCTGCCTGCTGATTCCATCACGGCGGTGTCGTTAGTCTCCGCTTTATCACCTTGACTATCGATACCCAGCGACACTGTGCCTGCATTCACCGCTTTTAAAAACTTCACTGCATCCATGTAGCGTTGGTGAATATGCTCTGGCGCGTTATCACCACTTAAAAAGTAGCGGGCAATATCACAACAAATGCGCACCAATGCCGTGGGTACAATGCTAAGTGGCAGCATGTAACGACCAGAGAGATAAGCGTTTATCTCAGCGCTAGCGTCTTCTAATGCTTGAGTGAGTACCACCATATCTACTTCACCTGGTGTGCTTTGCTCACGCTCAGTGAGCAGCACCAAGTCTTGGTGGTTAAAACGGTTTTGCATGTCTTCAGCGGCAGCGTAGGTCATGGCTTATTGCTCCACGCTCACAACATGCGTTTGATACCAGGCCCATGCTTCATCTCGCTCAGCGGCTGAGGGTTTTTGCTCGCCATTAACGCCATCCACTTCAAACGCCAACTCATCCACGTTGGGCTTTTTGGTTGGCTTCAGCTCATACAATGCCGCAATGATGTGCGCCAGTTCTTCAGGGGCTTGACTCAAGTCCAGTGCTACATCGCCGCCCACACTTCCTGACTCCAAGTGTGATTGCGTCGCTGCACTTTCACTTGCTTGCACAACTTGCACCGCAAGGCGTGTATCTTTTTTAAGCGCTTCAAGCTGAGGCTCGGTAACGTGGTGTTCGTTAACGCCACGCTTGAGGGTAATACTGGCGCGGCGGTAGCCATCAGGTTGCTGAGAGATAATGCGCACAGGGTAAATAGTCGGTTCAGCCATTTCATTTTTCATCCTATGGGTTGGCCCCACGCAGGGGCACAGGTATTAGAGGTAGTCGGCAACAACCAGCGTTAAACGGTTTTTTAACTCGTTCGAGCTGTTGGCATCGAGTTCGCGTTCAAGTAAGCGCGTGGCGACTTTTTCAAGGCCTGGTGGCACAACTAAGGTGGTTGGGCGAATGCCTAGCTTGCGGCCGCCATCGGCTTTAAATTCGCGCATTTTCGTAATGGCATCCCACAGGTTGTCGGCATTCAGTTCACGATTGTTACCGAAGGCGAGTTGCCAAAAACTAAAGCCCGCTGCATCGCGACAATCGGTGCCGTATCTGAATAGCTTGCTGGTAAACACCGCTTCGTCATCCAGTTTGGTCATCGACGTAAACTGCGGCTTTTTGCGCTCTTGGAAAATAATCGGTTTAAGTACTTTTGAGGTGTCGAGCACATACCAAGCGGGGCCAGTGTATGCGCCATCCGTAGCCATATTGGCGACGCTTTCAACCGCGCCGGAGCCATCTACTTTTTCATACACGGGGTGGTCGGTATCAAAGTAGTTTTGGCCGTCGTAACACAACGTCGTAAAGCCTGAGGCTAACAACGGATAACACACTTCATCCGGGTGAATGGCTGCGCTGCGCCCCATTTCTTGCATCAGTGGTGCGTAAATGCCCAGTTCGTCGTCCTCAATGTCGTTACGGTCAACACTGATAGAGGCTTCCCAGTCGTCATTTACAATGCTGTAGGCGTGTGCTTTCATCGATTGCAATTGGCGGTCGCCCACCCATTTTTGCAGTGAAGGAAATTTACCTAACCAGCCATAGGTGTTGCTTTTGGTGCTTGAGGGTATCACCGTGGCAATTTGCGTAAACGACGGCTTCGCCTCGTCTAAGCCATTTTGAAAGTTCTTTTTAAACCCAACTTGTAGGCTGGTTAATAATGCGGGAGTAATAATCGCCATTACTGGTCTTCCTCTTTCAGTGCTGCGTAATCTTTGTAGCTGATACCCAGTTGGTCAGCCGCGTATTTATCCTCGGCAGACAAAGCGGCAACGCCTGTTTTGTCCTGTGATGGTGTTGGGGTTGGTTTGGACTGCTGAGCGTTTAGCGCTGCAATAGGTTGGCGGCTATCTAACACCGCATTGAGGGCGGCAAGGCCATTTTGCTCACCAAGCTGCGTGAGGTAATCAATCTCGGCAGCAATCACGCGGCCATCGGCCTTGGCTTTATCAATAGCGGTTTCAATAGTCACGCCTTGGTGTTGGCTATTGAGTGCGGCCAGTTCGCCACGTAGTGCATTGTGTACATCAACTGGCACAAATTGGGTTAAGTCCACACTCGACGATGCTTGTTGAATTTGCGTGTTCAAGGCAGCAATTTGTGCGTCTTTATCATTTGCGCCATCGGCCTTGCTTTTTAGCTCGGTAATGGCCGCTTTGCCTTTTTCGATATGCTCGCTGGTAACATCACCGTCCACGGTAATGCCAAGCGCAGCGAGTAGCTGTTGGGCTTCGTTCATTGGGTTGGTTCCTGTGTTGTTTAATAGGTACTGGGAGTTCAAAACTGCCACTTCATCAAGCCCCGTTAAGGCAGGGTCATTGGTTAAAGCAACGTGGAGTAGTACAAGGGGGCGACCTGTTTGCTTGTCGTAAAGAAAAACAGGGCTGACATAACGGTATTCTTTCGCGGTTAACGCGGCATACGCATTTTTAGTCCATTCAACGCTTCTGGCGTAAACGCCTTCACCAGGCACATATTCCAGCGCATCAGACTTAAACCAGCCTGACGCGGGTGCGGGCTGACCATTTTTTTCTTTGTGCAAAGTTTGGTGGTCGTAATCAAACAAAAAGTCTTTGGTGCGGGTAGTTGCAGCAAGCGAGAGTGAGTCAAATGCAGTGGCATCCATGAGCCACTTACGGCTTGGTACATCAAAGGGGCGGCCGTCGGCGCTTTGAAACTCTCCATCAGGAATAATCAATACGCGCTCACTGACACCTCGCTCATTAGGCAAAGTAGCTAAATTACATATGGCTAAGCCAATATTTTGTGTTGTGGTGTTTGGCATACTCTGGCACTAAAACGTTTGTCTTGGTGCCAGTATGTGGATTAGGGCTGGAAGTGTATTTTAAACTGGGTTAATAAATCTATTAGTCAGATAAGTATTCGTTAAATAGCGTTGATTTAGACAACGCGGCCTTAACTCCAAATTGTTGACACACCGCATTTACTGCGTAGTCGAAAGGTTCACCCGTATAAGGAGATATTACAACCTTTTTGATGAGCTCGTCAGTCGAGCAGTGGGTGGTAAAGTTCTCTTTGCTAAAAGGTTCCAGCTCCCTGTCCAATTTTTCTAAAAGCTTTTCAACTCCTCCTTCCTCTTCAGATTTTATACCTGAAGTGTAAGCATTATTTTTTTTAAATAATCTAAATTCATTTTCATGCTTAAAACTCTGTGACTTGAAAACAGGCTTTATTGAATTTACATCCGCTCTTATTTCAGGGAATTCATGAGCACTTAAATCTATATAACTTACTTTTTCAAAAAAAATGTCATCGAGAATATCTCTATTTCCGACTTGTAACGATTTCATGAGTGAGCGAAAGTCGGTTTGTATAGCAACACCTTTGTTTGTATCTGAGTAAAGTCGCCACATAGCTTCCGACTCTCCAGTATTCATATGCCAGCATGATATTGCCCAGCTTCGCATTATACACTTCAGGTTAATTCTGCTGTACTTTCGTATTATGGATTTTGCTTGTTCGGTTAGTTGAGCCGGAGACGTCAATAAGACGGCATTTTGAAGCTCATCCAAAAGAATTTTTTGAACTGGTAGAGGCAGTAATCCTTCTGATGGATCAGAAGCAATGAAATTTCCAATTCCACTGAAAAACAAGGTTTGTGAACTGACTAAATGTATGAACTTATCTAGCGACATATAGCGCCACAGTATTGGGTTTTCTTCGATGAGTTGGTCTATACCGTCGTACAAAGCTTTTTCCTTTCAGAATATTATTGTTTAAGACTCTCAGAAACGTTTCGAAACGCCTTTAACGACCATATTACACTACACAACACCCAACGCTAGACTTGAACATGTAAAGACGCCTCAGAGGGCGTCTGAGGCGTCTTTTAGTTTTCGGTAAAATAGTTGCTGAGAGTGTCCAAAATATTAGTTTCTTCATTGAGGCTTATTCCTAAATACTCACGCTGTGGAATGGCAGCTGGGCCAGGAGCCATTTCTGGCAATCCTCCAAGATTTTGTATGGCGGCATACGGTTTGTTACTACTAATCTGCGCCCAAAACGCGCCGCTGTCTGCGGCAATGCTTGATGCTAAGCCGCCAGCGCTCACTTGCAGCATTTGCCCGCCAACACGTTTGGGGTTTTGTTTTAGGTAGTTTTCACTAAGCGCTGGCCATGCCTCGCCTGTTACTGGGCTGCGCTCTTCAGCAAAAGCATCTTCCGTTGCGCTTTCCATGATGGCGGCTATCTCGTTCATTGGGTCGCTCAGGTCGTTAAACCTGGCTGCAATCTCGCTAAGTACTGTGGTTGCATCACCGCTTGTGAGTATTTCAATTCTAGTGGTCATATTGTAATCACCGAGTTGTTGGGTAATAATTACCAGTGGTGGTAGTGTTTCCAATGGGTAACGGTTATATGCGCTGCATATATGATATGAGTTCGAGTCTCATCCTACCGCCACACCTCATAGTTTCCCCCTTTAATGCCACCTTCAATATCACCGCTGTCGACTTTAAACACATTAATTAGTGTGTCGCTGTTGCTGTCAAAGCGAACAATCACCTTAATAGCTTGCTCACCTTGGCTTATTACGTACAGTACTTCACTTCGCTCAGGTTCCCACAATACGCTCGCGCCGCTCTGGTTAATCCATTTGCTTAGGTTGATATACTCGTTTAGCTCAAGTGCTTGGCCACTGGCTTTGTGTTTTTCACTATGGGCATGGGCCAGCGCACGCTCAGACAATACCAGCGTTCTACTCGCATCAATGCCCTTATCTTTAAGCTTTTGGCTAATGTCATCATTGAGAAATGACACCACCGTTTTATGTTGCGGCCGTGGGCCAAACGCTCTAAGCACAGTAGTATCGCCAGCAAGCTTAGCTGCTTGATATTGCTCTATGCGCTCAATACTTTTACGCGTCCATAGCTCAAAAGCCTTGCCCCGTTCATCACTATTATTTAATGCTTGGATAGTCTCAGCACGTAGCTGTACGTCTTCGACCTTACCTAGCTTCTGTGCCACGGCCACATCGGTGCCAAAGGCTGATTGACCAGGCGAATAGGCCCAGCCCACATCTGGCGTCATCACATCACCACTAGGCAGTTTAATCCTAGCGTGCTCAGTGGTTTTAACTTCGCCGGATTCGCGACTCACAATCTCTGCATCAAATTGCTGTACATAGCCGCTGCCATCCTCCACGGTTAAGCCACGCGCTTTTACTTGCTCTGCCGTGAGCGCACGAACGCGACAGCGGCAACCCCAGCCATTGGGTGGGTATATGGTTTGCCAAATGGGGTCGTCAAACCGAAAGACCTTGCCATGCAGCAGTTTATGTTCAGGCCGTGTTTGTGCATCATCAATAGCAACATATTGCCAATACGGATGCGTTTTACTGCGAGCCAACATGCGGCGATAGCGGCCACTCATATAGGCAGTTTGTAGATTGGTGCGGTAAATATTATTTAAGCGATAGGGGCTACCCAGTTGAACGCTATCACCTTGCTCATTCTTGGTTTTTCCCCACCAACCAAGCTTTTGCAGCTCAGGCGTTAGCTGCTCTCTAAATTGTTTTGCAGTTAAACCCTCAGCAATAGCGGAGTCTACTTTTTTACGTATCGCCTCTAGCACTTCCATGCTTTGCACCCGTGCTACGGTAAAAGCTTTGGCATGCGCCGCAGTCAGTACATCGTGCCATTCATCGCTTACCGCATAACCTTTAGCTTTAAAGTAAGCAACAGCATCCGCAGGCGGTTTATTAAAAGCAATACTGAGATCAATCATTGATCATGCCCCAAATCTCACTCACAAAAATCAGCTTGGTGAGCATTTCGGTTAGTTGGCCTTGGTCGATTGTTGGATAAAGCTCGGCAAGCTCAATAGCTGCCAGTTCCTCACTTTGGTTAAGTTTGTCTAGCAGTGGCTGAAGCGTGGCTTTGTACTCTTCGCGCATATCGCCACTGGTGATTGCATCAATGGCAGTATCTAGCTCTGTTTGTGTGCTGCGTGTTTGGTATTCCGCATTAAGTGCGGCCATCGCTGTATTGAGTGCAGCGGTGTTATTGCCAGGCATCGGCTCGCTTGGCACTTCCAACACCGCTTCGCCTTCGCTTGGCTCAGGTATGTTCAAACGCTCATGCACCCATGTTTTAGGGATCTGCATTCCAAGGCTCACAAGCGAGCGCAGCGGATAAGCTAGATCGCGCATTTCATCACTAGTCGAGGTATCAAACTCAAAACGTGGCAACCGGCGATTGCCTTTGTACGATTTGCCGTTTAGCGCATACATGGGGTAAATCACATCACGGTTAATCGTTTGTTCGAGCTGATTTAAGTCGCTGAGTGTGATGTCTGCTTTCACATCCTGGTGCACACTGCCTAGTGCATTGGTACTGGTTTTGCCATCGGCTTGTGTTGTAAGCGTACCACCTAAAATGGTTTTTGATTGGGTGAGTTCACACCACCTAATCATGCTTTCGAAAGGGTCAGCCTGGCCATTCGCTGCACTTTGAAAATCGATTTCCATTCCTCTTGGAATGATACCGCCCGCGTTATGGCCAATTGCCATAACTGCGCGCAGAAGCGTGGCTTTCTCTGCATCTGTTGCGCCACTGGGGTATTTGCCCACTCGCACAGGTAAGCCATAAATCTCTAAAAACTCGGCTAAGTCGCGTACGCTGTAATTCTTAAACAAGAACGGCCAACTGAGCACAGATAAAAGCCCAGCGCGGTGTACGTAGCCGCTTTTGCTTTTATGGATATGCAGCGCCCAACCAAATGGGTTTAATTGCTCGCCTTCGTCTTTACCATCATTGAGTACAATCCGGTTAAAATCAGTTGGGCTGGTTTTAAAGATGTTTTGGTCGCGGAAGGTGTAGCCAGTAATAAGCTGTTGTTTCTCGATGTAATCCCACTTTAACTCGTTGCAGCTAAAGCCTTTTAGCATGGCATCTGTAAGGTCAAATAAAAAATCGGTAAACCACGTTGCATCCTCCAACACTTCGGCAAGCATATCAGCGTCGCGCTTTTCTTCCGGCGTGGCGTTGCGCGGTGGTTTAATGCGCCATTCAAAGCCCAACACCGCGCGCCTACGCTTACCTAATTCACAGGTAACGTGGCCGTCTTTGTCTTCAATGTCTTTGGCTAAGTCAGCCATTGCAGCTAGGTTGCCTTCTTCTGCTTCTTTTAGCAGGCTAGCTAATTTGGCAGGGGTTAGCCCTTGGGTCGGGTGTTCGGCGTACTGCTTAAGCAACATAGCAATTTGGGAGTTGTCTTCAGTTTGCTGATGCTTAAGCGTGCTGGCTTTCAGTGGTTGGCCATACATATCTACAATCATAATTACCTCACCAACAACCTTGACCGCGATAAGCGCCGAGGTCGTCATAGTTAAATTGGCTAGTGTGGTTGCCGTGGCGGTCTGGGAGTGGCGTAAACTCAATGGCGCTGCCATCCATCCAACTGGCGCGATTGGCCATGGCTAAACCCACTGCAAAGTCGCCGTGGCGCTGGCGGCCGTCACTGCCTTTGTCAGAACCTTTATCAATTTTTGGGGTGCCGTTACGCACCGAGATTTTTTGCATGTCGCCCAAGATGTCTTGGTGCTTAGGGATCAGTATGTTTTGGTCTTCAAACTCGGCTTTTAGCTTGGGCATCCACTCCCTGTACCAATTGTCGTTAAGCATGACTTGCTCAACCATTTCTGTGCCGTAATGCAGTGCTGCGGCTTCGGCCAAGTAGCCACCGTTACCCGTGGCGTCAAACGCTAAACCTTGTAAACGCGGTAAGCGCTGGGTGAGGTAAAGCATAATGTAACGCTGGGCATCGTAAGTTAAGTTGGTTAGCTCAACCACGAACGGCACGCGCTTAGCCAATGCTTTACTGATTTCGAGAGGCACAAACACCGATAAATCGCCACGGCGGGCGAAGTCTTCCCCAAAGCTGTGGTTTAGCTCGGGGTTAAGTTTGTTCAGTTCAGGGTCTAACTGCTCGGCTATCCAGTCATCAATAAACTGTTGACGTCTGGCTTCAGGCCAGCTCATAAAATCGCTAGGGGCTTCAAGGCGTAAAATTGGGATGGTGTTCACCATCGCTGCTTCAATCAAGGTGCGGCCAATGTAGGCACCACCGCCTTTTTTGGGTTCACAAAAGTACTCTTCGCGCGCGTCTTCTTCGCTGGCGGTGTCTTTCAGTAAGTCATCAATCCATTTGCTTTCGGCTTCTTGCGTCCACGTTTTACGTTGGCGCTGGCAAATACGCTGGTAAAGTCCTTCGCGGCAGGCATCTAAAATAGTGATAGTGTGTACTGAATAGCGCTTTTTGCCTGCG
>NZ_JAKGBF010000035.1:0-9224 GCF_021530695.1 Pseudoalteromonas sp. OF5H-5
CATTAGATATCGCCGCGTAAAGCGGCTCCTACGAGACGTTATATATTATGTGTAGGAGTGATTTCACATCGCGATATGGCATTAGATATCGCCGCGTAAAGCGGCTCCTACGAGACGTTATATATTACGTGTAGGAGCGATTTCACATCGCGATATGGCACAAAAGCTCGCCGCGTAAAGCGGCTCCTACCAGAGTTATATATTGTGTGTAGGAGTGATTTCACATCGCGATATGGCATTAGATATCGCCGCGTAAAGCGGCTCCCACCAGAGGTTATATATTACGTGTAGGAGCGATTTTACATCGCGACAGGTACAACACCGCAACTACAAAAAGTTGCGTTCAAATCGCTTAAGCACTATGGGCTTTACCTTTGCAGCGGTGAGTATCAGCATAATAAAAGTGACAATAAACCAGATGGGGCGATTACCATGCTCTGCATACCAGCTCACTCCACTAATTAGTTTTACATCACTTTTCAGTATATTGGCTTCGAATTGTGGAATGACATGCTGAACTTTGCTAAGCGGATCGTAAACACCAGTGATACCATTATTCGTTACTCGAATTAATGGGCGCTGTAATTCTAAGGCACGCATGCGAGCGATCTGCATATGCTGATGCGGGCCGTGGGAATCTCCAAACCAAGCGTCGTTGCTCACAGTAAAAAGAATATCTGACTCAGAGGTAAAGTTACCTCTGACAAGCTCGCTAAATGCAATTTCGTAACAAATAGCGGGTAACACATGCAAACCGTTCGCAAGTAGGTTTGGTTGTACCGCATCACCTCGAGTAAATGACGACATCGCTAAGTTAAAAAGAGGCGCAATAGGACGCAATAGGTCTTCGAATGGCACAAACTCACCAATAGGCAACAATTGGTGCTTCTGGTAGCGGTTTTTGTGCAGATAGTGATATTGCCCTTCGCTGTCTTCTTTTTCCTTTTTACCAAGCGTGATCAGCGTGTTGTACGCGGTTCTGGTATCAAACTGATAATCGGGAATGCCCGTTATCAGCGCCGTGCCATTAAACGCGGCGGCTTTGTCCAGCCCTTCTAAAAATGGATAGGCGATATCTTCAAATTCAGGAATAGCGGCTTCCGGCCACACCACTAAATCAACGCCTTGCCAGTTAGGTCTGGTCATATCTCGATATTTAGACATGGTAGGCCAAAATTGCTCAGGCTCCCAGCGCAGACTCTGCTTGATATTACCTTGTACAAGTAAGGTGGTGATTTCATCTCCAGAGTATTTTAGTGGGCCTTGAATGATTGGCACACTGTATAGACCGGCAATGCCGGCAAAGCTGACTATGGTGAGATAAATCGCACGTTGTTTAAGTAGATAGTAAAGGCTTGTTATCGCTAGAATAACTAGCAACGTTAAGCCAAATTCACCGATCCAAGGGGCTAAACTGCCCAGAGGCGAGTCAGTTAACGTATAACCAAAGCTAAGCCAAGGGAAACCTGTGAGCATGTGGCCTCGCAGCCACTCAGTAATGGCAAACCCCGCAACAAGTGCCAGCACCCGTTGCCAAGGTGTGCGAGTAAAGTAGCTAGCAAAAGCAAATGCCAATGTCGGGTAGATGGCAAGATAAGCACATAGTAATGCCATCAACAGCACTGAGACAGGTAAGGGTAAACCACCAAATTCAGCGATAGAGACATGCACCCAGCTTATGCCAAGGGCAAACCAGCCAAAGCCAAATAAGAAGCCATACTTAGCCGCGAGCTTTGGACAGGGTTTATCGGTAAGCCAAGTCGCTATAATCAAGCTGACAAACGCGATAGGCCAAAAACCAAAAGGGGAATAAGCAAAAGTAAGCGCACAGCCAGAAATGAGTGCCAGCCATGCAAACTTATCTTTTGCGAGATTACTCAGGTTAGATACTAGAGTCTTCAACATGTTCAGATTTAGGTACACTTACTTGAATTTGTAAGATCCTCCGGTTATCGGAGTTAGTTACCTTAAACTGAAGGGGATCTATGTCTATAGTTTCACCACGGCTTGGCATATGGCCAAATGCATGAAGAATAATACCGCCAATGGTATCGGCTTCTTGGGTGTCGTAGTTGGTTTTGAAGAACTCGTTGAATTCATCCAAGGGCGTGAGTGCTTGTACGGTATAAACATGTTTAGACAGCTGACGAATATCTTGTTGTTCTTCGTCGTCATCATGTTCATCTTCGATTTCACCAACAATGGTTTCGAGAATATCTTCGATAGTTACCAGTCCAGATACACCGCCGTATTCATCAATCACGATAGCCATATGGTAACGTTTTTGACGGAATTCGTTGAGCAGGGTATCGACACGCTTACTTTCAGGCACGACCACAGCGGGACGAAGATATTCGCGGATACTTGGCAAATCGCTCTCTTCGCGCAAAATCAAAGGTAAGAGATCTTTGGCAAGTAAGATGCCTTCTACGTGGTCTTTGTCTTCACAAATCACAGGAAAACGCGAGTGTGAAGATTCTACCATCATAGGGAGTTGGGCACTGAGCGGCTCATCTACATCAAGTGTAATCATTTGCGAACGTGGGATCATGATGTCACGTACTTTCAGCTCTGAAACGCTGAGTACACCTTCCATCATGTCTTTGGTTTCTGGGTCAATCAGCTGGCGCTCTTGCGCATCAGCGATGACTTCAGCCAGTTCTTCTTTATTTTGGGGTTCCCCTTGCAGCATCTGTGTGATGCGTCCCAGCCAGGTCTTGCTAGAAGAACCCTGACTACTTTGCGAGTTATCGTCGCTCATTAGTTGTGTCTGCTCCGTTAATTTAACAATCGTCTCTGTAAGGATCTGCGATATTCAAAGAAGCGAGAATTTGCTTCTCTATTGTTTCCATTTCTACCGCGTCTTGTTCATTTATATGGTCAAATCCAAGTAAATGCAAGCAACCATGGATAACCATATGGGCGAAGTGGTCATGAAAGGTCTTTTCTTGCTCTATGGATTCTTGGTATACCACTTGGGGACAAATAATTAAATCACCAATAAGTGGCAACTCAATTCCCGGTGGCGCATCAAATGGGAAAGACAACACGTTGGTTGGCTTGTCTTTGCCCCTGTACTGGCTATTGAGCTCTTGGCTTTCGTGCTCGTCTGCGATGCGAATCGTTAATTCCGCTTCTTCACGAAATTGCGTTAATGCATGCTCTGCCCATAATTGAAATTGTGCTTCGGATGGCAAGTTTTCAAACTCACAAGCCAATTGCAAATCTAGCATTAAGTCCATGGTTTATTCCTCAGAAGGTTGCTGTTTCGCTTGATGCTTTTCAGCTTTAGCGAGCCGCTCTTGTTCTTCTTTCTTCTCGTATGCTTCGACGATACGAGCAACCACAGGGTGTCTAACTACATCGTGAGATTTAAAGAAGTTAAATGAAATTTCTTCTACATCATTGAGCACTTCTATCGCATGACGAAGTCCAGAGCGCGCACCACGAGGTAAATCGATTTGGGTGATATCACCGGTGATCACCGCTTTTGAATTAAAGCCAATCCGCGTTAGAAACATCTTCATTTGTTCAGTCGTGGTATTTTGGCTCTCGTCCAAGATAATAAACGCGTCATTGAGTGTTCGACCACGCATATACGCCAAAGGTGCAACTTCGATGACATTTTTTTCGATTAAGCGCTCAACTTTTTCAAAACCAAGCATCTCGAATAGGGCGTCATAAAGTGGACGAAGGTAAGGGTCGATTTTTTGTGTTAAATCACCTGGTAAGAAGCCCAGCTTTTCACCAGCTTCAACTGCTGGACGAGTGAGGAGGATGCGACGTATTTCTTGACGTTCCAGCGCATCAACCGCTGCTGCAACAGCAAGGTAGGTTTTACCAGTACCCGCAGGACCAACACCAAAGGTAATATCGTGAGTTAAGATATTAGCGACATATTGGCTCTGATTTGGGTTACGAGGCTTAACCACACCGCGACGAGTCTTAATATAGACTTCTTTGTCCCACACGGTTGGGGCGTCTTGCTCAAGTACGTTCGCTTCTGTGATGGCCAGATGAACCTGATCTGGTTCGATTTCTGTCATTTTTCCTTTCACAGGCTGAGTATCAACATATAGAGATTTTAGAATATCCACAGCTGCTTTTGCCGTTACCGCTTGTCCGGTCACTTTAAACCAATTGTCACGGTGCGCGATTTCAACTCCAAGGCGACGTTCTATTTGTTTTAGATTTTCGTCGAACGGACCACAAAGTGAAGAAAGGCGGTGGTTATCTGCGGGTTCTAAGTAAATTTCTATATTCTTTATCTGATTACTCAAAATGTCTTCCTATAAAAATGACGCTAGCCGAAGCTAGCGCACAATTTAAAAATGCTAGGGGGTAAAAGTACCAACACCTAATTCGTTAATTTCAGGTTCTTGTGGTGCTTTATTTAAGATATCCGACGGTTTTACGTCACGACGTAAATCCATTTCTGCTTCAGTACGGATAAGCTCACCACGTAACGAGTTCGGTAACGCCTCAGTAATACGTACATCGACGAATTGGCCGATCACTGAGTGTGGACCTTCGAAGTTTACAACGCGGTTATTTTCAGTTCTACCACGCAGTTCCATTGGGTTTTTCTTCGATGGGCCTTCAACCAAAATACGCTGCTCGGTATCGTGCATCTTGCGGCTGATATCCTGCGCCATTTGGTTGATACGGTTCTGTAGAAGATAGAGGCGTTCTTTCTTTTCTGATTCCGCAACATCATCAGGTAAGTCGGCTGCTGGTGTTCCTGGTCGCGCCGAGTAGATGAAACTAAAACTCATATCAAAACCGATATCATTAATCAGGTTCATAGTTGCTTCAAAGTCTGCGTTCGATTCGCCTGGGAAACCAATGATGAAATCTGAAGACATGCTTAGGTTCGGACGGATCTTACGTAGCTTGCGGATCGTTGACTTGTACTCAAGCGCAGTATGACCGCGTTTCATAAGGTTTAGAATACGGTCTGAACCACTTTGTACCGGTAGGTGTAAATGGTCAACAAGCTCTGGCACATCCGCATAGGCTTCAATGATATCTGGTGTAAATTCAACCGGATGAGATGTTGTATAACGAATGCGGTCAATACCGTCAATTGCTGCAACGTAGCGAATTAAGTCAGAGAAGTAACAAATTTCACCATCGTGCATTTCACCGCGATAAGCATTTACATTCTGACCGAGTAAGTTAACTTCACGCACACCTTGCTCCGCAAGCTGAGCAACTTCAAGGATAACGTCATCTAAAGGACGGCTTACTTCTTCGCCACGCGTGTACGGTACAACACAGAAAGTACAGTACTTAGAGCAACCTTCCATAATTGAAACAAATGCACTCGGGCCTTCAGCCTTTGGCTCAGGGAGACGGTCAAATTTTTCAATTTCAGGGAAGGAAATATCAACGACAGCACCTTCTTTGCTTTGCACCTGCTTGATCATCTCTGGTAGGCGGTGCAATGTTTGTGGGCCAAACACGATATCAACAAATGGAGCACGCTGGCGAATGGTGTCGCCTTCTTGTGACGCTACGCAGCCACCAACACCAATAACAAGATCGGGGTTTGTGTCTTTTAGTAGTTTCCAACGACCAAGTTGGTGGAATACTTTTTCCTGTGCCTTCTCACGAATCGAGCAAGTATTGAGTAGGATCACATCAGCTTGCTCAGCTTCTTCTGTAAGCTGATAGCCATTTGTTGAATCCAAAAGATCCGCCATTTTCTGGGAGTCATACTCGTTCATCTGACAACCCCAGGTTTTAATATGCAGTTTTTTACTCATTTAAATATTGCCTCGTTTACAACTCGGTGTTTAGCACTACGCGTTTCTCGTGCAGGCGATGCTGAATTGATATCATTATGCCTAAAGGACGCGTATTTTATATGACCTATCTTGTCTAGCCAAGTATAGATTTTAACTTTCAAAATGTGGATCAATACAGGGTGTTTTAAGCAAACATCTGTTTTTATATGCGTTACAATGCGCAAAGACTCAATTAAGTGGAATATGGCATGAAAAACAAGGCTCTGATAGTCGGTGGTGGCATGGTTGGCGCGGCGTGTGCTGTGAAGCTAGCGAAGCAAGGTGTTGACGTAACCATTATTGAACATTCTCCCATCTCACCTGATGCAATACTCGCAAGTGATAAGGTAGACATTCGCGTTTCTGCTATCAATCGCTTTTCCGAGCAGTTACTAGATGAGCTCGGTGCTATGCCTGTGTTAAGAAGCACCAGAGCTGCGGTTTACAAGCAGTTAGAAGCCTATGAGGATAAGCCAGGACAATTGGTATTTGATTGTGAAGCGTTAAACGCCTCGCACTTAGGCCACTTAATTGAGAATAACCTCATTCAAGCTGCATTGTGGCAACAGTTTGAGGAATTTGATATCAAAGTGGTTTCACCAGAGGGGATCCCAAAGCGCATTGTTCATAATGAGGATTCCGTGACGATTGAGTATCAAGCAGCATCCTTTACCGCCGATTTGTTAATTGCTGCCGATGGTGGCCGTTCTATCGTCAGACAAATGAGTGGCATAGGCGTGACTGGTTGGCAATATGAGCAACATTGTATGGGGCTGCTGATTAAACTCGACGCGCCGCAACAAGAAAAAACATGGCAGCAATTTAAGCCGTCAGGTCCCATTGCCTTTTTACCTATGCAGTATCCGTATGCCAATCTGATTTGGTATGACAACGGCAATAAACTCAATTTACTTAAGCAACTAGATAAGCAGGCGCTAAAACAAGAAGTAAAAGCTGCATTTTTTGATCTACCCGGTGACTTTGATATTGAAGAAGTGGCGGTTTTTCCTTTAGCAAGGCAACATGCTAACCAATACGTGAGCGAACGAGTGGTATTAGTAGGAGATGCAGCTCATACCATTAATCCGTTAGCAGGGCAGGGAGTAAATCTTGGCTTTAAAGACGTAGCGGCACTTGCCGAAGCGATTGAGGCAAAAGAAGATATTGGTGATAGCAGCGCACTACATCATTACGAGTCAAAGCGTAGGAAAGACAACCTCTTGATGATGAGTATGATGGATGCGTGTTATTTTGGCTTTTCGAATCAAGTAACACCGTTAAAGCATTTGAGAAATCTGGCGCTGAATGTGGCGAATAAAGCTGGGCCGTTAAAAAAAGAAGTGCTAAAGCACGCTATGGGAGGAGTTGGTTTTTAATCTTTGTTCTCTACACTGAGCGTGTTATACCAATTTACTTAATTAAGTGATCTTTTTGAAGGAGCAAGTATTAAGATAAATTGGTATTACTGCACGCTTCATTATTTAACCTGAGGTTTGGATAAGGAATGAGCTAGCTCATTGTTTTTAAAATCATTAAATTATTTTCTTATCTAGCCAGAGAGTTTTGGGGATAACTAGGCGAATTTACGCACCAATAGCTGGCTATTGGAAGTGAATTCAACACAGTTAGCGCTAAAACTAGCTGCTAGAAAGGCATTATTTATCCGAAGCTTAGGTTATTTAGTGCCGAGATCATCTCATCAGTGTTAGCTTATCGACGACATACATCAAGGTATTAATATCAAATTTGCCATCTAGCCTTAATAACCAATCACTGTTGGGCTGCAAAATGTAAGCAGTTTGAACCCCTGAAGGTCTGATAGAAGAAAAAATATGTTTTGCTCCGTGAGTAGCGGTAAATACATTTGCTTCGTCTATAACGCCAAGCTCAGCACTGACTTTCTGCATGTCTTCACTCTGTATATCAAACGTACCATTGAAAGCTCGTGTCATAAACTCAAGGGGTGTTAAATCATACTTGTTAGGTAGACCAGCAAGTGCGGTAGCGCCAGTTATCCAGCTTAACGATAGTTCAGAAGAGTTGTCGTTAATCACAACTGAGTAGGTATCGTTAGTAAAAGTTTGGAATGAAACTTTATTTGCCTGCTCCGAGGGCTGACAGTAGCTAAAATGCTTGAGTGCTATTTCTATGTGTGATGGAGAGCAAATTGAGCTAGCCTTCGCTTCTACAAAGCTAAGTATACTGAAAATGATTAATGAAAATAAAAGAAATAAAGACTTTAGCACTTTCTTTCCTAACATGGAGAAAGTTTAAAAGTAACATTAGAAAAATGAGCTAGGAATGAATAGATAGGAAAGAGATTGTTACTAAATGGTGCGGAAAGAGAGACTTGAACTCTCACATCCAAAGATACTGGAACCTAAATCCAGCGCGTCTACCAATTCCGCCACTTCCGCACAGTAGATATTTTATTTGTAGCTAACATCTCAAAAAGAGATGGCTGGAGTACCAGGATTTGAACCTGGGAATGGCGGGATCAAAACCCGCTGCCTTACCGCTTGGCGATACTCCAGCAATAGAGGTAAGTTCAAATCTTATTTAGCCCAGATTTGAGTTAGGCTACCTTACCGCTTCCACTTCGTGTCGAGGCAATACCCAGCAATAGAGGTAAGTTCAAGCGTTTGAGTTCTACTTGAAAGAACATGGTGCGGAAAGAGAGACTTGAACTCTCACATCCGAAGATACTGGAACCTAAATCCAGCGCGTCTACCAATTCCGCCACTTCCGCATTTGTAAATGGTGGCTATGCCCTGATTTGAACAGGGGACCCCATCATTATGAGTGATGTGCTCTAACCAGCTGAGCTACATAGCCATTGGCTGGAGTACCAGGATTTGAACCTGGGAATGGCGGGATCAAAACCCGCTGCCTTACCGCTTGGCGATACTCCAACGAAATAAAATCTTTTTGAGTTCTGATTTAAAAGAACATGGTGCGGAAAGAGAGACTTGAACTCTCACATCCGAAGATACTGGAACCTAAATCCAGCGCGTCTACCAATTCCGCCACTTCCGCACAGTAGATATTTTATTTGTAGCTAACATCTCAAAAAGAGATGGCTGGAGTACCAGGATTTGAACCTGGGAATGGCGGGATCAAAACCCGCTGCCTTACCGCTTGGCGATACTCCAACGAAAACTCAAATCTAACTTAAATTGCTGAACCCAGGATTTGATTCTGGGGGTGGATGAGTGAGGGATCAAAACCTCTCTCTTCTCTGCCTTACCGCTTCCACTTCATGTCGAGGCGATACTCCAACGAAAATTTGATTGTTTTAGTTCCAATCGAGAACATGGTGCGGAAAGAGAGACTTGAACTCTCACATCCGAAGATACTGGAACCTAAATCCAGCGCGTCTACCAATTCCGCCACTTCCGCACAGTAGATATTTTATTTGTAGCTAACATCTCAAAA
>NZ_JAKGBF010000036.1:0-5884 GCF_021530695.1 Pseudoalteromonas sp. OF5H-5
CTGATGCCGCGCGCGAAAACTTAACGCAAATTGCGCGAAAACTGCGAAAAATAAGCTTTTAAAATATTTAAACTACTTTTCAATATTTGAACTTACAAGCTCGCACTATTGCCTCATTACTCTATGCTACATTTCAAGCTACTTACGCTTTGGCCTGGAGAGTAACTTTATCTGATTGCTATGATTCGAATCGCTGCATCACCCAATTTAGGTATTTTCTTTCATAGTTATGGCCTAATTGATTTATCGGTATCGGCTTTTTGTTCAGAATCGACAAAAGTATCGATGCGATAGTGTCTCCCTTGATAATTTTAATAACCATTTCTTCAATATCTTTGAGTTGGTTGTTTATTGCTTGATCACTCAAAAAGTCAAACCCATCGGATGCATCAAGGGTTGCTGTATGTATCAACTTATTACGTGCCTCTCGAGCTTCAGAAAGAATGTTATTGATATCTTGTTCATATCCCAAAGACACTATGGCTCTATGTAAATTCTTATGCTTTTTGGAAATGTTTTTAAGTCTATGATGAAACTCATCATCACTTATGTAACGTTTTGCAGTTGCTAAAAACCTGAACTGCTCTGAGTTTGCCAAGGCTTTACAGGATGATTCAAACCTAGTTGCTATTGTTAATGCCCTACCGAATATGGAATATATTTCATCTGAAAACTCAGTCCGTTCAAAATTTTCAAACATGTAGTTAATCATATGGAGTCCTTTTTATATACATAACCTTATAAAATATAAGCTATTTACCAGTTAGAGTACCCCATAAATCTACCATCTGTCACACTATGTAAAGGAGGTAGCAATCAAAATTTCGAGTTGATACTCTGAAGTACATCACACCTCAACCTCACTATACGGCAAGTCCGGTGCTTGTCCTGTAATGCGATCATTCTCTATATACACTGAACCTGACTGAACACTATCACCCAGTACGCGGCTGGTTGTCCCGTCGCTGTGCTCTACTGTAGTCGTACCATCATTATTCACAGTTAACACTTTTACTATACTGCGCTGTGTGCCGGAGAGTACTGAACCGAGCCTGTTTAGTGTGTTGTTAGACATTGCGTATCACCTGAATAGTTTGATTTACCATAATCGCGCCTTGGTTACTGATACTGGCGGAGATGGCCAGTGAGTCCACGGTTGCTTTGTATAGTTCATCCGCGAACCGAACGCCCAGCAGCATGCCTGGTCTGATTGGTGGTAGGTCAGCTTTGAGCTTGGTGCGAATGGTTGCGGTTCGTTTATTGCCACTTCTTGCTAGTTCACATGTACCACGTTGGCGCGCGGCTTGTACGTCGGTAATTAGATTATCCACAATGTCGCGGGCATAATCAGTTGCGGGAGTGCCTTGGCGCTTGATTTTACATGCTACGCCTTGCTGCTCACCTCTCACAAAAACAACGTTGTGCTCAGGCTGAATGGTGTCTCGTGTATTGTGCTCTAGTATTAGAGCATCATTGAGAATGACATCTGGCGTTGCTTGCTCCGTACTCCACGGATTAACTGGCCACTCAGGCACAACTGAGACAGTTTTAGTTGTATCGTTAATGTCCAATATCGCGCCAATACTGCTAGCTACTTTTAATAGTGCAGCCGCTGGCGTCAATCCTCGATACGAAAACGCCCCTTCAGGGATTGGGTAATCAATCATTTTGTTGTCTAACGTCCAGCCAGTGTTTTCGAGTATGTCGGTCATGATACCTGCGAGCGTCTTGTCTACGGTGTTTACGTAATTACGCTCCCGCTGATACGGTGCAGCAAGTTCTGCGAATCGAGAACGTATCGACGCGCTGTAACTATTATTTGAAAACCGATTGCTTGTACTGGGTTGCTCACAAATCACGATGAACTCATAGCCGTTAATGACCAGCTTTAACTGTTGGCCAATCGCACGCTCCATATCTATTCTGCTGCAAAACTTGATGTTGCCCGTTGCAGCAAACTGGCCACGTTGCCATGTGCAGGTGATGTTGTTAATTAGAATTTTTAAATCATCACTTAGTCGATTACAGCTGATTGATGGTTGCATGATGTAATATCTCTGTATCTGTGGCTCAATTGGGATTTTTGAATCAATGGGGGGAATGTCATCATCTGAGCGAACTGGCCCACCAGGTAATCCCCAGTAGCAAACCTTTTCAAACGGTGACAATTTGAGTTTAACTTTGCCTATCTGGGGGCTGGCATTCAACGCGTTATCAAATCGCACGATAACCTTACCTTTACGAGGATGATTTACTCGGTAGCAAATATATGCGCGCTCACTCGGCCCGTAATAGATGCAAAGTGCGGTTTCATGTTGCGAAGCCTCTCTCCAGACTTGGGTTGTCTCAACGTACTTTGCTTGTCCTTTACTCCATCTAAATTCACTTTCCTTTGTGATAACCGACATATTGCTTTTCCAACCTGTATTTACTTGCTGCTCAATAGCAGTTTGGTTTGCATGCCAAAATAAGGAAGTCTCTCTGTGAAGTGCAACTGCGTTCGCCCAGCTCATTTGATAAATTGTGTCTAATGAGAGTGCATTGGTGTATTGCAATGCAACCAGCACGGCATAATTGTCGTTATTTGAGTAAGCGATGTCGCAAAAAATTGCCACCTCTTTATCTTCTGGCTCCGGCCCTGAATTGAAAAATATCAGGACGGGGGATGTTTGTTTAGAGCATGGATACTTAAATCTGAGCTGTACCATTCAACGTCTCTGGTAATGCCACTAAATTAACGATTTCAGCCTGAACATAATCTACAATCGCAGCATTGTACGTTTCTGTATCGTCGAATATTACAACGGCGATATTATGGTCGGCAGCATAGTGCGATGGGAGAAATACATTGGTGCGTGGTCTGGCGTGTAATATCTGCTCTCCCGTATTTCGATTCAGCAATAACATGCGAGTGGCACTAGCATCATAGTCTACACGTAACAATCCCACGTCGAGTGCTGCCGTACGCTCAAAGGTCTTTAACTGGATTAACTGCATTACCAACTCTCCAAATTTAACCACAGTGCGGTGCCTGAGTTGTCTTCATGGTGCGGTATTGCGAGGTAGTTTGTGTTCCCGATTGATTTCAAAAATGGCATGTTTTCGCGCCCATAGCCATATTCCAGCGAGACGAATAGTCCTGGAAGTAGGCCTCTATGAGTGGGTCTAATGCTATCGTTTGTGTTTGATTTTCGGTCTCCTGTCACAATAACGAGTGGGCTCATCATACTTATTTCTGGTGTAGCATCGACGTACATATACCCCCTGCTATAAGAGCTGCCAAAAATAGAGCTAAAATATGAATTCTGGCTGTCTGGTGAACCATCAAGTGGATAGACAATGCTTGTACCGTACGCGCCTAAATGTAGTTGCTGACTGGCGTTCTCATTGTAATTTAAACTCCCAGACTCACGGTAATTTCCTGAAATAGTAAAAAACCTCGTTGGGTCATTGGGTATATGGTTGAAATAATCACCCACATAAAACAAATTGTGACTGCCACGGTTGAAAAAATTAACTGACATTTGATAGTTTGCAAATGAGAAAAAATAGAACCCATGAGTCGATGCTACGAGTATCCAGTTTTTGCGCGCATACTGCTCATTTGTTGACGATATGCCAAACCTAAATTTGGCACCATTGCGGGAGTGTTGGTCAAATGATACGTAATCTAAGCATCCTTGCGCGGTGATTATTTCTGCGTTGCTAGTTCCAGCGGCTTTTAATACTATATAGCCACCACTGGCTCCTTTTGCTGGGTCATTTTGAAATGTCAGGCACGGTGGGTTCGCTTGCTCTTCAACTAACAGCCATCCTGCTGCGGGTTTTTGTCCATATCCCTCAACGAGGCATTTTTTAAATAAGTTGAACCATTCCACAGGTGAGCCTTGTATTAGCTGCGGTGCACCTTCGTCATCCCATCTATATACAGTTACTGGTGTTGGCATTAGTCTTTACTCCCTCTAAATCCAAGCGTGGATTTGTCGTATTTAATTTCGGTATGCCCGGGGCTTACCGAGCGCGTGACCATAATTGGCTTACTTGCTGTGGTAGTTTCAAATAAAAACGCTTCGCCTGGATTCAATCCAGACCCTAACGCCTCTTTGCGTAGAACAAAAAATGGTGAGCCTGCATTGGCATTAATGGGCGTGCAGTCGCTGGTAATGTCGCCGTTATAAATAGTGCCTACATGCTCGCCCACAACATAAAACGCAGTAGTGCTGGTAAATACAATGGCCCAGCGCTGGGCAATGGTGCCAAGATTACTAAGCTCGATTGGATATTGTGTGGTGTTGATTGCGCTCGATGCGGGAGAGCCAAAATCACCAAAGTTGTTTTGCCAAGCTGAGAGTGTCCGTTCATCTTTGGTCAGCGCTTGTAAGTCGCCGAGCACATAGGCGCTAGAAACGGTTGCGCCAACGTCATATGTTCTTTTCAGTGGCGAGAGTATTTTGAGCGTATCGCCGTCGATTGCATCCACCAAAACCAGCTCACTGAGCACTACTGTTATGATGAACGGACCGGAAAAGTTGCTAATACCTTCCTTGATTGTGACTTTGCCTGTGGCCTTGTCATAGCTGTAATTGTCATCATTGGCGCTATAGAGCGATAGCCCCTCATTATCAACAATATCTACCCAGTTAGCGTCAACGGTTACCGTTAACTCTTGGCCATTGCTCAGTGTTGCGTGTTGGGTCCGGTTACGCTCTTGCACGCACACAAGATTAAACTCGTGAAATATCGGCACATAGCCGCCTTCAGGTAGTTTGCTGCGGTCAATGCCACCTGGTGGGCTAGGTACATTGATAATGGTGAGTTCATCATAATCATAGGTAATAGATTCCTGCACCATATCTACTGCAAACACCAGTGAAACCGTACCATTGCTACTTACTGAGCCAGATATATTAGTACCTGTGATGTTGCCGTTGTCATCGCTAGATGCACTATATTCAGTGCCAGCCTCAGACGTTGCGCGAATATAAATACTATTGCGAGCAAATGATTGAGACGGTAACGCAAATTCGATTTCTCGCAGTGAAAGTGGCTTTACCTGAATTAACGCGCCCAGCTCTTCGCTTACCGTCCCGCTAAAATCGATTGGCTCTAACTCTGTAATTACGCCTGTATCATAATCAATCGTCGCGATAATGTAGCCAGAATGGATAAAGCGACCAGCGCCATCATCTGTGATCACTTGGCTAGAACCGGATTTTTTTAGCTTAACCGTCCCTTTAACAATGGTTTCTGTCGCGCCTAATGTGATGTTTTGACTTGAGCCAAAAGAATGAAACCTAAAATCCAGCTTTGATAAGTAGTAGATCCAAAGAAAGTAACCGCTAGGCAAATATCTTCCTTCGTACGCTTCCCCTGATACCACCGTGCCGTTGATGGTGTGCTGCTTCCAAAGAGAAAACCACGAATGCTCGCGCACAACAACTCTCGTGTAATCAAGCAATAAGTCTGGAATATCCACACTGAACTCACTTAAATTACCAAATGACTCAATCTTTTTGTATCGATAGCCCGTTACATCGCTATCGCTGTCCAGCTGTGGTCTCAGTCCTTGTTTAGACTGAGTGCGGGTAACACTTGGCGCTAAGGAGCGCTGCAAGTCCCGCACTCTTAGGTGTAGCTCGCCGCTTTGATATGGCGATGTTAAATGACTTAGCCCGTGGTACTTAGTCGTGCTGGCAGTCATTAACGCCAACATATCATCGAGCAACGAATCGTCTCGTAAATCTGGAGACTCAACCAGTAGCGTGCTGACCAGCGGGTCGTCTGGTTGGTCAGCTATGAATACGTGTGCATCTGAAAGCTTAGTTGCGTCATCAGTTGCAACGGCGGGGTAAAGTTTTACAAGATCAAATGCGCTGCGCGCATG
>NZ_JAKGBF010000037.1:0-5411 GCF_021530695.1 Pseudoalteromonas sp. OF5H-5
TTTGAGTTAGACTGGCTTCTATGGCTGCAATATCCAGTACCCCATCACAGGCCAGTGCTGCTGCAACATTATAATGTTGACTGCCTTCTAGCTTATCGATTAACCACAGCCGTTGTTGTGAAAATGATGCTGGGATCGCACCACTACGATCTATGGCACACAAGGGGATACTCGCCACTGACCTCCCTTGCTGCTTTCTCTCAAGAAAGTGCAATAACTGTTCTTTGTGCGTTTTTACTTGCTCTGCTAACTCAGCAGTCATGGCACCTTTTGGTGCTTTCACCTTTAAAGTACCGGAGTCAGAAGATAGCTGAATATTTTTTTGTTGTAGTTGATTAAGCAAATCAATCATTGGGTTAAAACTCCATTTCTTCAAAGGCCTCACTATCCGCCTCTAGCTCCTGCTGTTCTGAGCTATACTGGGACTGTGTTGCATCAATAAACTGTGCTAATTCTTTGATTGTTTGGAAGGCAAACAGGTCTGCAATTTCAAAAGGGTAATCCCAGTGCGATTGGACACGATCGAGGATACTCATGGCATGAAGCGAATTTCCGCCTAGAGCAAAGAAAGACTGCACGGTACTGAGGGGTTCTGTGATACCTAAACACTCTCGCCAGACTTCCTCTAGAGCAACTTCTGTTGCCGTATGTGCTGGAACATATTCAATCTGAGGCTGGGCCGTCACCATGCTGTATAGTGCTTTACGGTCAAGTTTGCCGTTAACAGTGACTGGTAATTCAGTCAATGCGATATAGGTTGCAGGTATCATGTAGTTCGGTAAGGTAGATGCCAGCAACTTAGGTATCACAGCTGAAAGTTCAGCACTGTCCAATGATGTAACACAGAATGCGATAAGCTGTTCACCAGCTTGTAACTCCTGCACACTGACAAATGCTTCTTCCACTTCATCACAGCCTGCAATCGCAGCTTGGATCTCTCCTAGCTCTACACGCAAACCACGGATTTTAACTTGATGATCTAAACGACCAAGGAACTCCAGAGCTCCACATTCTAAACGACGGACCAAATCGCCCGTGCGATAATATCTCTGCTGAGAACGGTTTGCTAAGCTCACCGTAATAAATTTCTCCGCAGTGAGCTGTTCCTGCTGAAAGTAACCTCGAGCCAAGCCAATCCCAGATATGAGTAACTCTCCTGGAATACCGATAGGCTGCTCAGCAAAATCCGGACTCACTACTACACAGTTAATGTTATCAATAGCATAACCAATGGGAACACTCGGGGCCGAGGTGGTTTTACTACAATCCCAATAACTTACATCTATTGCTGCTTCTGTCGGGCCATATAAGTTATGTAACTGAGCGGATGACGCTCGTATAAACTGTTCTCGGTGATCGCGCGTTAATGCCTCACCGCTACAAAATACCTGTTTCAGTGTTTGGCATTGCGATAACTCTGCATGCTGCATAAATGCTTGCAGCATTGAAGGTACGAAGTGACAATGAGTAATGCCTTGTCGCTGTATCAACTCTGCTAGATACTTAGGCTCTTTGTGACCCTCGGGTTTAGCTAGAACAATACTTGCGCCAACGGTCCAAGGCCAAACAAACTCCCAGACCGAAACATCAAAACCATAAGGCGTCTTTTGCAGCACTTTATCACTGGCTTTCAGTCCATATTGCTTTTGCATCCACAGTACACGATTCAACAAGGCTTGATGCTCAACCATCACCCCTTTTGGTTGTCCTGTTGTACCTGACGTAAAAATCATATACGCAAGATTTGTCGAGCTTAATTCAAAGGTACTAGGAGTCGTTGCTCTATACTGGAAGAGAGTATCTAGCGTCGCTTCGCTATCGATCACAGTCACTTGATGTGATTGCAAACACTCAGCTTCCGCTAAGTGCTGTTGGGTCAATACTTGTACATCACCCAGCTGGTCTAAGATTGCACTACTGCGCGCGTCCGGCATACTCGGGTCAATAGGTACATAAGCGCCACCCGCCTTTAACACCGCCAAAATTGCAATAACCATGCTACAGTGACGTTCAAGATACAAAGCCACGAAGGATTCTTGCATTACTCCCTGAGCCTGTAGCAAACGAGCCAATCGGTTCGCTGCCTGATTTAACTGCTGATATGTCAACGTTTCTTGAGTATCAAGAACGGCGATGCTGTTAGGTGTTACCTGTGCAAAGTGGTCAACATATTGATGCGGTAGTAAAGCTAAATTGTGGGAACAGAAAGTATCATGTTGCTGCGCCAGTAAATGTTGCTCAGACGTCGATAACAGTGAAATTTCACCCACACCTCGACCATCCGCAAGCTGAGAAAAGATGGCATCAAGATGATGTTGCATTTGCGCTATGGTGTTATCGCTGAAACGCTCTTTACGATATCCCAATGTAAGCTGTAAGTGTTCATTATCATTCACAATAAAAGTCAACGGCACAGCACTATACTCTGCCGTCTCACTACTATTGATAACAACATCGCTGGTATTATTCGCTACACTGCTATTGCTCTCAGTAGGATAATTCTCAAACACTACGATACTATCGAACAACTCAACCTCTGCGGCAATCGCTGTTTGTTGCTGGATCTCTGGCAAAGTTAAAAAGCCGTGTTCTTGACTTTGCAACTGGCTTTCATGTAACTGCTTAAGCTGAGCTTTAAGATCCGTTGATGGAACAAAATCAACTTTTACAGGTATGGTGTTTATGAATAACCCAACCATCTTTTCAATGTTTTGTACCTCAGATGGCCGACCTGAAATTACAGTACCAAACAATACTTTTTGATCGCCACTGTAACGCTGTAACAAGTATCCCCAAGCCCACTGTATGACAGCATTGAGAGTCACCTTGGCTTCACTGGCAAGTACTCGTAGCTTTTGCGACAGACTCGTACTTATTTGCCATTGTCGCTCAACATAGCCTGATTGAACGTCTAAATTTTGGCTTTCTAACAATGCGGTGGGCGAGTCAAAGTCATGCAAGTAAGTATGCCAATAGTCAAGAGCACTTTGCTTATCTTTACTCTGCAACCAATCATAGTAACCATCCAGTGGGATCGGTTTCGGTAACGATAAGGGTTGCGATTTAGCAAAAGACAAATAGCTTTGCAATAGTTCTTGGTAAACGGTTTGCAGACACCAACCATCTAAAATTAGGTGATGATGTGTCCAAAGTAATTGATGCTGCATGGAGCCATAGCGCACGATAGTAACTCTATGCAAAGGCGCTTCATTGAGTGGCATTGCCATTTCTCGGTCTTGCTCACGCAACGTGATAAATGCGCTGTGGCGCTGCTCATCACTCAAGTCGCTCCAATCTAAAAAGCGCACAGGAACTTTAATATCTGGTGCAAGCACAAAGCGATAAAGGCTACTTTTTTCTATAGCAAAGCCGCTTCGCAATATTTCATGCCGATTAGTCACATATTGCCATGCTAGCTCCATCGCCTTGATGTTCAATTCGCCACTGATTTGATTTACAACTTGGGTTAAGTAGGCTTTTTTATCAATTTGACTTTGAAAGAATATTCCATGCTGTAATGGTGTTGCAGGAAAGATATTAATGAGTGTACCAAAGCGTTTCTGCCATTCATTAAGCTGAGATTGTTGTAATTCGACATGAGGGACATCAGAGGTTGTTAACATCGGCATTCGGCCTTCACAGTGATTAGCAATATCCTGCAACGCCATAGCTAAATTATTTTTAAGAGCAACCATAGTCTCTGGACTAAACTGCGCAACACTATAGTCAATCATCAAATGCAGTAAGCCTTCACTCACTTGACCATTGATCGCAATAGCAAACTCCCGCAAAGCTTGCTCGTGTAGATTTGACCCCATACTTTCATCAGCGAGAGAAAAATCCCCATGCTCGTGCTCTGCATTTATCTCAATTTGTCCAAGATAGTTAAATAGCACAAAAGGATCCGCTTGTTCAAAATGCGAACACTCAGAAGTTTGGGAGTAGTATTTTAGTGTTCCAAAGCCAACGTTCGACTCAGAAATAACCCTACGCCGTTCTTTTACAGCAATAATTACTTCTGTAAGCCCTGTGCCCTCTGAACTAAGTAATAGTGGATAAAGTGAAGTAAACCAACCTACTGTTTCACTGAGATCCACATCATCAGAGATAGGATCCCGACCATGGCTTTCCAGTGCAACTGCGACTTGCGATACCGCAAATGTTTGCTGTAGCGCTAAATACAGCCCACTTAACAATAAATCCTCTACTTGCGTGCGATAAGCTTGGTTTGCACTTCCTAGGAGTTGACGAGTTACTGAGTGGGTAAGCTGTAGCTTAACGATTTCACTTTCACTGCGTAAACAGGGCTCTATTTCACTCTCAGATAAAGGCATCATGGTATTTTCAGCGGCTAATTGGGCAAGCCAAAAGACTTGTTGCGCTTGGAAATCGTCGTAATGAAGCGCTAAGGTATCACTCCACTGCCTTATAGATGAGGTTTTTGCTGGTAACCGAGGTATCTCTTGGCGTTGATGCTGACACCAAAGACGCTGTAAATCTTGTACCAAAATTCGCCAAGAAACACCATCTACGACTAGGTGATGCGCTACAAGTAACAACCGAGCTTCACTTTTACCTGAGATTAAGACTGCTTTAAATAACTCACCTTTTGAAATATTAAACCCAGACTGTGCTGCAGCAGCAATTTCAGTTACGGCCTCAGCCGACCAATCAGCAACGAAAACATTCTGTACAACCCGATTAATATCAATTTGTTCAAGCGCAATAAACTCGCCCATCCACCCTGTTGATTTGTGAGTAAACCGTAATCTCAACGCGTCATGCCTATCAAGTAAACATGAAACTGCTTGCCTTAGAAAATCTTGCGATAACTCAATTGGCACTTGCAATAAGATAGACTGATTATAATGATGTACAGCCGCCCCTTTTGAGCGTTGTAAGAATCTCAATTGAATAGGTAAAGGCCTAAATTCTCCGCTTAGGGGAGATTGTTCAGCACTCACTTCTTTACTTGCTTTAACCACCAATGCCTGATCAGCAACCGTAGGTAACTGCATAACTTCTTTTAAAGTTATATGGAGTCCCACTTCCCGAGCCATAGCAACCAATTGAATTGCTATAATTGAATCCCCTCCTACGGTAAAAAAGTGGTCATTAATACCAATCGCGTCGTTTTTGAGCAATCGCTGCCAAATGAGTAATAACTGCTCCTCTGTGGCATTTCTTGGTGCTATAAAGGCCTCGAGCTCAGTGTTACTATGCAATTGTTTTAGCGCATTTTTGTCAATTTTACCGTTCGGGGATAGCGGCCACTGTGATACCCCAATGTAGCGACTTGGCAGCATGTACTCTGGTAGTAATGCCCGTAGATACTCACGTAGCTGCTGTGCCAAACCCGTCGCTTCTTCTGTTCGGACGTAAGCCTGTAACTGTGACTCTCCTGCCTCTTC
>NZ_JAKGBF010000038.1:0-5006 GCF_021530695.1 Pseudoalteromonas sp. OF5H-5
ACCACTGTGCCTAGTCCTACCCAATCACTCATGGCGCTCTCCAAATGTCTCAGCAAGGCGCTGTCGCACTTGTTGATAGGTGTTATGGCCGTTTAGTCGGCACTGGATATCTGTCTCACAAACAGACCTCCAGCCCTTGGCAAACTTGCTTTGCATCGTACCGTCGTAGCTGTGCAGCGGTATTTGGTTGGCATCAAATGGCTCGCCGTTCTGGTGTGCGGCAACCTCAGCCTTTAATCGTTTTATGCGGCCTTGTTTATAGCTCCACTCCCAGTTACGCCCCACGGTACACCTCGGCATAACAGCGTTCGGTAATGTGACTCAGGCGGTTCATCCAGCCATTTAGGTTAGGGATTTGGCTATTGTCATCTAGGCAAATGCGCGCATATTTACGGGCGCGGCGGCTGATCAGCTGGCTAATAAATAGGTTGGGCAAATAACCATGACATTGTTTGAGCGTGCGAGCGCCAAATAGGCCGTCGATGGTTGCTTTTACTATGCGTTGCACGACGCGGGTCATACTGTTTATGCCGTGCTGTACTGCGCCGTCAAACAGCATGAGTGCTACGCCGCTGTTAAACTCATCGCAGTGCATCGGCTCCCAATAGTCGCGGTAGTACAGTCGTATGGCATGGTCAATGGTGAGGTTGGCGATATCGAGTCGGGGGTATGCGCGCTGGCTAATGCCAAATTTAGTTAGGCCGCCACGGTCAGACGCAACATCATTTAGGCCACCATCGTCACGCAGGCCGCCCTCTAAATACAAAATGGTTAACACGCTACGGCAAAACGCGTCGCTGTAGCCGCGTAACGCAGCTGCAATCTTGGGTAGTTGGCGGTAATGTTCGAGTTGTTGAGGTGTGATCATTTGGCATCTCCATCAGGCTGTGCTGATAGAGTGCCAATAGCGTTGGTGAGTGTATTTTAAACTGGGTTAATAAATTTAATTACAGCAAGAAGCGAAGCTATAAAAGCTACCCAGTAGGGTTGATAAATACTGAGTCCAATAGGTGACTTGGTAAAGCTTTTAATGAATAGTTTTAATACTATCAGCTGTACTCGCAGTGATTTCTGAAATTGTCTGCGATCCCATATTGACTCTAGGTCTGTTTGCTGCTCGTAGAAAGCTTCACCATCAATACAGATCTGTTCCATATATTTAAACTCTATTTTAGCGTTAATAAGCAGGCACGGCTTTAACTGCCAGCCTACCGCCCCAGTCGTATTTTCAGGTATTTCATCATCTTCCCACCTTGTTTTGTTATGTAGGTTTGTCACAAAACCACAAGCCGTTCTATCTGGTTCTATATCAAACAGATACTTAATAGTCTTTGCATTTTCCGCCCACACCTCTATTGCCCTACTATGATATTCATTGGCGACGCTATGGTACTTAATTAATAGGAAAGCAAGACACAGGAGCAATAATTGGAAGAGAGCATCAGGGTGTGTGAAAGTAATCTTAAATAGAAAGGTGTTTGCTTCTTTGATTGTCGCGCCTGACATCAAAATTGCTATAGTGAGTAAAGATACATAGGTTAAAAACTTTCCAGTTGTCTTTAGGTTGCTATTGTTTTCTATTTCATCCTTCAAAAAGGAGTAGTCCGGTTTGGCCATGCATTATCCTCTAAAATGTTAGGTGTCTTTGTGAATCACGTCAGCAGGAGGCGTGTTTTGCAGAATTATATGTTAAAAATTTACAATTAAGAATGTATCAGAATGCTTAATCAATGAGGGGATAAAATTGTCCTGTTAACACAAAGTATCATCTTATTTTCACCTTAACTAACGCTTGATTTTGTATAGCTATCACTTCATAGCTTTAGATTCGGGCGCTCTGTCGCAAAAGAGTAAAATTATTCCGAAAATAAACACAAAACTGTTTGCCTAACATTTGGCAAATGTTATAGTTGAGTTAATGGATTGAGTGACCAGTAGTAACGTAGCACGGACAGCCACGGCATCCGTTCCCATTTTTAATCTAAGTTAAAGATTATTTCTTATTTTTGCTGCTATGCTGTGTGCTCTATTTCAAAGGAGCAAAACCATGAAGAACCAAAAAAACACACAAAAATCACTATCATCAGCTGACTTAGCAAAGGTTGTAGGTGGCAATGGGAGTGGTAATAACCCGATTGAATACCCAAAAAAGAAAACTGTAGAAAGTAATGCATTCGTCGAGTCAGTGATTGTTTCTAACGTATTTTAGAAACACAGATTTAACGAGTACTAGGGAGAAGTATAATGTTGGCTGGCTATTCTGAACTACTAAACCAATTAAATAGTTGGTTATGGTTAGTTTCAATATCATTGCCGTTTGTTGTGTTGTTTATGGGCAAGGGTAGCCAGTCATACTTTATTGTCGCTGCTGTTTGGTGTACAGCTCAATTGTTTAATCTTCAATTTGAAGAAAAGCTCTGGGCCATCGCAACTGAGCCTGGAAACCTATTTTATTGGTTTGGTTCTTGGGCCACAATTGATGTTTTGTGTATTGCTTTAATCATCTTTTGCCATAAGTCACTAAAGATAAAGATTGATTTTGAAGCTTTTAGTATCTCAATATGCTTAGCTATGTTAGCTATTCTCCAAATACTAACTTACCTTGATGGAGTAGTATGGCAGACTTATTTGCTAGGAGAAGCTTATACACTGGGAGTCAATACAGGCAACCTCGCCAATAGCTTAATTTTAGCAGTTCCCATCGTTTGTAAAGCCATCGAATCTTTCAATCTTAAAAGGGGGACCACGTAATGTTCGCTGTTTCATACATATGTATATTGTTTGTATTCATTACGTACCTTGTGTGCCAGCTTTTTAAATATAAATCAACGCCCGAAGACCGCGTTCGGAAGCTTATCGAAAAGCGTGTGCAGCGTGACTTTCAAATTAGGGCACACAACATTTTAGTAAAAAAACCAATGATCAATAAAATGGTAAATAACGATCATAGGTATAATGCATTGCTCGACTGGAAGAAAGAAGTTGAAGATTATTACAGGGACTATGAAGCACAGGTTGAATTAGAAGTTTCTCAATACAACGTTATCAAATTAAAAATCTAAAGAGAGTTAACCCTCTTTAGATTTTACCGATATTTCAGGCATATCTTTAAAATCCACATCCTCGCCAGCTGCCTTCTTTATCGAATACAAAGCGAAGTTCAATACTGTATTAAAAGGGGTTTCCCTTGATTTGGTAACCCAACCAAGCTCAGCTGTATCAAACAAAAATGAGGTCATTCCTTCCAATATCTGAGTTTCAGAATAATTTCCGTGGTTTTTATTACCTGTTAGTACGTACTGGATATCCACTCCAAACTCAGCAAATGCAGCTAGTTGAACCGCTGTAGGTGATGTTGAGCCTTTCTCCCAGTCAACCAAAGTTCGTCTTTTTGCGCCTGCAATTGCGGCAAAGCTCTCTTGGTTCATTCCCAATTTTTCACGCTCTTCTTTTAGACGAGTTCCAATCATGTGCAGATATCCGCCATAAATATATTGACATGTGCAGATATCTGCACAATAATCAACTCAACATTTAACCAAACCCTTTGCTAACCGTTCGCCAAAACACTTTAGAAAGGGTTTTATTCAAAAAGGTAGAGTACTATGAAATCAACGGAAATTAAAGAAGCCATCGCACACGAAGGCTATACACTATCAATGGTTGCAGATGCTTTAGGCGTGAACCTAGCAACTGTTTCTGGTGTGGTTTGTGGTCATACTCAATCCCGCCGTATTGCCGCTGCAATTTGTAAAATCATCAATAAGCCCCTCAATGTTGTATTTCCTAAAACGGATTTTTACGAGGCCCCTACCGTATTAAAGGGAGAAGACCGCAAACAAAGTGTAGAGCAGCTTAAGCAACTCTTGGCGTCGTAAGGGCTAAGTAACCACTTTACTAATAACTGAGTTACCGAACTTACAGGAGCCACACAATGCACATAATTAGCCCGTACATAGCACAATGCTATCAGCGCCAACAAAGCCGTGTTTTGTTGTTGGTACAAGCGATTAACCACCACTCTGCGCTCAATATGCGTATAGCTGCCAAGTTCAACAATAAGTTGGCGCAGTTCTTTAGCGCTCGCGCAGTACACAGCGGCACAAGGTTTATCGTCAATACACAGCCATTCAAGCAAGTTATTAAACTGGTATTTAACAAAGTCGGTTTGCATGGTTTGATCTCCCGTTTACGTGATGATCAAATTCTAGCCAGTAAGATCCTCTATTTGGAAGTTCCAAAAATTCTTTCTTTTTGGAATGGACTATTTACTACCACAAGCTTGCAAAATGGAGGTTGCTATGACTACTAAAACAAAACGCCGCCAATGGAATAGAGTCGTCGCTCGTAGCCTTCAAGAGTCCCTACAACTTTGTAAAGAGCATGCACAAGCAACACGCAATATGAGCGTACCACGCATCGCTGATAGAACGGGGATTAGTAACGATATGCTCTATAAACATCTTGGTAATGGCGATATGCCAGCAAGCTTGCTAATACCATACATGGCAGCAACGGGTAGAGAGTACCCACTCCAATATATGGCGCATAGTCTAGACAAACTTATTGTTGATATGCCCAAAGGTAAAAAGCCTAGCATGCCCACCATTAACCACCTGAATCAGTTTGCAAACCAAGTAATTGGCATGGTGATGCAACTAGATGAAGGCAACGGTAACGCCCAGCACGTAGCCGACCAAATTGTTCTGCTAATGCAGGACCTTGCCTATCACAAGCTCGAAGCTGAAAGGCTCGACGACCCACAACAAACCCTGATTTAGGAGCAAATAGTATGACTATCAAAGACCAAGTTGCGCCTAAAAAACGCCAACCAGAGCAAAATACAAGCATTTGTATTGGTAAGCATGCAGGTAAAACCGTGCTGCTAATGAGTATGGAGCAGCTAAAAGCACTGGCACACGGAAAACCACAAGGAGAGAACGCATGACTATTTTGACGCAACCGATTGAACTTGAACATGTAAAAGTGAAGAACACACGCGTATT
>NZ_JAKGBF010000039.1:0-4467 GCF_021530695.1 Pseudoalteromonas sp. OF5H-5
ATCAAATGGCTCGCCGTTCTGGTGTGCGGCAACCTCAGCCTTTAATCGTTTTATGCGGCCTTGTTTATAGCTCCACTCCCAGTTACGCCCCACGGTACACCTCGGCATAACAGCGTTCGGTAATGTGGCTTAGGCGGTTCATCCAACCATTTAGGTTAGGGATTTGGCTATTGTCATCTAGGCAAATGCGCGCATATTTACGGGCGCGGCGGCTGATCAGCTGGCTAATAAACAGGTTAGGTAAAATTGACTGACATTTTTTGAGTGTACGTGAGCCAAATACGCCATCCACCTCAGCATCTGCAATGCGTTGTACTATTCGTGTAATGCCGCTTAGTCCATGTTGTACGGAGCCATCCAAGAGCATGAGTGCTACGCCGCTGTTTAACTCATCGCAGTGCATCGGCTCCCAATAGTCGCGATAGTACAGTCGTATAGCATGGTCAATGGTGAGGTTGGCGATATCGAGTCGAGGATATGCGCGCTGGCTAATGCCAAATTTAGTTAGGCCGCCACGGTCAGACGCAACATCGTTTAGGCCGCCATCGTCACGCAAGCCGCCCTCTAAATACAAAATGGTTAACACGCTACGGCAAAACGCATCACTGTAGCCACGCAACGCAGCGGCAATATTGGGTAGTTGGCGGTAATGTAAGAGTTGTTGAGGTGTGATCATTTGGCATCTCCATCAGGCTGTGCTGATAGAGTGCCAATAGTGTTGGTGAGTGTATTTTAAACTGGGTTAATAAATTACAAGTGAACCGTGGAGATATGCCGATCTTCAATAATACCGGTATTGTCTAAGTCGGCCGTATAGTTGAACCCAAAGCCCAAGCTAACAGGTTTAATCCAAATATATTTTTCAAGGTTGCCAAAAACATCCCGAGAGCCTTTAGCAAGCAACACCACATCTTTGCGACCCACAGACATGGAGAACTTTCCTTCTTTGTCTGTGATTGCTGAGGCAATTGGGGTTAACTGTATTTTATCAATTAGCAAAGTCTCCAAGGCACACTTATTAACAAGGTCTTTGGCCTTATTGTAATCTTTGCGCTTATGCGGGTTTCTTACCATCGCTATTTGCAAATCCATTAAGTCGCTTTGAGTAGGAACAACGCCGCAGTTGATTGTGGCGTAATGGCGCTGGTTTGCGAGAAATTCATTAAATTCGTCATAGTCGTAAGCTGTTACCTTAATTAAGGGCATCGGCACGGTGCTACGAGACTGTGTGAGTATGTAAGCATCACCAGAAACATTAGTAGGGATCATGAGGTATACGCCCGCTAGGCACAGCAGAGCGATGATGTAGTATTTCATAATAAGTCCTTTTAGTTGAATCAAATGTAATTGACTAATAAAACATACAAATAATTCCTGAAATTTACAATGGCGAATCACATTTGTTAAATCAAAGTTGATTAAATCACCCGAAAATCTGGGTATTGTCCGTTGCCAAAGTATCGCATCATAACGCTAAATACGGGCGCTCTATCGCAAATGAGTAAAATTATTCCGAAAATAAACACAAAACTGTTTGCCTAACATTTGGCAAATGTTATAGTTGAGTTAATGGATTGAGTAACCAGTAGTAACGTAGCACGGACAGCCACGGCATCCGTTCCCATTTTTAATCTAGTTTAAAATAAATCCATTTAAAAAGTGTTAAGCTGATAGCTCCCAACTACAGGAGTTTTTAAAAATGCACATAAAAAAATCTAGCAAAAGTACTATCAAGCTTCTTAATAAAAGAACGTTGATTTTGATTACTGGTGGTAATGGCAGCGGGAATGATCCTGGTGCAAAGACTAAAGCTGTGGAAGCTCCAGAAGTCCAATATTATGCAGGTTTGAAAAGCGATAATAAGAAGTAAGTTGAGTTGTAAACATGTTCCCAGATTACCTAAACAAGCTACATGAGATAAATACATGGATTTGGTTGATTTCAGTAATTGCACCATTGGTGATGTATTGTTTGAAAATCGGTTCTCGCTCTTATTACATAGCTTCGGCAGTCTGGGTTCTTTCTCAATTCTTGAACCTTAGGATTGAACCCTATTTAAATGAGATTGTCTCTGCATCGAGGGACAATCTAGTGTTTTGGTACGGTACTTGGGCAACTTTAGATGTTTTGTGTATATTTGTGATCTACTACGCTCATATTAGACATAAAGCTTGTATCGGTTTCACATCACTGAGTGTTATGTTTGCGTATTCAGCGTTGGGCTTCCTTCAAATAGCTCGATTCTTTGAGCTAGAAATTTTCGGCACGCACCATTTAAGCACGTTATACACACTGGGAATTAATTCAGGGAATCTGGCGATAAGCTCGTTGATCGCTTTACCGTTAGTCGGTTATCTATGGGAATATAAACTCAAGCCAAGGAATCAAAATGTTTAGTCTTATATATTTTTCCGGTTTAATAATATTGAGCATAACAATTATGATGGCCTCTGTTAAATTGCGAGGAGGTCCAAAAGACTACGTGAACAGTGATGCTTTTCAGGATGATAGACTGGGAACCAAAGCTTATGTGCTACTTAGACAAAGAAGAGATATTGACAGCATGAACGACCAATTTACAAAATATATGGCGTTGGTTGAGTGGAAAGATGAGGCTGATGCCTTCAACATTCTTTGTGAGTCGAGTTATAAAAATACAAAACCATCAAACCTTATTGAGTTCACCAAAAAAAGTAGAGGGTTACTTTGAGCTTCTACTTTTTGATTCTATTACCTCTGGCTGATACACCTCTCCAATCTCTCGAAACAAACTAAACATTGCCATATTTACCAAAGATTCAACTTTCGCATCTGGTGACTTCGTCAGCAAGCCTAACTCAGCCGTATTGTATAAAAACGCAGTCAGAGCTTCTTGAATATTTTGCTTGCTAAAGCAAACAACTCCATCTTCCTGGATCTGAGTACGTTTGCCTGTTACTAGATAGCCAACATCAAATCCTAACTTCGCTAGTTCAGTTAACTTGTCTGAAGGTATTGGGGTACCACTTTCCCACCTGTAATAGGTGGACTTACCAACTTGAATAGAATCATAGACTTGCTTTTGTTGGAGGCCTAGTCTCTCTCGTTCTTCAATTAATTTATGGTTCATATATGGGAATTCATGTTGACAGGGTTCACATATGAACCCTATACTTAGCCTAACAATTAACCAAACCTTTTATTTTCACTCGCCAAAGTTCAGGTAAAAGGTTTACTCAAAAAGGTAATGTACTATGAAATCCTCCGAAATTAAACAAGCTATTGCAAACGAAGGCTATTCGCTTTCTATGGTTGCTGATGCACTGGGTGTTAGCCTCGCAACTGTTTCAGGTGTCGTTTGTGGGCACACTAAGTCTCAAAAGGTCGCTAATGCTATTGCCAAGATCATAGGTAAAGAGACCTGTGATGTTTTCCCCAATGTCACAGTAAGCCCACCAAGAGGGCTGATTAACAGAGAGCAAGGCGTTAACCAGCTTCAGCAGCTTTTGGCCTCGTAAGGGCTAAGTAACCACTTTACTAATAACTGAGTTACCGAACTTACAGGAGCCACACAATGCACATAATTAGCCCGTACATAGCACAATGCTATCAGCGCCAACAAAGCCGTGTTTTGTTGTTGGTACAGTCGATTAACCACCACTCTGCGCTCAATATGCGTATAGCTGCCAAGTTCAACAATGAGTTGGCGCAGTTCTTTAGCGCTCGCGCAGTACACAGCGGCACAAGGTTTATCGTCAATACACAGCCATTCAAGCAGATTTTTAAACTGGTAAGTAATAAAGTCGGTTTGCATGGTTTGATCTCCCGTTTACGTGATGATCAAATTCTAGCCAGTAAGATCCTCTATTTGGAAGTTCCAAAAATTCTTTCTTTTTGGAATGGACTATTTGCTGCACCTCGCTTGCAAAAAGGAGGTTGCTATGACTACTAAAACAAAACGCCGCCAATGGAATCGAGTTGTCGCTCGTAGCCTTCAAGAGTCCCTACAACTTTGTAAAGAGCATGCACAAGCAACACGTAATATGAGCGTGCCACGCATCGCTGATAGAACGGGGGTTAGTAACGACATGCTCTATAAACATCTTGGTAATGGCGATATGCCAGCAAGCTTGCTAATACCATACATGGCAGCAACAGGTAGAGAGTACCCACTCCAATATATGGCGCATAGTCTAGACAAACTTATTGTTGATATGCCTAAAGGTAAAAAACCTAGCATGCCCACCATTAACCACCTGAATCAGTTTGCAAACCAAGTGATTGGCATGGTGATGCAACTAGAAGAAGGCAACGGTAACGCCCAGCACGTAGCCGACCAAATTGTTTTACTTATGCAAGATCTTGCCTATCACAAGCTCGAAGCTGAAAGGCTCGACGACCCACAACAAACCCTGATTTAGGAGCAAATAGTATGACTATCAAAGACCAAGTTGCGCCTAAAAAACGCCAACCAGAGCAAAATACAAG
>NZ_JAKGBF010000040.1:0-4251 GCF_021530695.1 Pseudoalteromonas sp. OF5H-5
CTACCCCTTTTGGCTTACCTGTCGAGCCTGATGTATAAATAAGGTAACTTGGCTGGTCGCTCGTAGCTTGCGGATGACGGCCTAAGTTGTCTCTACACTGTTGTGCTAAGTCCTGCTGTAGTTTAGTTGCGTCTAGCTGCCACAGAGTGACACCTGCGATATCCAATAGCCCTTGAGTATGCTCGTTACAAATAACATGCTGCAACTGCGTATCTGCAACAATATACTCCAGTCGCTGTTTGGGATAATTAGGGTCCAGTGGGACATAGCGTCCTCCAGCTTTTAATACTGCCAACACTGCCACAACCATATTCACCGAGCGCGTTAGCAATATCCCTACCGCATCTCCTAGCTGCACTGCTTGATGCTGTAGTTGTCGTGCCAATTGGTTTGCACGTTGGTTGAGCTGACCATAGCTGATACTTTCATTGGCGGTTTCTACCGCCACCGCATCCGGTTGGCTCTTTACTTGACGCTCAAACAACTCATGCAATAAACAGCTCGGCACCTCAACATCCTGAGCTGTACTATTCAACTCCGTGAGCAAATAAGACCGCTCTCGCTCACTTAAGAGTTCCAACTCTACTAAGGGCTGCTCCACAGGTTGCGTTAGAAGGTTGTCCAAAACATTACCGAAGTGCCTATCAAATTGAGTTATGGTTTCTTCATTAAATAACTCGGTATCATAGACCCAAGTGAGTTTGCAGCCAGATTCGGACAGGGAAATGCTGATGTCTAAGTCATACTTGGTAGTAATGTTATCTGATAAGACTTCCTCGAACTCCACTCCCTGAAGGGATAGGCTCGGCTTGCTTGACGACTCACCCTGAAACATACTCAGCATCACTTGGAAAATAGGAGTATGCTGCACGCTACGCTCAACTTGGCAATGCTCTACAATCTGCTCAAACGGTAAGTCTTGATAGCTTTGCGCGGCTAAATTGGTATCACGAATATGAGTTAAAAATGCAGCGACAGTATCATGTTTGATAGATGACTTTAAAATTAGGGTATTGACAAAAAAGCCAATTAGCGGTGCCAGTGCTGTGTTTTGTCTATTTGCAAACGGAGTCCCAACAATAAACTCTGATTGGTTACTGTGACGGCAAAGTACAATACTCAGGGCTGCATGAAAAACCATAAAGGGGGTCATTCCATGGCGCATGGCAAAAGCCTCTATAGCCGCAGTAGAATAGCGACTGAACACTCTGGCTCCCTCATTACCTTTGCGCTCTGGGCGAGGATAATCCAAAGGTAAACGATGCAATAACGGAGCACCTGATAACTGCTGTCGCCAGTAACGTAACTGCTCCGCTAAGCGACTTTCTGTTAGCCACTGCCGTTGCCACACAGCAAAGTCAATATATTGGATAGCCAATGGAGTAAGTCTGGTTTCTTGTCCCATTTGCAGCGCTTGATACTCAGCAACAAACTCACGTACAAATATATTCATCGACCAGCCGTCAGAGGCGATGTGATGCATATTAAATAACAGAGTATTTTGGTTATCTGGGCCAGCTATAATATAACTCACCCGTAGCATTAGCTCAGTTGCCAAGTCAAAACTCTTTTCTGCATCATATCGGATCAACTCAGCTAATTTACGTTGTTGATACTGTGCCTCAAGTGCAGAAAGATCAATGCGGTTGATCTTAAATTTGAATTCTTGATTTATCTGCTGAAAGGGTTCCCCTTCAACCTCTCCGTAAGTGGTTCGCAATACTTTATGTCGCCAAATCAATTTCTTAATGGCTCGTTCTGCAATATCAACCGAGAAATCACCTGCGACTTTAATCACCTTAGGTATGTTGTATTGTGCACTCTGCCCTTCAAAGCGATCGATAAACCACAGGCGCTGCTGAGCAAAAGAGAGAGGGAAATGACCGTCATGAGATGCCAGCGCAGATATAGTTGACTTAGGATTAATCTCATTCTTTGTTAAAAAATGAATAATTTCTTGTTTGTTTGCCAGTATTTCTTGCTTGAGATTTTCAGGAAATGAAGCAACCGATAATTTATATTTCAGCTGCCCGCCTTCTGTATATAGGTACACACCTGAAGACGTGGCACTTGCAACTAGCTGACTGATACTCATAGATTATTTTCCCTAATAGGCTTTCATTCTTATTATTGAGCATCAAATAAGGCCTGTCTTACGCACGTGTGACTGCGCAGAAAATTTAGACAACCTCCACTACATGAGCTGTTTTCACACTTATTTTGGCGGCTACTCTGTCAACAAGGGGAATCCGGACAAAATATTAACTTTAATAACACTTAGATACTAACATGTTAATTTAAAACAACCAATATTTAACACAATATCATTATTTGGGCAAACTTTAACCCATTGCATTAGGGAAAGAGGGACGAATTACAACGTCCCTTCCTCTATCACAGTGGCTAAACTGGCTTGTCTGTTAAGGTCTCGTATCGTCAGAAGTTGCCGTACTTTCTCAGCTAATGTAGCGATCTCTGGATGAGCGATCAGCTCTGCTAAGCTTAATTCTAGTGACCAATAATCGTTGATTTCAGCCAGTAATTGGATCAGAAGTAATGAATGCCCTCCAAGCTCCATAAAGTGAGCATCAACACTAATTTGTTCGTAGGGAATACTCAAAAGACGTTGCCAAATACCAGCTAGCGCTTGCTCAATCTCATCACGGGGAGCTTTAACCGCAGATTCCACGTTATCAATTTCATAGCTCAGAGCTGCCTTATTAACTTTACCGCTTGGAAGTAACGGCCATTGCTCAACTGTAATGATGGCTGCTGGCACCATAAAAGCAGGTAAGTTAGTGCGTAATTGCGACTTAATGTGGCTAACAAAATCAGGGCCCACCGTTGTTATCGGCTCTATATAAGCAAGCATTCGATTGTGACCTTGACCATCTTTATCTATCTTGATCACCGCTTTGTTAACTTGCTCTAATAGCGCTAATTGACGTTCAACCTCTCTAGGCTCAATGCGATATCCTCGAATTTTTATTTGTTCGTCAGCTCGGCCTAAATATTCAAGCTCACCACTTTCAAGGTAACGCACTAAATCTCCAGTCCGGTAAAGACGTTTACAAGGGGCTAAGTTAGGCAATGTTACAAACCTTTCAGCAGTAAGCTCTGCTCTATTGATGTAACCTTTGGCTACACCATTACCACCAATGTACAACTCTCCTGCAACACCAAAAGGGCAAAGCTGCTGTGATTGATCCAAGATATATAGCTCAGTATTTGGCATTGCCCGCCCAATAGTGATCTGTTCGTTCTCATAAATTTCAGCAATACTGGCGCACACGGTGATTTCGGTTGGGCCGTAGAGATTAAAAACTGGATAATGACATGCCCAACGCCAGCCTAGCTCCTCATCACAAGCCTCTCCACCTACAGCCAAGGCTGCAAAGTTATAATCCTCTCGAAATGGTAGATGAGCAAGATAAGATGGAGTTAGTAATGTATGCGTAATTTTCTGCTGCACGAGATAGCGTGCCATAAGATCTGGGTTTGCTCTTTCCTGCTCGCCACAAATGTGAAGACTTGCGCCCTGCGTCAATGCCCACACCCACTCCAAAACAGAAGCGTCAAAACAGGGGGTTGAAAACTGCAATACACGAGCATTTCGACCTGTAGGTAAGCGTTTTTTCAAGGCTACCGCAAGTTCAGTCACACTTTGATGCGCAATAGCCACTCCTTTTGGATTGCCTGTCGTACCTGAGGTATAGATAATATAAGCTGTATCGCTTAACTTTCCTCTACTTTGACTACAACCCTCTCCCACGACTGTCTGTACAGCATTTGCAACACAAATACGTTCCAAGGCTAAATGCTTAAGATCAGACTCAAGGGGTGAGTCGGTAAGTACACAAGTCGCCTCCGAATCTTGCAACATGTACTCAGTTCGAGAAATTGGGTAGCTGGGCTCTAAAGGTAAGTACGTACCTCCCGCTTTTAAAATGGCCAGTATTGCCACCATCATATCTGTCGAACGCCCAACATATACGCCTACGGTATCCCCAACTTGGTATATTGAATTTGCGCACAAATGCTGGCTGACAGCTTCCGCACGTTGGTTGAGCTGACCATAGCTGATACTTTCATTGGCGGTTTCCACCGCCACCGCATCCGGTTGACTCTTTGCTTGACGCTCAAACAACTCATGCAATAAACAGCTCGGCACCTCAACATCCTGAGCTGTACTATTCAACTCCGTGAGCAAATAAGACCGCTCTCGCTCACTTAAAAGCTCAACCTCCGCAA
>NZ_JAKGBF010000041.1:0-3987 GCF_021530695.1 Pseudoalteromonas sp. OF5H-5
ACAGGACGGCGGCGTCATTTGTGTATGTTCCTTGGTTGGCGGATACGAGGTTGTATAGAACAGGAGACAGGGTACGGCGCTTGGAGTCGGGAGCGTTGGTATTTTTGGGAAGGAAGGATGAGCAAGTTAAGCTGCGGGGATATCGTATAGAGCTTGGAGAGATAAGGAGTGTTTTGGCACAGCAAGCAGTGGTGAAACAGGCGGCGGTGTTGGTGCAAGGAGAGGGTGCGGATGCGACGTTGGTGGGTTATGTTGTTGCAGAAGGAGAGGTAGTAGATGAAGGCATTTTTATAGCGGAGTTAGAGCGTGCGTTATCGGCGCGTTTAGCCAGTTATATGTGTCCGAGTCGTTGGTGTTTGCTAGATGCTTTGCCGTTGACGGCGAATGGTAAGCTGGATAGGGGGGCGCTACCGAGCGAGATTGGGGAGATAGGGCAGGAATATGAAGCGGCGGAGAATAGTGTAGAGCGAGCGCTGGTAGAGATATGGGCAGAGGTACTGCGACAACCACTAGAGGAGTTAAGTGTAACGGGTGACTTCTTTAGGTTAGGGGGGAATTCTCTGTTAGCGGTGAAGCTTAGTGCGTTAATTAAGCGGCATTTCGACATTGAAGTAACTTTGGGTGATTTATTCTCACATCCCAATATTCGTCAGTTTGGTATGTGGTTGCAAAGCCACCAGGAAATTCAAGCAAAGCACACATATGAGAAGATTAAGGCACAAGATAATTTAGACAGTGCTCCACTGACTTTTGCACAACAGCGTTTGTGGTTTATCGATGCTTTGCAAGGTGGCACATATGCCTACAATATCACTCGGGCTTTAACGTTAAGTGGTGCAGTTGATATTTCAGCATTGCAACGTGTTTTCGTTGCTTTGATTGAGCGCCATGCAATTTTCAGAACTACATATCAAGCACATGTCAATGAGCAAGCGCTGCAAATCATTCACGCGGCACACACAGTCAATTTTAACATCGAACAGGTAGATTTGACGCATTTAGAGAGTGAAGAACAAGAGACGGAAATCACTCAGAGGCTTGAAGAGCAGCAGAAGTACACATTTAACCTTGCAGATGATGTAATGCTTAAAGTGAGTCTACTGCTATGCCAAGTCGATAAGAGCATTTTAATAATTAATATGCCGCATATCGCCACTGACGGTTGGTCGATGGATATTTTGACCCGCGAATGTTGGGCGCTCTATGAAGCTTTTACTCAAGGCCAACAAAACCCACTTACAGCTTTACCCCTACAATATGCGGACTACGCTCTTTGGCAAAGTAAACAGCTAACGCCTGATACTCTAGATACGCATTGGCAGTATTGGCAGCAACAGTTAGCTGCAATGCCACAAGTCCATAGCTTACCGTTAGACTTTAAACGTCCAGCGGATAAGAACTACGTGGGAGAGCAAGTGTCAAGTCGACTCAGCAGTGAAGTAGCGAGTAAGCTTTGTCGCTTGGCAAAGCATTATGCCTTGACGCCGTTTATGCTGTCTCATGCCTTGTGTGCCTTAGTTTTATCGCGTCACAGTGGTAGCCATGACATCGTGATGGGTATGCCGATTGCCAACCGACTACAAGGCGAGTTGAATGGGGTTGTTGGTCTGTTCGTGAATACTTTAGTATTAAGAGTAAATACCAATTACAACGATCTGAGCGATTATTTTAAGCATGTGAAGAAAGTGCACCTTGAAGCCCAGCAGCATCAGGATATGCCGTTTGAAAAGTTAGTTGATAAACTAGCAAGTGAACGTTCTGCTTCACATACTCCGTTATTTCAAATTTTACTAGCAACGCAAAACGACTTTTCATCGAAGCCTGTACCGCAAAATCAAGCTCTCATTGTTGAGCGACGAGAGCAAAAAGTTAAAGTAGCTAAGTTCGATTTAGATATTAATATTTGTATCAATAAAGATGAAGTGACAATCAACTGGACCTATGACACTGCAATATTTTCTCACCAGCATATCACTACTCTAGACCGACATCTGTGTAACTTACTGAGTACGTTAGCCGCTCATCATGAAGATCAAGATATTGCCATTAAGCAATTAAATATACTAGATGCTCAAGAGTTTACTCGATTACTCACTAGGGCGGCAGGTAATACAAATTACTCCGCTGCAAATTGCGGTTTACATGAATTGTTCGAACGACAGGTTGAACGACAGCCAGAAGCGTTAGCTATTACGTCAGCAGGAAGAAGTTTAAGTTATGCGCAATTAAATGCGCGAGCAAATGCAATGGCTTGGTATTTAATCGAACAATATCAGCTTACGCCAGAACAAACAGTCGCTATTTGTTTACCACGTTCTGAACTACTGCTTGTGAGTGTTCTTGCGGTATTAAAAGCAGGAGGTGCTTACCTAACTATTGATCCAAGTTACCCCGATGGCAGGGTGTCTTACATCCTTAATGATTCTGAAGCATCATTATTACTCACCAGTAGTGAACTTGAAAAAAGACTTGTGGAACTCAGAGGTACTTTTAGCTGTGTTATGGCTGACACCTCGCTGACAAACTATAGCCAAGACAATCCACCAAGCCCTATTTTAAATAGTGATGTGGCAAGTGCATATATAGTGTATACGTCTGGCACCAGTGGCAAACCTAAAGGGGTTAAAATAGCACATAAAGGAGCTGTCAACTTTGCGGCATACTTAGGGAGACAATTCCAAGTAGATAACAGTAGTAAAGTGTTGCAACTAGCTTCTACTAGCTTTGATGCCTTTACCCTAGAATGGATGTGGGGGTTGACGAACGGAGGATCGCTATGTATCTGTAGCGAAGCTGATAAATATCATCCTCAGCAAATGGCAGATTACTTGGTTGATCAAGGTATCACTCATGCACTCATAACCCCAGCATACTTACAGCATCTACCTTGTCATCAAAACTACCATTTTCGCGCTTTATTGGTAGGTGGTGAAGCCTGTAGTACCGCACTGGCGCAGCAGTGGTCAAAGCACTATCCAATGTATAACGCTTACGGTCCCTCAGAGGCCACTATTTGTGCCACTGTAGCTAAGCTCCATCCCGATACGTCTGTAACAATAGGCACTGCTATTGATAATGTTACAACTTATATTCTTGATGATCAGCAGCAACTGCTGCCTGAGGGGGCGGTTGGAGAGTTATATATTGGTGGGGTAGGTGTGGCACAAGGTTATATCAAGCGTCCAGAGCTAGATGCTGAACGTTTTGTGAGTAACCCATTTGTAACGAATGAGCATGAGAAATTATACCGTACAGGCGATCTTGTACGACAATCTGATACTGGCCAATTAGTTTACGTAGGCCGGATCGATGAACAGGTAAAAATTCGTGGCTATCGTATTGAGTTGGCTGAAATTGAGCAATTGTTGAATGAATCTTTCGGTGTTAAGCAAGCCGCAGTATTGTGTTGGGGGGAAGGAAGTCAAAAATACCTGATTGCTTACGTGATGCTATCTGGTGAGATGTCTGAGGATAGCGCTACTCGTATTTTGAGCGAAGCGCTCGCCGAACAATTACCAGAATATATGGTGCCGAGCCAGTTTGTGGTGTTGGAGCAATTTCCACTTACAGTCAATGGTAAGGTTGATAAACGCGCTTTGCCACAACCGGAGTGGACGACAGCACATTACCGAGGACCACAAAATAAAACAGAAGCGCAATTGCAGCAATTATGGTCGAGTTTATTAAAGATACCGCAAGCGTCACTGAGCTGTGAGGCAAACTTCTTTGCCCTAGGTGGCGACTCAATATTATCAATTCAGCTAGTCTCACGGGCAGCGGAGCAAGGCCTGTATTTTAGTGTTAAAGACCTGTTTCGTCATCAACACATCGTGGCATTAGCGCGGTGTGTAAAGCAGAGTAAAGGATACACGATAGCACAAGAGGCGGTGATAGGAGAGATGCCATTGCTGCCTATTCAGCAGGCATTTTTCAAAAACGAAACGGCGTTAGCCCACTTTAACCAGTCGGTTCTATTAAGTACCCCAG
>NZ_JAKGBF010000042.1:0-3909 GCF_021530695.1 Pseudoalteromonas sp. OF5H-5
GTCCAGCAGATGTAACGCGCATATTGGCAAATTTGGCACAAGCGGGTTGGGCTGAGCGCCTACCGGGGAATGAAAAGCGCTGGCGCTTACATAAAAAGCCAGTGCAGCTGAGTAACACGGTAGACCATAACATGAAAAACGTACTGCGCAACTTACAGCAAGAGTACAACAACTACAGTATTTTGAGGTAGTTATGAGCGAGAAAGATATAACACCGACGGTTGAGAAAGCCCTAGTTGACGGGAAAGACTTGCTTGCTTCAAAAGAGCAAGTATTAGTTGAGTTAGGTCAAATACAGGCTTTTGACTTTATACAAAAACTGGCGACTGTCGCCAGTTTACGCTTACTCCAAAAAGCTAAGGAAACCAAAGCATATAAAGGGCTAGTCTATTCTGATGAAAGTGGAAAAGTGGCGACTGTCGCCACTTGGGATGAGTACTGTACTCACAAGTTGGGTGTGGCAAGACGCACTATTGATGACCGATTAGTGAATCTTCAACAATTCGGAGAAGAGTTCTTCGAGCAGTCACAACGTATGCAGCTTGGTTATCGGGACTTAAGAGCTTTACGTCAATTACCTGAAGAAGATCAAACATTGGTTATTGAATCAGATGCCGTTGAAGCAGGTGATAAAGAAGCCGTAAAAGAGCTAATCGACGAACTCAAAGCCAAGCACGCTAAGGAAAAAGAGAAAATCACTCAAGAGCTGGACGCAACCGAGCGCATGCTCAAAGTGTCTCGTGATTCTTCATCCAAAAAAGAAGAAGAAATCATCAAGCTTAAAACCGACTTAGAAAGCAAAAAGTTTTCAGCTGAGAAGTGGAAAGGTGAAGCCAAAAGCTTTTTTGAAGCGCTGGCTAAAACCCAAAACCAAGTGCGTGAAGGGTTTAACCAAATGTTGGTACTCAGTGAGCAGCTTGAGACGGTAAAGATTGACGATAAAACCTACGATGCCGCTAAATCCGCGTTTTACGCCGACAGCAAAATTTTACTAACTCAACTCGCGCATGTGTGGAATGAAATACACCGCACCTATGGTGATCTGGATGACGCGCGCCCCAGTGGTGAGTGGCTGGCTGAAATGGGCTTTGAAGGCACAGAGGTGATGGAATGAACGCATTATCTCTAGAGTACTGGGCTGAGCAGCTAGACAACGCAGACCACGGCCAAAAAGGCACAATCCGCGAAAAGGCATGTGAAACACTGGGCCTAAGCAAAGACGCGCTATATCGCAAACTCAAAAAGCTTGGCTGGCAAAGTGGCAAAGCCAAACGCAGTGATGCAGGCACAACCAGCATGAGTGATGAAGCGATTGAAGTCATGGTGTCGCTACTTAACCAATCAGTTAGGGCTAACGGTAAACGCACCATGCATGTGCCAGTGGCAAAGTCGATTTTGGCAGCCAATGGCTACGAAAGCGTAAGTACAAGCCAGATCAGCCGTGTACTAGCTCGCTACCATGCCAGTATTCAGATGCTAGACAAAGCAACTCCACATAAGCAGTTAAGAAGCTTAGGGCCAAACCATGTACACCAAGTAGACCCTAGTTATTGCTTGCTTTACTACCCACCTGAGCGCAAGAACCGACAAGTTAAAGGGGTGTGCCAGTCCTACATGGATGAAAGCCATTTTTATGCTAACAAACCAGACAATTTAGACAGCATAAAAAACCTACGAGTATGGCGTTACGTGTTAACAGACCATTTTAGTGGTGCTGTGCGTGTTAAGTATTACCAAGCGGCTGGCGAGACTACGGCAAACCTGTTTGATTTTTTAATGTGGTGTTGGTCACAACATGACGGCTCACCATTGATGGGTGTGCCTGAAATGTTGGTATGGGATAAAGGCTCAGCCAACAGCTCAAAAGCCATTAAAAATGTGCTGAAGAGTTTGCAGGTGAAATGTGAAGAGCACAAAGCAGGTAGTCCCCGTGCAAAAGGCAGTGTTGAAAACGGCAATGATTTAGTTGAAACCCAGTTTGAAAGCCGCTTGTTGATGGAGCCAGTTAACAGTGTTGATGAGCTAAATGCGGCTGCATGGGCATGGCAGGAGGCTTACAACGCCAACAAAATCAAAGACCAAAACTGTAAACATAGCCGTCATAAAATGCCGCGCTTGGATGTTTGGTTAATGATTTACCAGCCTGAGTTTAGACACCGTTTGCGCCAGCTGCCTGACGAGCAAATTTGCCGCTTGCTGCTTACCAAGGAGGGCGAAACCCGCAAGGTTAAAGGTGACTTAACTGTGACCTATCGCCACCCAGTTACCCACTCTCAATTGGTGTATGACGTTTCGGAGCTTGAGCACATTCTCAATGGGATGACGGTTGAAGTTAGCCCTGTGATTGTGGGTGAGTCGCCGGACTTAATGGTGGGTGTAAAAACCCCATTGGGCGATGTGGTGTATCACCAAGTTAAACCGCTTGAATTTGACGTTGCTGGATTCCGCATTGATGCGCCAGTGATTGGTGAACGCTATGCAAACCACGCAGATAATGCAACACAGTTGGCAATAAAAGCGGCTGACAGGTTGGCATACCCCAACATGAGCGATGAAGAGATAGAGAAAGCCAAAAAAGCCAAAGCTGCGCCATTTTGCGGCAAACTCGTTACACACTCGCACCTTAAAGACGTTGAGCACGAAACGCGGATCACACCAAAAGGCGAAACCATTCAACCAGATAATGCCATTGCGAAACAAATCAGCGAAGCGCCCAAGCGCAAAGGCAAAGTGTTGGACTCGCTCGATTTACGCATGGTTGTAGCACAGCGTTTGGGTAGGCCGCTGCGTCCTAACGAAATTGATTGGCTGCATGGCCAAAGTATTGCTGAAACGGAAGTGTCAGCGGTTGTTGAACAGTTGCACCTAGGAATTGTGGAGACTCCAGTGCTGAAGATAGCGAGATAGCAGTTGAAAATAACAAAGCTTAGCCATGTGTTTGAAGTACTGGGAGTTAAGCAAGCCCAAGTAGTAAAAGCATTAACCGCTAAAGGGCTGACCTTTAGCAAAGCCAGCTTAAGCCGTGTAGCAACACAAGCCGACTGGCCAAAAACCTGTGATAGCAAAGCGATTAAAGCAGCCATTGCAGAGTATTTAAAAGAACTCGGTGCAACCAGCGAGCAACTAACCGATTTGTTTACCTGGTATGAGCCAAACAAAAACGCACAACCTGAAGTTGAATATGAAGATCCGGAGCCTGAAATGCTAACAGCTAACGCAAAGAAGTTTTTTAAACTACGTCGTGACCCGTTTGAAAACGAGATAACGAGCGAGGATGACCTATTTTTGGTTGATGCCCACCGTATTATTTTAGAAGACATGCTAACGGCCGCGAACGCTGGCAGCATGATTGCACTCTATGGTGAGTGTGGAAGCGGCAAGACGATTATTCGCCGCACCTTTATACACCAAGTGCAACAAGATCATCCAGATGTGATTTTGATCCAACCTGCACGATTAGACCGCCGCAAGATAACCGCAGAGTCTATTTCTACCGCTATTTGTAGAGCGCTACAAATCAAACATAAACCAAGTGCTGAAGAGCGTGATGCAGCAATAGAAGAGGCATTGATTGAAAGCGCCAACAACGGCCATTTACATCTAATGGTAATTGATGAGGCGCACGATTTAAGCGCTGATGTGATCAAGCTACTCAAGCGTATTTGGGAGTTAACGCACGGGTTTAGGCGGGTGATGGGCATTGTACTGATTGGCCAGTCGGAGCTTGCCAAAAAACTAAGCGGCCAGCACGTTCGTGAGTTTAGCTGGCGCTGTAATCAAATAAAGATGCAGCCGCTAGGGATTTATGTTCCTCAGTATATTCGCCATAAGTTATCTCGCGTTGGCGTAGATGCTGACAAAATTTTTACCGAAGATGCCCTTAGCGCGATTCGCGGCAAGTGTATGGGC
>NZ_JAKGBF010000043.1:0-3565 GCF_021530695.1 Pseudoalteromonas sp. OF5H-5
GTAAGGATAACTAGGAATTATGAAAAGTATTTCCTCTTTTATGAAGCATGATCATATTATTGAAGAAGCTTTGAAATGGCTATATGAAGATGGTGCAAAAGCTGCTCATATAAGTGGTCCGACAGGGACTGGAAAAACTAACATCGCTTTTGCAATTATAGAAGGGTGGAAGCGTTTTGGAGGAAAAGCTTTATTTTCTAGATGCGAGGAAAATCAACGAGGTACAGCATATGAAGCTTTGAGGAAGCTTAATGATTTCCAAAGCTTATCTCCTCATATTGAAACAGGAGCAAAAGAGGGGCTAAGAATCGCAGAAAAGCTTATTGGCTCATCAGGGATTATTAATAAAATATATGATGAATACTCTAAGAGTAAGATAGATAGGTATATAGAAGATTCAAAGTTTCAGATAACAGACACCGAAGCATCTATTATTCATGAAATAAAAAATCGAGTAAACAGCAATAAGTTCATAATTATAATTGACGACTCACAACACTTGGACGACTCTTCCTTAACGTTAATAAAAAAGATAAAAAAGAACTTTGAAATTTACAGCGGACTTGATTTTTTTAAAAATGCTAGGTTTATTTTCATTTCAACGACGTCAAACGAAATAAACCCTGTGATTGAGTCTATTAAAGCGCAAGCTGATAATAAATGGCGTACTAGGTACTGTACCGTTAGTGAGGTGCCTGAGGTACTGCGCATTCTAGGATTCAAAAAAGAGCTCCGCGAGGAAAATTATAAAAAGCTTCACGGACTGACATCAGGGCATTTAAAACTACTTAATGAAGTGGTTTCTTATATGAATAAAAAAGAAGAGAATATAGACTTTATACTCACCGCGGAAAACAACATTGATCTAGCAAAAATAGTTGTGGAAAGTCAGTTTGTAAATGAAAATCCAACTTCAGAATCTGAAGTTAACTTAACACTAAAGTGTGCAGCAACAATCGGTGAGTCACTTAATTACAAGGAGCTATTGTGCCTAGCAGCTAACTTGATCAAAGACACCAGTTTTTGCATAAGAAAAGCTGAGAAAATGTTACTTTTAAACCGTAATAAAGGTAAAATAGAATTTTCACATAGTTGTATACATAATTATTTTAGTAGCATTCAGGTTTTTAATTCAAAAGATTTGCACTTAAAGTTTTCTGAATGTTTAAGGGCCATAAACCCAGCAGATTATGGTGGAAGAGCTACTCACCTAGAGCTTGCTGGGAAAAAAAGTGAGGCTGAGGATTTATGGATAATGGAGTGGCTTAAAATCCTTAGAAGTAATACATCTGTAGATTATAAATTACTTCCTAATAAAATTTTATCACAAGAAAAGCTTTCATTATACTTTCTTTTAGCTAAAGCTATTGAACTATATCATAATGGTGAATTTCCAAGAATGAGAGGGCATCTTGAAGAAATTGACGTTCATAATTCTCATCTTCTTTGCTTCGAAAGAGATTATTTACTTGCTCTATCTTTAGCCCTTATTAAGATAAAGCATACTCGTTCTAAAGCATTTTCAATAGTTAATAGTTTAGCATGTAAAGTAACTGATGAATTTGAATTAAAGGCAAGAATCAGCTTATTGAATATATATCTTTTAGCTCACCAAGGGCTTTCAGAAGAAGCACTTGCATTAGAGGGTACTCTTATAGAAAAAATTGAAAAAGACTACAGTAATCAAGAGTTCGGTATAAACTTACTCAACATAATGTATCGAAAGTGTGAGCAGCTATACCCCACAGAAGTTGCTATAGCTAAGCTGAAGCAAGCTAGAAATTATTGGCAAGGTGGGACTCCAGGAGTCTTACCAAAATACCCACAAGAATACTACAGAACTAGTAATAATCTTATAGCTTCACTAATATACTTAAATCGTGTTCAGGAAGCAGAGGAAACAGCAAGAGAGCTAAAAGCTGGAGCTTTTTATAAAGAGTACCTTATACAAAGGCCTGAGTATATTGAGAATAATTTTCTTCTCTCATGTTTTATAAATAAAACTATGACGCCTAAAGAGTGTTTAAAAGCGCAAAGAAAAATTGTCGAAAGCCCAAGAGCTGAATATGATAACTTAATATCTAGTTCAAACATGTCTATTTATGCAGCGTATTCAAATGAATTAGAGATATCATTTAAGCTTCTTGAGGCGTGCTGGAAAAGGGTAAATGAAATACCTGACTTTGAAGTTTTCTTTAGGTATTTAATTGGCTCGAACTTATTCACATTATCACAATTCGCAAATAGAAATACACAAATAAGTTATGAAAAAATTCAATCACTGACCCAGGAAGTAGACCCCGAGGGAGTAGGAGTGGAGACATACAGAATGCCTTTTCTACAAGGTAAAGCCAATAGTGATACTAGCATACACAATATTGAAGAGTGGGATCTAACACCAATTAATTCTCACGGCTTTTTGGGCCCATCATGGTCTTTTTGGGGACGTCGATTGATGTTGTCAGGAATCCACTCTTGGATAGATATCTAACGAGTTTTGCTGCAAAAAAGCATTATAGAGAGGATGTCAGTAAAGCTAATATTCATCCAAGATGACGCTATTTGAACAGAACTTCCCTTGTATAAAACAGGAACTGCCCCGACATCTATTACAAATGCTCTCCCATCTATACATAGCTTAAAATCAATTCTACATATTCCTTTGAAGCCGAGAGCAATGGTGGCTCTCTCTGCTGCATCTTTCATTTTCATAATGGTGTAGTTGTCAATATTTTCTGCTTTTATTTTATATAATTTTTTAGTGTCAAACACCATTCTTTCAGTTAATAAAAAGTTTTCATTGTTGGACTTACTTATTTTATTTAAAACTGGCTCAAGAGACTTCGCAGATTTACCAACTATTACAGGTACTGATAGCTCCATTCCTGAAATATACTGTTGCACAAAAACAGGTTGCTCAATACAATTAATGACTTTATCTAAGCTGCTATTATCACCTTGGTATGTGAAGACTGAGCTATCATTAATACCTATACTACAGGATTCATAACTCGACTTTGCGATAATTACAGTCCCATTCGGTGGGTGGGAATCAGAACACCACTTATTATCACCGAAATACCACCAACTTTCAGGTATGTCGATATTGTTTTTACTGAGTACGCAATAAGAATGATATTTATGTCTACCCATAGTGCTGGAGTGTGGGTCTGAATTACAACAGTACAACCCATAAAAACGACTAACGGCCGAAATTAAAGAAACACCGCCTGCTCCAATACCTGACTCCGTCAAATTATAAACAAAATTATATTTAGAGCTATTTTTAGGGTAAAGTCCTGAGGCTAGACTAGAAATAAATTCTGACTCGTTGGAGAAAACTGTTGTATATATACCAAGCTTTCGAAACCCTGTAATAAACTGAGAAATAACTCTATGTGAAAAATAGCGCTCACTTAACCTTAAACCTTTATTCTTAAACTTTTCTTGTGGGCCAGGTTCCAAATTTGTCACTATCGCGATTGTTATGTTGTGCTTATTTTTTTCTATCCAATGGTTAGCTTCAAGCGCTACTTTACAATTCATAATTCCTAGTTATCCTTAC
>NZ_JAKGBF010000044.1:0-3562 GCF_021530695.1 Pseudoalteromonas sp. OF5H-5
TGATCCAATGTACAAAAACTCTATAGCTAATTGTGCGAAAACTACGGGAATATGTGGGAGAGTTCGGGATTGAGTGAGAGCCTATTTTAAAATGAGTTTGATATTGTGAAAATCAGCGGCGCTCAAAAATTTGCGCCGCTTTTTTGTTTTGCTAATTGATAGACTGAACAGTTACCGCTTTTTGAGCCTCACCATTCTGTGCATACGCAGTTTGCGTTTCTTTACTTGTATCGATCATCACCTGCATTGCCTCCGCAACTTCTGCAAATGTCTCACAGCCACACTTTGATAAAAACGCTGCTATATAATGTGGGGCTAATTGTTCTGCTATATTACTCTTCATTTTCTTCCTCACTCATTAGCTCCCAAATCACTTTATATAAAGGTGGTGCTTCGGGTTCCATTGGCGGAATTGACGGGCCACCATTTCGGCCTATTCGTGCTGCTTGCTGTGGTTCTCTCAATTGCTCTTCTATATATAGCCTTTTTCCAAGCTCAAAACCAATTAGTAAAGTAGTAAAAAGTGCCAGCAGTAAGAGCCATTTGTTTACTGTGATTTCATCTTTATCTCTTTGCATTATTTTGCCCCTCGAATTCCAGGCTCTTCGATACTGGCAAAAAGATCACCTTGAATGTCTCCATACAAGATCAGGTTTTTAGTTCTGATCACCGTATAAACCCATTGAACCGAACAGCCAAATTTTTTGGCCAGCTCTCGATGATTATTGCCTCTAAACTCCGCCCATATCTGATTGCTCTTAAGCATTGCATCTAACTTACGGCCTTTACATACATAAACATATTCACCACCAAATGTTGTACGTACGGTGTCCACTACATCTAGTCCGAGTTTAGCTGCTTCGTCTTCGCCGAGTGCTTTTTTAGTTCCTTCGGCCACTAGCTCTAAAATGGTAAATAGCATACCTTCAGCACGTTCAGACGCTTTGCCCAATTCCACATGATCTAAATTAGACACTAGGCACCTCGCTATATTTACCTAACATCTGACCTGTGAAGTTAAGAGCGCTCTCAAGCTGCTCAACATTACAATTTGAAAAGTTGCTATATTTATACACAAAGCGCCCCGCCTCGAACTTTTCCTCATCGTTCAGTGGCAGCTTTTTTAGATCAGGAGCTAGTTCGCTCATGTCTTTTGCCATCAGACGCGCATACCAGCTTTTTAACTGCTCAATCAGTGCGTGAACCATAGGTGCGCGTAGCCACTCCAAACACTCAATAGCTACGTTACTGTTCATACGCTTAGCTTGTGATTTACTCCAATTGAGCAGCGCAGCCTCTGAGCCATCGCGTAAATAGCCGCGATGGCTCATCGCGATCCAAACCTGGCGCAGTTTATCCAGCGGGGTTTTGTCTTCGGGTGCAATATCACGAGTCATAGGCGAGTTGCGGCCTTTGCCACTCTTTTTAGCCTCGACTTTAAAGCCCTTGTCCTTCATATGATCCAAGACCCTTTTAAGCTCACCTAAATTCATACCTTTGCAGCTTTCTTTTTTAGTCAGTTTGACTAAATTTTGACGATACAAATCTTCGTCCCAGCCTAAACTCGTTTTGCCTACATGTATTAATTGAATCAGTTTTGATTTTGATAAATACATAACGCCACCTTTATAGAGATTTACTAACCAATGGGATTTGAATCCATGCGCCTAGCTCGTTACGCTCGTAAAATCGCACGTACGTTTTTGTTGAGCCAAAAATAAACGCATCATCTATTGCCTCCATACCAGCGGCCCAATCGTCCGACTTGTGGCTGTAACGGTATTTACTGCGCAGCTCCATGATCTTAGCTTTGCTGTATTGGCCCTCTTTGTCGGTTTCAAACGCGTTCATTACAATGTCTTTAATTAGCTGTGCTTCATCGTCTAGCTTTTCCAGTAACCCATTTACCACACCTAAAAACAGCTCTTTTGCTATCAGGATTTCAGGGCCAAAGCTAATGTCGTCAGCAACACCAACCTTTACACGGCTTTTGCCATCATACGAGGTTAGCGTGATATTGCCTTTGGCTCCGCCAATCTCAACGTTGTAGTTATGAGCCATCTCCGCAATAAAGTCGTTTACTTGCGAATACACACCACGTTTAAAGTGTTCATGTTCTGCGTTCAGTTGCTTTGCGCGCTGCACCAGTTCTAACACCAACGCATTTTGCGCCTTATCGTTGTCGCTCACTTTATCTGCTGGGACCTTGTAACCACTTCTATTTATATAAAATTCTTGTTCCATCACTTCTTCACCTTACTGCGTTAGTTTACGTTGAGATTCGCCACTTACTGGGCGGTGTATAGAGTGCTCTTTTCCTGCCCTAAACCCGTCGCTTATCGCATTGCCGACGTTAGCTTTTTTGCCACGTGTTGCGCCGCTGCTTCGTGCTAAGTCTGGGTATTGACGTACCTTATATGCTTCAATGAGTTGGTTCTCATTGTCTGTACGGGCAAACTGGGTAATTTGCTGGTGAACAGCGATTACCCAACCTTCAGCAAATCGATCACCTCTGGCTATTTTGGTACTGCGTTTGCAGCGGTTTGATTGCTGCTTAACATAAGCTGTCCGATCCGCTTTTAGCTTTGCCCACATAACATCCCAGCAGTAGCTAGCCAGCTCAGGCTGCGGGGCGATACCAATAAAGTGAATATCACTACTTGCGCAAAAGTTTTGGTTTACAAATGCATCCACACCAAATGCACGTTCAATCAGGTTAATAAACATGGCTTGATACTTAACTAACCGATTAGCGCCACACGTTGTTCGGCGCTCGTCTATATCAGAAAAGCCCACATCTTCAGCACTAATGCGGTGTTTCTCCATTAGCGCTTGCGCTGAGCGCATAGCTGCTGCGGCTTCATTTTCGTTAGTTGCAGACTTAGCCAACGCTAAACACTTTTTGATCTTGTCTAAAATGCGCTTATCCACGAGGCACCACCTGCTGAACTTTATAAAACTTTACCGAATGGCATTTAGGGCATGCGCTCGATAGCTGGTCGCCTACATACACAGCGGCTTTGTCACTTTCATTGCCTACCCAACCACAATGATGGTTTGCGCATGTGTAGCCAGGCTCGGGTGTTGTGATCACAAATTCACGCAGCTTTTGTCCAAATACGTGGCCCCAATCTTTAACCTCAACCGAATTGTGGTGTGTCAGCATTTCTTGCATTTTTCCACGGTTGGCCAATAGTGTATCCGCTTCCACTTTTGGTAGCGTAACTTGCTTTGTGATCTTGACGTTCGCGACGCCAGTGAGTGTAATTTCTACCTGTTGACTCATGGCTATACCTTTAAAACTAATGATTCTGTGATCTGCTGCTCACCAATTTGAGCGGCGGCATTCATGGCTTTAGCAAGCCAAGTGTTTACATTGAGTGGGTAAGAGCGGTCTAGCTCGGTATCATCCAATGCAATCCCGTGGCGAATGCGGCCCATACACTTGCCGCGAATCGCGCTAAGGGCATCTTCGGTAAAAATTTTGTCAGCATCTACGCCAACGCGAGATAACTTATGGCGAATATACTGAGGAACATAAATCCCTAGCGGCTGCATCTTT
>NZ_JAKGBF010000045.1:0-3468 GCF_021530695.1 Pseudoalteromonas sp. OF5H-5
GAAGAGGCAGGAGAGTCACAGTTACAGGCTTACGTCCGAACAGAAGAAGCGACGGGTTTGGCACAGCAGCTACGTGAGTATCTACGGGCATTACTACCAGAGTACATGCTGCCAAGTCGCTACATTGCGGTATCACAGTGGCCGCTATCCCCGAACGGTAAAATTGACAAAAATGCGCTAAAAGCGAAAGTTAATCAGCCTATAGCTGATCAAATAATGCAGCCTCAGTCAGAGACTGAGGTTAAGTTGTTAAGTATTTGGTCTAGCATATTAAATACTCCGGTTACTGAAATAGACCTAAATAGTAGCTTTTTTAGTCAAGGCGGGCATTCCCTACGGGCGGTAAAAATGCAAGCTGCAATACAAGCAGAATTTGCAAAGTCACTGTCCTTACAAACCATTTTTAAGGCCCAAAGCATTAGAAATATAGCTCACTGTCTTGATGAGCAAGCTGACTATATTCTTGGCGCGACGATTCAAGCTAAGGCAGATAAGTCACAATTACACCCGCTGTCTTATGCACAAAAGCGGTTGTGGTTTATAGATAACCTGAATCAAGGTAGTTCTGAATACCATATTACTTCAGCGGTACAACTAAGCGGGAAATTTGATTTAGCGAGCGCGCAGCAATCCTTTACTTTGCTTATTGAGCGTCATGAGACTTTAAGAACCGTCTTTATTAAATCGGCTGATGGCGTTGTGATGCAGAAAGTTAATCATACTAAGCCTTTTCAGATAAAGCACTTATCATTGACTCACTTAACGGGAGATGCGCAAAAGCTGGCTTTAGAACGGTTGATACATGAGCAAAACAGTCAGCCTTTTGATCTGAGTTTAGACCAAATGCTACGTGTTTCGGCGGTAAGTTTAGCGGAAGATGAGCTTGCGATTATTTTTACAGTACATCATATTGCTTCAGACGCTTGGTCAATGGGGGTCTTGGTTAATGAGTTTTGTAGTATCTATCAGGCGCAGGTGACTCAACAGCCACAAGACTTACCTCCTCTCAGTATACAATATAGTGATTATGCACATTGGCAGCAACAGAGTGACACCCAAGCGAGAATAAGTAGTCAGTTGCATTATTGGCAGCAGCAGTTGCAAGGGCTGCCCTCTGTGCACCAAATACCGTTAGATCACGCTAGGCCGAGTGCTAAGTTAAGTAATGGTAAACGCCTACAACGAAAATTACCCTCAGCGTTGGCTGAGAAATTACAAAGGCTTGCTACCGCTGCCAATATAACCCCTTTTATGCTCTACCATGGGGCATTAAGCCTATTAATATCAAAATATAGCTATGAACACGACGTTGTGATTGGCACCCCTGTAGCAAATCGATGTCAAACAGAGCTGGAGCCGTTGATCGGCTTCTTTGTCAACACACTAGTGCTTCGTAGTGATACTCAAGAGCGTACTTTATCTGCATTCTTTCAGCATATTCGCGACGTGAACCTTGCAGCGCAAGAACATCAGGAAGTACCGTTTGAACAAGTGGTAGATGCTTGTTGTAACTCTCGTACAACTCAATATACACCGCTATTTCAGATCATGTTGAACATGAATAATACGGAGTCTTCATCGTTCACGCTTAGTGGTGTAGAAGCAAATCTTATCCCAGTGGCAGCTGATAGATGCAAATATGACTTAGAGTTTGCGGTACAGCTAAGTAGCAGTTGCCCTGTGTTGATGTTGCAATACGATACTAGCTTATTTTTACCCAGTAGTATGGAGTTAATGCTGGCCGATTTCGCCGCATTGCTAACAAGCTTAAGTGAGTGTACTTTTGAAACGACGATGCTTAGTGAGCTTACGCTTTCCTCATCAGAACGGGGATATATTGGGCGAGAAGCACCACAAGAATTAAGGTTACAAGAGTCGTTTCAACAGCAGGTCAATAGAAAACCAAAACAGGCAGCACTGCAGTTTTCTAACAGCACGATGACTTATGCGGATTTGGCAGCACAAGTTCAAGATCTCGCTTGCTACTTAGTAACTCATTTCCCACCTCATGCTCGAATTGGTATTTGTCTCGGCCGTTGTGAGTCTTTGTTGGTTTCAGTATTAGCAATATTGCGTGCTGATATGACCTATGTTCCTATGGATCCGAGTCACCCAGAGCAACGTTTGTTAAGAATAGCCGAGCATGCGGAGCTGGCAGCCATTATAACAAAGCCTGAGTGGCAGTCGAAGCTACAAGGCGTCTCAATTGCTACTGTCGTCGATATCAACACCTATGAGAAAACGGCTAAAACTAAGTTAGCTGAGGTGTACAGCAACCCTGTCGCGTATGTTATTTATACATCTGGTTCAACTGGCACACCGAAAGGAATTGAGGTACTACATAAAGGCTTAAGTAACTATCTTGATTATGCAGCAAAGCATTATCTCTGTGCAGGTATATTACGTTCAGTAGTTAGTTCAACACTGAGTTTTGATGCAACGTTAACTTCGTTATTGGCACCACTTATCAGCGCTAAAACAATCACGATACTGCCAGAAGAAGATACTTTAGCTGATCTGTATCAGTGTTTGCGCAGTGGCCCTGCTAGTTTGTTTAAACTTACACCATCCCACCTGAAGGCGCTTTGCGCTATTCACCATGGTGAGAGTATTACAACACCTCATACGATAGTGGTGGGTGGGGAACAGTTTACAGGCCAGCTGTTGGGACAGTGTCAGCGATGGCTCAATGGCGCGACCTTTGTGAACGAATATGGCCCCTCGGAAACCGTCGTTGGCTGTTGTGATTATGTTGTACTTCCTGGCCAGAAAGAGCCCGCTAGTGCAGCGGTTTCAATAGGTCGTGCGATTGCAAATACCCAACTTTATGTGCTTGACCCATATCTTCAGGTGGCACCTAAAGGTGGGGTCGGTGAGCTATGTATTGCCGGCTTTGGAGTTGCTAAAGGATATTTACAGCAGCCCCAACTCACAGCCGAAAAGTTTCTGAATTGGCAAGGGGAGCGGATCTATCGCAGTGGGGATCTTGTCCGTCAACGCAAAGATGGCAACTTAGTTTACGTAGGCCGGATCGATGAACAGGTAAAAATTCGTGGCTATCGTATTGAGTTGGCTGAAATTGAGGCGCTTGCAGTGGCGTTTACTGGCGTTGAACAAGCCGTAGCCCATGTTATTGAAGGAAAAAATAACAGTGCTCAGTTATTACTTTATATAACGTTAAAACCAACTTTGTGTGGCAATGAGCAGACTTCATTGTTGAAGCGTTACCTCGCCGAACAATTACCAGAATATATGGTGCCGAGCCAGTTTGTGGTGTTGGAGCAATTTCCACTTACAGTCAATGGTAAGGTTGATAAACGCGCTTTGCCACAACCGGAGTTGACGACAGCACATTACCGAGGACCACAAAATAAAACAGAAGCGCAATTGCAGCAATTATGGTCGAGTTTATTAAAGATACCGCAAGCGTCACTGAGCTGTGAGGCAAACTTCTTTGCCCTAGGTGGC
>NZ_JAKGBF010000046.1:0-2988 GCF_021530695.1 Pseudoalteromonas sp. OF5H-5
GTCCAGCAGATGTAACGCGCATATTGGCAAATTTGGCACAAGCGGGTTGGGCTGAGCGCCTACCGGGGAATGAAAAGCGCTGGCGCTTACATAAAAAGCCAGTGCAGCTGAGTAACACGGTAGACCACAACATGAAAAACGTACTGCGCAACTTACAGCAAGAGTACAACAACTACAGTATTTTGAGGTAGTTATGAGCGAGAAAGATATAACACCGACGGTTGAGAAAGCCCTAGTTGACGGGAAAGATTTGCTTGCTTCAAAGCAAGACGCGCTGCTGCAACTAGGTCAAATTCAAGCATTCAGCTTTATGGGAAAACTCGTCACAGTGACGGAATTGAAGCTAGCTCTGCAAATTAAAGAAACCAAGAGCTACAAAGGATTAACGTATCAAGACGATAAAGGAAAAGTCGTCACTGTGACGACTTGGGAACAATGCTGCAAACATATTTTAAAAACTGATTGTCAAAACTTGGACCGCAGACTAGTAAACCTTCAGCAGTTTGGTGAAGAGTTCTTCGAAGCTGCGCAGCAAATGAAACTAGGCTATCGGGACTTACGAGCTTTACGTCAATTACCTGAAGAAGATCAAACATTGGTTATTGAATCAGAGGCTGTTGAAACAGGTGATACTGAAGCTGTAAAAGAGTTAATCGACGAATTAAAGGCTAAGCATTCAAAGGAGAAAGACAAGTTAGCACAGGAGCTGGACGCAACCGAGCGCATGCTCAAAGTGTCTCGTGATTCTTCATCCAAAAAAGAAGAAGAAATCATCAAGCTTAAAACCGACTTAGAAAGCAAAAAGTTTAGTGCCGAACGCTGGAAAGGCGAAGCCAAGTCATTTTTTGAGGCATTGGCTAAAACCCAAAACCAAGTGCGTGAAGGGTTTAACCAAATGTTGGTGCTTAGTGAGCAACTAGAGACGGTAAAGATTGATGATAAAACCTATGATGCCGCTAAATCCGCATTTTATGCTGACAGCAAAATTTTACTAACTCAACTCGCGCATGTGTGGAATGAAATACACCGCACCTATGGTGACTTAGACGACGCGCGCCCCAGTGGTGAGTGGCTGGCCGAAATGGGCTTTGAAGGCACGGAGGTGATGGAATGAACGCATTATCTCTAGAGTACTGGGCAGAGCAGCTAGACAACGCAGGCCACGGCCAAAAAGGCACAATCCGCGAGCAAGCGTGCAAAACGCTAGGACTGAGTAAAGACGCGTTGTATCGCCGATTAAAAAGCCTTGGCTGGCAAAGTGGCAAAGCCAAACGCAGTGATGCAGGCACAACAGCGATGGACGATGAAGCCTTGAATATGCTGGTGGCCATTTTAAACCAAGGGGTACGTGATAATGGTAAGCGGATCATGGATGTTACCACGGCTAAATCAATCTTGGTTGCTAATGGCTATGCCTGCTTAAGCACCAGCCAGATCAGCCGTGTACTAGCTAAACGTAATGCCTCAGTTAGCGCGTTAGATAGAGCAACACCGCATGTTCAAATGCGCAGTTTAGCGCCTAATCATGTACATCAAGTAGACCCTAGTTATTGTTTGCTTTATTACCCGCCAGGTAAAAAAGGCAAAGTGCAGCGCTACGCAAATGACTCTGAGTTTTACGCAAATAAACCAGAGAACTTAGAGCGCATAAAGCACTTACGAGTGTGGCGTTATGTATTGGTTGATCACAATAGCGGCATGATCCGCGTGCGTTATTACGAGTCAGCGGGTGAAACGCAAGCCAACATGTTCGACTTTTTAATGTGGTGTTGGAAGCAACACGAAGGCTCGCCATTTATGGGCGTGCCACAAATTCTGTTATGGGATAAAGGCAGTGCCAACACAGGTAAAGCAATTACCAATGTATTAGATGCACTCAAAGTTAAAAACATACCCCATGAGGCTGGCAACCCACGCGCTAAAGGGGCTGTGGAAGTGGCAAACAACATTGTTGAAAAGCAATTTGAAAGCCGCATTTTGTTTGAACCGGTTAGCAGTGTTGACGAGCTGAACGAGTCGGTATGGGCATGGCAAGAGGCATTTAACGCCAACAAAATACCTGGCATGAACTGCAAGCATAGTCGGCACAAGCAAGCACGTTCCGATGTATGGCTAACCATATACCAACCACAAAACCGCGACTATTTGCGCATGCTGCCAGATGAGCAAGTTTGCAGACTACTACTGACCAAAACAGGTGAAACACGAAAGGTGAACGGTGATCTGGAGATCACTTATGTTCACCCACGAACCAAACAGCAGCACCGCTATGACGTTGGTGAACTGGAGCATGTACGTAACGGGATCACGGTTTCGGTTAGTCCAATTATTGTGGGTGATACGCCGGATTTATTAGTAGGTGTTACAACCCCCCTTGATGAAGTGGTGTATCACCAAGTTCAGCCAGCAGGTGTTGGTGAAGATGGCTTTAGGTTAGATGCCCCTGTAATTGGTGAAGAGCACATCCAAAACAAAGACACAGCGACTCAAAGCGCAGCTAAAGCAGCGGATAGGCTCGCTTTTGAAAATCTCAGTGATGCAGAAATCAAGCAGGCTAAGAAGAAAAAGCTAGCTCCATTTGGGGGCGCTTTGGTCGCTCACACACACCTCAAAAATGTTGAGCACGACACCCGCATTGCGCCTAAGGGAGAAACTATTGAGCCAGACAATCCGATTGCTAAGCAAATCAGCGAAGCGCCCAAGCGCAAAGGCAAGGTGTTGGACTCACTCGATTTACGCATGGTTGTAGCACAGCGTTTGGGTAGGCCGCTGCGTCCTAATGAAATTGATTGGCTGAATGGCCAAAGTATTGCTGAAACGGAAGTGTCAGCGGTTGTTGAACAGTTGCACCTAGGAATTGCGGAGACTCCAGTGCTGAAGATAGCGAGATAGCAGTTGAAAATAACAAAGCTTAGCCATGTGTTTGAAGTACTGGGAGTTAAGCAAGCCCAAGTAGTAAAAGCATTAACCGCTAAAGGGCTGACCTTT
>NZ_JAKGBF010000047.1:0-2576 GCF_021530695.1 Pseudoalteromonas sp. OF5H-5
ACTTGCTCATCCTTCCTTCCCAAAAATACCAACGCTCCCGACTCCAAGCGCCGTACCCTGTCTCCTGTTCTATACAACCTCGTATCCGCCAACCAAGGAACATACACAAATGACGCCGCCGTCCTGTCCGGATCTCCAACATATCCTTTCGCTACGCAAGGCCCTCCAACATAAAGCTCTCCTACGCCTCCTTTCGCTTGCAGCTCACCCCCTGCATCAACGACATACAGCCCTGTGTTCGCCATCGCATACCCTATCGGTATCTCTTCTCGCGTTGAATCCCCTGCCCTTAAATGCGCGCTTGCATCATATAAGCTACAACCTACCACCGTTTCCGTCGGACCATAGTGGTTGTAAAGTTGACTTTCACTAAAGGTATCTTGCAACCGCGCAGCCAGCCCCTCCGTTAGCGTCTCCCCTCCTATCACCAGAACATGCGCTCCGCTGACCTTATCCCCATTCAGCAATTCAAGTAATGCCTCACAATGCATCGGCGTCAAACGATATAAACTCGCCTCTGAGCTCCCTCGTAACCGCTCGACTAATCCCTCCAACTCCTCTCCCCAAGGCGCTAAGTTCACGCACCCTCCCACCAAAAGAGGCAAATATAAACTCGGAACGCCTATATCAAATGCATGCGACGTCAACACATAGCTTCCTGTCAACTGCTCTTGATAGTACGCTTTTAGACCATAGCCACAGTAATCTATTAATCCTCTGTGACTTACCTCCACCCCCTTTGGCTTACCCGTCGACCCTGACGTATAAATCACATAGGCGCTATCCGCTAAGGTATGTGTCACTCCCACCGGATGGCTGTCATAACCCGATAAGCCCCACTCATCCTCATCCAGCATTAACACATCTACCCCTGAAACCGGTAAAATTTCTAATAAACATGTCGATACCAAAACCTGAGTCACATCCGCATCGTTAAATATATCTGCTAAACGTGCCGTCTGATTATCCGGGCTCAATGGGATATAGCTCGCACCCGTCGCCATCACCCCTAGCATCGCCACCAAGAGCGTGACATCTCGCGTCATCACCAACGCAACTCGCTCTCCTACCCCTATATCCTGCTCTTGAAGGTAATGTGCCAACTGATTCACGCGACTGTACAGCTCTCCATAGCTCAGTGCGTGTGAATCATCCCGTACCGCTATTCTCTCCGGCGTCTGCTGGGCTTGTCTCGCAAACTGCTCTACTACACTTTCTCCTCGCCGATAATCACAGGCCGCACCTACGCTCTCTTCTATCAAGCTTTGACGCATTTCATCGTCATACAAGGCTAAACTTTTGCAGCTACCTTGGGCTCCCTTCGCGATACTCTCCAATAGATACTCAAAGCTACGGGCATACGCCGCTATCGTCGCTTCTGTAAACAAGCTCTGTTGATACCGCCAATGGCATAGCAACTCGCCTTCTCCCTCCGAGCAAGTCAAATCCAAATCAAACCGTACCTGCTCTTGACTTTGTTGGAGTGGTTTCAGCCTCGCCTCTCCCAAACTCAACCCTTCATCGTCACTGCTGCGATGGTTCTGTAGCACCAACTTAACCTGACACAAGGGGTTATATGCTAAGCTTCTATCTGGGTTTAATGCCTCTACTAACAGCTCAAAAGGGAGCCCTTGATGCTGATAATCTGCCAGCGTATCTGCCTTTATCTGCGCCAATAACGCCGTAAATGGCTGCGCTAAATCAACCTGTGTTCGACTCACCAAGGTATTGATAAAAAACCCTATTAATGGCGACAATTCACTCTCACTACGCCCCGCTGTCGGTACGCCTAAGACGATGTCCGACTCACCGCTTAAGCGGCTCAATAACACCGCAAAAGCACCTTGCAGTACCATAAATAACGTGACACCTGCGCTTTGCGTTAGCGCTTGTAACCCTGCCAATGTCTCTTTGCCTATCCGACTACGCACATATCCAGAGGTAAATTCTTGCTTGGCTGGTCGCGGCTTATCTAATGGCAATCCGTGTAAGCTCGGCATGCCCGACAACCTAGCCTGCCAATACCTTAACAACTGTGCTTTGTTTTGCTCCGTTAACTGTTGCTGTTGCCAGTACGCGTAATCTCCATATTGGACCGGTAATTCAGGCACATCCGCTTCCCCGCCTGTTATCGCAGCTTGGTAAAATGCATTAAACTCTTTTATTAATAGCTGCATTGACCAACCATCCGATGCGATGTGATGCAACGTGAACAACAAAATATGCCGTGTTTGAGACTGTTTGATGATTTTTGTGCGCAACATTAAATCTTGGCTTAGGTCAAAAACTTCTCGTGCCGCATCATCCACTTGCCGCTGCACTTCATCTTCACCACAATCAACCAAATTCACCACTTCTACCGTCACCGCTCGGGCTGGCATTACCCGCTGCATACACACTCCATCGTGGGCTTCGAAACAGGTTCTTAACGCCTCGTGGCGGGCAACTATTTGAGTTAGACTGGCTTCTATGGCTGCAATATCCAGTACCCCATCACAGGCCAGTGCTGCTGCAACATTATAATGTTGACTGCCTTCTAGCTTATCGATTAACCACAGCCGTTGTTGTGAAAATGA
>NZ_JAKGBF010000048.1:0-2335 GCF_021530695.1 Pseudoalteromonas sp. OF5H-5
TATTAAATTGTTGAACTAAGCCGCTACGCGGAGATCCTACTCTCACCAACTGAGCCACACTTACCTTGAGGTTATCCCATAACTTGGAGGTAAGTCATGAACCCACTCATAGAACAAGTCAAAACAGAAATAGCCTACCTAGGGTATTCGCAACGTACATGCAAAAGTTACTGTGAGCATCTACTTAAACTGAGTCACTATTTCAATAAACCACTCGATTCAATTACCGATGATGAACTGAATACCTTTTTTAATGATCCGGCTATTCGTAAACTCTCTAGAGCAAGCCAAAAAGTACAAATAAATAGTATTTGGTTTTTGTTTAAACATATTTTACACCGACCGCTGAACCTAGATATCGCATTACCAAAAGCGAAGACTCGCGCACCAACCTATTTATCTCGAGACGATATTCGGCGGTTGATAGAAAACTGTACGGATATGCGATTAAAAACGTTAATTGTGGTTTGCTATGGTTGTGGCTTACGCATTGGTGAGCTTTTGCATATTAAAGTGCAAGACATTGATGGAAAGCGAAAAACCATTTTAATTGAACAAGGTAAAGGAGATAAGTCACGCTATGTGGTGGCCTCCGATAGCGTACTTAACCAATTACGTAGTTACTGGAAAATGTATCACCCAACGGGTTGGATGTTTTACTCACGATGGTTAATGGATAAACCCATGTCAGCATCAAGCTTCAGGAGACCATTACGTGAACATGCACGACATTGCGGCTTAACTCACTGTAATCCACATGCACTACGCCATGCTTATGCAACACATCAACTTGAATCAGGCATGCCGTTGCACCAACTTCAACATCAGCTTGGACACAGTGATATTAAAACCACGCAAAGCTACTTACATTGGTTACCCGAATTGGGGCATGGTGGTGTTGATTTACTCGCAAGTTGGGTTAAACCATGAGCACTTTACATCTCGCTGATATTTTAAATTCGAGCCTTGGGCATTATCGGCAACATCATATAATGAGCTATCAGCAGCAACGCGTCTGTCAGCATCTTCAATCATGCAGAACGGGTCAGCTCGGTTATCAAACATGGCAGTGCGATAACTGCGGTGAGTCACAGCAGATTGGGTGCAGCTGCCGAGACCGCCATTGTCCACGGTGTCAAGGAATGGCAACGGCAAGGTGGATACAAAAGCAGCAAGAGAACTTATTGCCATGCCGCTATTTCCACCTTGTCTTTACGCTTCCTCATGAACTTAATGCCATTGCTCACTATAACCCAAGTGCCTTATACCAGTGTTTATTCAAAGCAGCATGGCAAACCTTGAGTAAATTTGCTAACCGAAAAGGGCACGGCCAATTAGGAATGACTAGCGTCTTGCATACTTGGGGGCAAAATTTAAGTCAGCATATTCATTTACACTGTTTAATCCCAGCAGGTACGCTCGATAAGACTCAATGGAATGAGATAGAAAAAGGCTATTTATATCCCGTTAAAGCGTTATCAACGGTCTTTAGAGGAAAAATGCTAGCGGCGCTTAGTGATTTTAATACGTCACTCGTGAAGATAAACACGCCAACAAAGTGGTGCGTGTATAGCAAAGCCTGCTTAGCTTACAGTGAAAAGCTAGTAAGTTACCTAGCACGGTATACCCGAAAAGGCGTGATGTCTGAATCACGTTTAGTGACAGCGAATGCACAGTCGGTGAGCTTCAAATACCGAGATTACGCAGATGATAATCGTGATAAAGTGATGACACTGAGTAATGACGAATTCTTACGGCGTTATTTGCAGCATGTACTACCGAAAGGATTTATGCGTATTCGGCATTACGGTTTTTTAGCCAATGCATGTCGCAAGCGAAAGTTAGCGCTGATAAGGTCGCAGGCGTCATGCACATGCAGAGCAAAGAGGCCAAAGGCAGGAGAAAACGTGACATTGATACCGAATTGGCCTTGTCAGCATTGTAAGGTAGGTATCTTGCGGCTAATTGGCGTATTCAAGTTAGATGCAACACCGACCAAAGTAGACCGAACGAGTTAGCAGCTCGATAGCTGCTCAAAATCAATTAGTTAACCTGCTTAATAGCTCAGGCTAGCGGCCTCTGTACGCTAAAAAATATAATTGCTTATTAAGGAAAATTTAGGTGTAATGAATACATAATAAGCGCTGAGCAATGCAGGGAAAGCTTACATAACACTAGCTAAACTGATTACACTAGCTAGGAAAGTGAGAGCCTCTAAAAAGCAAATTCCTATAGCATAAACAACACCAACTCTGTCACACCGAGCAGGTAGCAGCTCAGTCCAACAAGCGATTATGCAACACAAACTGCGTGTCGCATAAATACTAAAATGTTA
>NZ_JAKGBF010000049.1:0-2128 GCF_021530695.1 Pseudoalteromonas sp. OF5H-5
GTCCCCTTCCTCTTTTTCTTTCCTTTTTTTTCTCCCTCCCTTCCCTTCTCTCCCTCCTCCCTCCCTCTCTTTTTTCCCTTCCCTCTCCTCTCTCCTTCCTTTTCCCTCTCCCTCCTTTTCCTTTTCTCTTTTTTCTCTCCCCTCTCTCTCTCTTCCTTCTTCTTCTCCTTCCTCTCTCCCTCTCCCCCCTTCCCCCTCCTCCTTCTCTTCCTCTCCTCCCTTTTTTTTCCCTCCCTCCCTCTTTTTTCTTCCCTCCCCTCCCTTTTTTTCTCCCCCTTTTCCTTCTTCCCCTTTTTTCCTCTTTCTCCCCCTTTTCCCTCCCCCCTTCCCCCCCTTCTTTTTTTTTCTTTTCCTCCCCCTCCTTTCCCTTCTCCTCTCCTCTCCTTCCTCCTTTTCCCCCCTTTCTCCCCCCCTTCCCCCCCTCCTCTCCTCTTTCTTTTTCCCTCCCCTCTCCCTTTCCTCCCCCCTTCCTCCTTTTTCCTTTCTCTTCTCCTCCTCTTTTTCTCTTTTTCTCCTTTCCCTTCCTCTTCCCTTCCCTCTTCCCCTTTTCCTCTCTCTCCCCTCCCCTTTTCTTTTTTTCCTCCTTTTTCTCCCCTCCCTTCTTCTTCCTCCCCCTTTTTTCTCTTCTTCCCCCTTTTTCCTCCTCCCCCTCTCCTCTTCTTTCCCTTTCCTTTCCTCTCCTCCCCCCCTCTCCCTCCCTCTCCCTTCCCCCCCTCTCTCCCTTCTTCCCTCCTTTCTTCTTTTCCTTTTCCTTTTCTTCTTCTTCTTTTCCTCTTTCTCTTCTCCCTCTTTTTCCTCCTCCCTCTTCTCCCCCCCTTTTTTCCCCCCCCTTTCTCTCCTCTCTCCCCCTCTCCCTTTTTTTCCCCTCCTCTTTCCTTCCTTCTCCCCCTCCTCCCCCCTTCCCCCTCCCTCCCCCCCTTCCCCCTTTCCCTTTTTCCCTCTTCCCCCCCTCCCTCTCCTCTCTTTCTCCTCCCCTCCCTTCCTCCCTCTCCTTTCTCCCTCCTCCCCTCCCCTTTCTTTTTCTCTTTCCTCTCCTTTCTTCTTTCCCCCTCCTTCTTCTCTCTCTTTCTCCCTTTTTTTCCCCTTTCCTTCCTCCTTCCTTTCTCCCCCCCCTCTCTTCCCCCCCTTTTCTTCCTTCTCTCCCTCTCTTTCCTTTCTCTTCTCCTTCTCCTTTTCCTCCTCCTCTCCCTTCTCCTCTTTTCTTTCTTCCCTCCCTCTTCCCCCTTCTTTTTTCCCCTTCTTTCCTTCTCTCTCCCCCCTCCCCTCCCCCCTTTCCTTTTTTTCTTTTTCTCTCTCCTCTCTTTTTTCTCCCCCTTTCCCCCCTTTCCCCTTTCCTCTCTTTCTCCTTCTTTCTTCCCCCTTCCTTTTTCCCCTTCCTTTCCTTCCCCTTTTTCTCCCTCCTCCCTCCCTTTTTCTCCTCCTTCTTTCTTTCCTTCCCCCTTCCCCTCCCTCTTTTCCCTTTCTCTTTCTTCTCCCTTTTTTTTTTCTTTCTTTCTTTTCTCTTCCTTCTTTTTTCTCTTTCTCCCTCTCTTTTTTTCTTTTCCTTTTCTTCCCTTTTCCTCTCCTTTCCTCTTTTTCCTCTCTCCTCCTCCCCCTCCCCCCCCCCTTTTTCTTTCCCTTTTTTTTCTTCTCCTCTCTTCCCCCTCTTCCCTTTCCTCTTTCCTTCCCCTTTTCTTTCCCCTTTTCCCCTCTTCCCTCCCTCTCTTTTCTCTTTCTCTCTCTTTCTCTCCCTTCCCTTCCCCTCCCTCCTTCCTCTTTTTCCTCCTTCCCCTCTTTCTCCTCTCCCCTTCCTCTTCCCCTCCCTCTCCTTCCCTTCTTTTTCTCTTTCCCCCTTCCTTCCCCCCCTTTCCTTTCCTCTTTTCCCTTTTTCCTCCCTCTCTCTCCTTCCTCCCCCTTCTCCTCTCCTTCCTTCCTTTTCCCTCCTCCTCCCTCCTTTTCCTCCCCTTTCCCCTTCCCCCCTCCCTCCCTCTCTCCCTTTTTTCCTTTCTTTCCTTTCTCTTTTCCTCCTTTCTCTTCTCCCCCTCTCCTCTCCCCCTCTCCCTCTCTCCCTCTCTTCTTCCTTCTTCTTCTTTCCCCCCCCCCCCTCCTCCTCTCCTCTCCCCTCCTCTTTTCTCTCCTCCTTCCCTCT
>NZ_JAKGBF010000050.1:0-2097 GCF_021530695.1 Pseudoalteromonas sp. OF5H-5
CTCTTTGCTTGACGCTCAAACAACTCATGCAATAAACAGCTCGGCACCTCAACATCCTGAGCTGTACTATTCAACTCCGTGAGCAAATAAGACCGCTCTCGCTCACTTAAAAGCTCAACCTCCGCAACCTTCAAGGCCTTCGTCAACCCCAATAGCAAACGCTTATAATGTCCGCCTAAACGTGCCAAACTCGCCGAGTTATAGTGCCCCGCCCCGCCTTCTAAGCGAATACTCAACCCTTCCGATACGTGCGCCACTACCGTTAAGTCGTAGTTCGTCCCTTCCGTTGTCTCCGCTGTCGTAACCTCTAGCCCCGACTGCTCATCCGCTTCACTTAACTGCGCATCAACCGGATAGTTCTCAAATACAAATACGCTATTAAACAGAGGCTCTCCCAACGGCGACTGTTTTTGTATTTCATACAACGGATAGTAGCTATGCCCTTCTCGTGCCACTTGCTGTTCGTGCTGCGCCTGCAATAGCCCAAGCACCGTCTCTTCTGCACCGCTCTCTACGACCACCGGTACTGTATTGATAAACAAACCTAATATCGACTCGACACCCGCAAGACTTGCCGGCCGCCCTGACGTCACCGAACCAAACACCACCGCACCTTGGTTGCCATAGCGCTGCAACAACACACCCCATGCCGTTTGTACGACTATATTTAACGTCGTTCTCGCTTCCGCCGCCAGCCGTTGTAACGCCGCCGTCTCTGATACACTAAACTCAATGCGATACTCGCCCTCTCCTGCTCCCACCTCTCCTTGCTCCGCTGGCAACTGAGTATGGCTACTCAGCGGTGCCAACGTGTCTCGCCAAAACGCTACCGTCTCCTCCTTGTCTTGCTCACTCAGCCACTGAGCATAATCTCTATAGCTGTATTCTGGCGCTCCACTTGCTAACGGTATACCCGCACACAGCGCTTCATAACATTGCTTTATCTCCTTAAATACCAACGGAATACACCACCCATCCAGTAGCGCATGGTGGTAACTCCAGAGCAACGTATGTTCATCTCCTACATTAAATAAGCTAAAGCGCATCAGTGGTGCTGCATCTATCGCAAAGGCTTTGCGCTTATCCATACGCTGATAATCGTCTAAATAATGTTGCTGCTGCGCCTGTGACATCTCCCTTAAATCTTCTTCCTTCCAAGGCAGTACCGCATGTGCGCTCACCCTTTGATGCGCATTCCCTTGCTCTATTCCTACAAATGCCGTTCTAAAAATATTGTGCCGCTCTATTACCGCTAACCATGCAGCTTTAAATGCGCTTGCATCCAAATCCTTGAAGCTTATCCGAGTCTGCGTGACATAACTCCCTGCTTCCAACAAACCATGGAATAACAACCCCTGTTGCATCCCCGTCGCTGGATATAAATCTGCAATATCCGACCCAATATCCCATCGCTCTAACTCTTCCGTAGTCACCCTCGCCAATGGAAAATCACTCGGTGTATAAGGCCCAACGCCCACCGCCTTACAATGCGTAATAACGTCTCTTAAGGCCTGCTCATAAGCCTTCATCAACGTCGATAGCGCTCCCTCGCAATAACACCCTGTGTCATAATTCAGCGTAAAACCTAAACTGCCAAATACCACCTTCCCATTTAACACCAGCTCTTCTTGTGCTATCCGAGCTGCACTTATATGTTGCCCTCTATTTTCCTCTGCTATGCTAAAGGCGCCCGTCTGTTTTACCGTTTGGTCAAACTGTCCTAGGTAATTAAACTGCAAAGCCGGCATCGTCTTATCCGCAAGCTCGCTATCACCGCACAGGTACTTTAATACGCCATAGCCTATCCCCGTATCCGGAACCTGACGGTATTGCTCTTTTACCGCCATCAAAATACCACCGACATCCTCCGCCGCTTGCACGCTTAGCTGCAATGGATACATACTGGTAAACCAGCCTACGGTTTGACTTAAATCTATTACCCCCGCAACTCCCTCACGCCCATGCCCTTCTAGTGTCACCGATAGCGTTTGAGCACCACTACAACGTTGATGAGCTAACCACAAAGCCGCCAAGAGTACTTCATTCACCTGAGTTCGATAACTCTGTGGCACCATCGTGAGCAAAGCCTGTGTCTCA
>NZ_JAKGBF010000051.1:0-1706 GCF_021530695.1 Pseudoalteromonas sp. OF5H-5
GCGGGGTAGGGGAGCGTTCTGTAAGTGGCTGAAGGTGTGCCGGGAGGCATGCTGGACATATCAGAAGTGCGAATGCTGACATGAGTAACGACAAGAGGAGTGAAAAACTCCTCCGCCGGAAGACCAAGGGTTCCTATCCCATGTTAATCAGGGTAGGGTGAGTCGACCCCTAAGGCGAGGCTGAAGAGCGTAGTCGATGGGAAACGGGTTAATATTCCCGTACTCGGTATGAATGCGATGGGGGGACGGAGCAGGCTAGGCAAGCATGGCGTTGGTTGTCCATGTGAAAGGCTGTAGGCTGGTGACTTAGGAAAATCCGGGTTGCCAAGGCTGAGAGTCGAGACGAGCCACTAAGGTGGTGAAGTTGTTGATGCCCTACTTCCAGGAAAAGCCTCTAAGCTTCAGTTCATACTGAATCGTACCCTAAACCGACACAGGTGGTCAGGTAGAGAATACTAAGGCGCTTGAGAGAACTCGGGTGAAGGAACTAGGCAAAATTGTACCGTAACTTCGGGAGAAGGTACGCTCTTGTTTGTGAAGGACTTGCTCTGTAAGCAAACGAGAGCCGCAGTGACCAGGTGGCTGGGACTGTTTATTAAAAACACAGCACTGTGCAAAATCGTAAGATGACGTATACGGTGTGACACCTGCCCGGTGCCGGAAGGTTAATTGATGGGGTTAGCTTAGGCGAAGCTCTTGATCGAAGCCCCGGTAAACGGCGGCCGTAACTATAACGGTCCTAAGGTAGCGAAATTCCTTGTCGGGTAAGTTCCGACCTGCACGAATGGTGTAACCATGGCCACGCTGTCTCCACCCGAGACTCAGTGAAATTGAAATCGCAGTGAAGATGCTGTGTACCCGCGGCTAGACGGAAAGACCCCGTGAACCTTTACTACAGCTTGGCACTGAACATTGACCCTACATGTGTAGGATAGGTGGGAGGCTTTGAAGCAGGAACGCTAGTTTCTGTGGAGCCGACCTTGAAATACCACCCTTGTAGTGTTGATGTTCTAACTTAGGCCCCTGAATCGGGGTTGAGGACAGTGCCTGGTGGGTAGTTTGACTGGGGCGGTCTCCTCCCAAAGAGTAACGGAGGAGCACGAAGGTTTGCTAAGTACGGTCGGACATCGTACGGTTAGTGTAATGGTAGAAGCAAGCTTAACTGCGAGACAGACACGTCGAGCAGGTACGAAAGTAGGTCATAGTGATCCGGTGGTTCTGAATGGAAGGGCCATCGCTCAACGGATAAAAGGTACTCCGGGGATAACAGGCTGATACCGCCCAAGAGTTCATATCGACGGCGGTGTTTGGCACCTCGATGTCGGCTCATCACATCCTGGGGCTGAAGTCGGTCCCAAGGGTATGGCTGTTCGCCATTTAAAGTGGTACGCGAGCTGGGTTTAGAACGTCGTGAGACAGTTCGGTCCCTATCTGCCGTGGGCGTTTGAGAATTGAGAGGGGCTGCTCCTAGTACGAGAGGACCGGAGTGGACGAACCGCTGGTGTTCGGGTTGTGATGCCAATTGCATTGCCCGGTAGCTACGTTCGGAACTGATAACCGCTGAAAGCATCTAAGCGGGAAGCAGGCCTCGAGATGAGTTCTCACTTTGACTTAGAGTCAACTGAAGGGCCGTTGAAGACTACAACGTTGATAGGCGAGATGTGGAAGTGCTGTGAGGCATTAAGCTAACTCGTACTAATTACCCG
>NZ_JAKGBF010000052.1:0-1683 GCF_021530695.1 Pseudoalteromonas sp. OF5H-5
GTCTGTTTGTGAGACAGATATCCAGTGCCGACTAAACGGCCATAACACCTATCAACAAGTGCGACAGCGCCTTGCTGAGACATTTGGAGAGCGCCATGAGTGATTGGGTAGGACTAGGCACAGTGGTTAGCAATCTATTGGATGATGTTTTTACATCCGATGAAGAGCGGCAACAGCTTGCTAATGAACTTGCAAAAATCGACAACCAGCGCCATGCGCAGGTATTGGCCCTTGAGGGCAGAATTGTTGAGCTACAAGGGCAAGTGCTGGCTGCGCAATCTCAAATTATTACCGCTGAAGCCAAAGGCGAGAGCTTATTACAACGTTGCTGGCGACCTATCACCATGTTGACCTTTCTAGTGCTCATTGTGCTGGACTCGTTCGGCGTACTGGCGTTTAGGCTCAGCGAGCAAGCATGGGAACTGCTAAAGCTCGGCATTGGCGGCTATGTAATTGGGCGCACCGTTGAGAAAGCCGCCCCGGGTGTAAAAAGCATGGCTGCTTCAGCCATTCAAAATCTAAGGAAACCTAATGGACATAGCTGATAAAGCGCAGCAAATCATTGATAAGTCAATGAGCCGCAAACTAGCGGAGCACAGTAAACAATTTGCAGGCGCTGACGTAGACCTAGATAAATGCATCGAGTGCGGCATTGAAATACCACAGGCCCGCCGTGATGCCATTCACAACTGTAAAACCTGTGTTGATTGCCAATCGCTGATTGAGCGCAAACAACGAGTAAATGGAGTTTAACCATGTATGAGTTTTTTCAAAAATGGCAAACCGTGATTGTGTGGGCGCTCGGTGTGATGGGTGTATTCATCATGGCATTTTTGTATGTACGGTTCCCCTCACGCAAAGAATTTAACAGCTATAAATCAGCCGCCCAGCAACAGGTGAGCGACACGCAAACAAACGTGCAAAACCAGCTCAGCAAACATAAAACCGAGTTACACGAGCAACTGGGTGCGCACAAAAGCGAACTGCAAGAACAGCTAGCGGAAGTAAAACGTGCGGTGAGTGACGATGTACGTGAGCTTGAACGACGCATTGAAAAAATGCCTACAACCGACGACTTACACGACCTTGAGCTAAAAATTGAGCGACTAAACACCAACATTGAATCGGTAAAGCCGGGGCTGAGTAATGTGCAAAAGCTCACAGATTTACTGATGGAAAACGAACTAAGAGAGAAACGCAATGGCGATAGTTAATGACCAGTGCCTCTGTGGAGCAAAGGTGGTTGTGTTTACGGAAAGCGACTTGAAAAACCTCGCTTTCAAACATGAAGGTTTCCAAGTGATAAATGCCGAAGACCTAAACACCCCGAATGCCGAAACCTATTCACTTTTCAGCTGCGAGAACTGTGGCGAACCGCTCAGCGAAGTTGTTCCGTCGGTTATTGCTTTTTATCACCCATTACCAATAGGAAAAAATCATGGCGATGCATGAAGTTCAAGCTGAACACCAACGGATCAGCATTTTGATTGCGCTTAAAGAGTCTGCGGACTATGGCGCAAACACTAGCATGTTGCGAGATGTGCTGAAGCGTTATGGCCTCGGCTGTAGCCTCGACCAGCTTAAAACTCTGCTCAACTGGCTTGAGCAAAACGGCTACGTTAAAAACGAAAAGCTCAGCGAGAATACATGGGTTGCACGCATTACGAGCGCTGGTATTGATGT
>NZ_JAKGBF010000054.1:0-1449 GCF_021530695.1 Pseudoalteromonas sp. OF5H-5
GCCTCGGCTGTAGCCTCGACCAGCTTAAAACTCTGCTCAACTGGCTTGAGCAAAACGGCTACGTTAAAAACGAAAAGCTCAGCGAGAATACATGGGTTGCACGCATTACGAGCGCTGGTATTGATGTTGCTGAAGGCACCAGCACAGTACCAGGCATTAAACGCCCAGCACCTCGGAGTTTATAGCTATGAGTGATGCTGTACGCAGAGGCAAACCCTCAAAAATAGACATGCTGCCTGAAGACATCAAAAAAATGTTGGATGAAATGCTGCGTGATAGCGGCAATTCGCAGGCCGATATTTTAGATGCGATTAATCGGCGTATTCTCGATGCGGGCATGGATGAGGAGGCAACCATTTCGCGCTCTGGCCTCAGTCGCCATGCCCAAAAGACGGAAGCTATAGGTAAACAACTGCGTGAAACGCAAGCCGCGACCAAAGCGCTGGTTGCAGAACTGGGCGACAAGCCGATGGGCGAAACGTCAAAACTCATTTTAGAAATGGGCCGAACTCAGTTGTTTAAAGCCATGCAACGCCAGTTGATGAACCCCGACGAAGACGCCGACATAGATATTGGTGAAATCAAAGAAGTAATGCGCTCCACCAAGTGGCTAGAAGAAACCGCCATGAAAGTGCACCAACGTGAAAAAGATATACGCAAAGCATTCGCTGAAGAAGCGGCGGCAGCAGCCGAAGAAACGGCCATCCAAGCGGGTTTAACGGCTGAAGGCGCACAAATGATCAAAAACCAAATATTGGGGATCGCATAATGGAGTTGGTGCCGTTTAACCCCAACGAGCTGCTGCTTGGCTACCAAAAGCGCTGGATAGCCGACGACTCGCCGTTAAAAATTGCAGAAAAGAGCCGCCGTACAGGTATCACATGGGCAGAAGCGGCCGATGCGGTGCTAGAAGCCAGTAAAAGCAAAGACGCCTTTGGCACCAACCATTTTTATGTTGGCTCGAATAAAGAAATGGCCCGCGAGTTTATTGAAGCAGCGGCCATGTGGGCCAAAGCATTTAACAAGGCTGCTGGTGATATTCAAGAAGAGTTGTTTATTGACGACGGCCAAGACGGCAAAGAAATCTTAACCTTTGTTATTTACTTTGCCAGTGGCTTTAAAATCCAAGCGCTCAGCTCTAACCCCGCGAATTTACGGGGCATGCAAGGCAACGTAACCATTGATGAAGCGGCATTCCATGAGCGCTTGGCCGAAGTACTCAAAGCCGCACTCGCACTCACCATGTGGGGCGCTAAAGTGCGTTTGATCAGCACACACAACGGCGTAGATAACCTGTTTAACGAGTTGGTGCAAGACAGCCACGCAGGCAAAAAGCGCTATTCAGTACACACTATCACTATTTTAGATGCCTGCCGCGAAGGACTTTACCAGCGTATTTGCCAGCGCCAACGTAAAACGTGGACGCAAGAAGCCGAAAGCAAATGGATT
>NZ_JAKGBF010000055.1:0-1364 GCF_021530695.1 Pseudoalteromonas sp. OF5H-5
GGGGTTCTTTTCGCCTTTCCCTCACGGTACTGGTTCACTATCGGTCAGTTGGGAGTATTTAGCCTTGGAGGATGGTCCCCCCATATTCAGTCAAAGTTTCACGTGCTCCGACCTACTCGATTTCACTTTAGATAAGTTTTTGTGTACGGGACTATCACCCTGTTTCGTCATGCTTTCCAGCATCTTCCACTAACTACACTAAAGCTTAAGGGCTGCTCCGATTTCGCTCGCCGCTACTTTCGGAATCTCGGTTGATTTCTTTTCCTACGGGTACTTAGATGTTTCAGTTCTCCGCGTTCGCCTCGTTAACCTATGTATTCAGTTAACGATACCTGCAAGCAGGTGGGTTTCCCCATTCGGAAATCCTAGTCTCAAGCGCCTCTTACTGGCTTGACTAGGCTTATCGCAAGTTAGTACGTCCTTCATCGCCTCCAACTGCCAAGGCATCCACCGTGTACGCTTAGTCACTTAACCATACAACCCAAAGTGCTCTTACTCGGTCTTTCAAGTTTATACTGCTTTATCAGATAAATTTACTTGGTCACATAACTCGTTATGCTCCCGTCGATAAATTTCTCTGTGGCATTGTCTAAACTCAAAATCCACATCGTAATAGAAAAAGGTTAGCTACTGCTTTATTTTTCTATAACACATTGCGTTGTCAATCAAAGACTGATTTAACTTCGCCAGAAGTTAATATTGAATACTAAAGTAGACGCTAATTAATCATCAAAATGATTAATCGGCATTTTCTTTCGAAAACTCGATAAATAACTTTCGTTATCTATCAGAATTTAATTTTTCAGCTTTTCCAAATTTTTAAAGAGCAAGAGAATAACTTCTCAGAGTTAAAAACTCTCAGTTACTTAAACTTGAGTAAGAGTGTTTATCTATAAGAAGGTGTAGTAAAGTGGTGGAGCTAAGCAGGATCGAACTGCTGACCTCCTGCGTGCAAGGCAGGCGCTCTCCCAGCTGAGCTATAGCCCCACATTACTAGGATAACATTGTTTGTTTTTTACCTATCTTTGCTTTCAGGCAAGGATTTTTGTGACGAACGTTTAGTTTGCTAAACGAGTCGCAAAAAGACGCAGCATCAAAGCAAAGTGGTGGGTCTGAGTAGACTTGAACTACCGACCTCACGCTTATCAGGCGTGCGCTCTAACCAGCTGAGCTACAGACCCAAACAATGTTTGTGTTCTCTAATTCTAATCAACAATCATCTGTGTGGACACTTCGAACAAATAAGTTCTAAATCGTATAAGGAGGTGATCCAGCCCCAGGTTCCCCTAGGGCTACCTTGTTACGACTTCACCCCAGTCATGAATCACTCCGTGGTGAACGTCCCCCCGAAGGTTAGACTATCC
>NZ_JAKGBF010000056.1:0-1325 GCF_021530695.1 Pseudoalteromonas sp. OF5H-5
TGCGGTAGAGTCGTCTTGAGCTGCCTGCTTGCGCCTCATCATAAAATGGGTTCTCTACAAAGCGCTCCGCTGTTAGCTCTGGTTGATTCAAGTACCCAAGCGCTAACCCTGGACCGCCCACAAATAGCTCACCAATACAACCTTGAGGCACCAACTCAAAGGCTGAACTAAGTATGTAGCTAGACACATTATGCATGCCTCGCCCGATGACCTCTCGATCACTGTGAGTCAATTCGGCAAAGTGCGTATTGACCGTCGTTTCTGTTGGCCCATATGCATTCAACAGCACTCGCTTATGTTTTTGTACAAACTGCTGTAGTCGCTTCAACAGCCCTGCACCAATTAGATCACCACTAGAAATCACATCTACCGCAGGTAATGTTGGTTCTGAAAGTAACGCACCTAATAATTGTGGAGTCGCATTCACAACTTGAATATCGTGTTGTTTGATTAGCTTACTCAATTCAAGGGGTGCTAATATTTGCGCTTTACTTGGAATGACCAATTTGACCCCATCAGCCAATAAGCACAACCCTTTCAAAGATGCATCAAAGACATATGAAGAAAGCCATAGCCACGCATCCCCCATCCCTTGCGACAGCACCTCGCCTTGAGCTAGAAACCCAGTATAAAAGTTCGATAACCCTTGATGTGGTGTGAGTACCCCTTTAGGCTGCCCCGTCGAGCCTGACGTATAAATCACATACGCAACATCCGACCCCGTTATCGCTACGTCTACATCCGTTGCTGCCAAACATTGCCACTCCTGAGCTATCTCATCCACCGCAACGACTTCCACAGGTAAATCCGGTAACGTCGATTTCAGCCTCTGTTGTGATAACAGCAAAGACATCCCCGTGTCCGTCGCCATATAACGTAATCGTGACTCCGGATAATGTGGGTCTAGTGGCACATAGCCCCCCCCTGCTTTCAGGATCGCTAAAATACTGACCACCATCTCTATGGACCTATCCATACAAAGCCCAACCAGTGTGCCTCGCTGCACGTGATGCCTCGTCATTAAATAGCGTGCCAACTGGTTCGATTGCCTATCTAACTCACCATAACTCATCTTGCTGTCACCACACACGACCGCTGTCTGCGTACTCTGTCGCTGAGCTTGCGCGGTAAAGTGGGAAACGATATTGCCCCATGCCTGCGTAGCATTATCACTTCGAGCATTACATTCGTGCACTAACTGCCTAACTTCTTTTGCTGACAGCATGTCTAGCTGAGACAGCGCAATATCCCACTCACCTCGTGTGTCTGCCAGCGCTTCTAATAGCTGCTGTAAATGCGTACTTAATTGTTCTATATGTGCTTCA
>NZ_JAKGBF010000057.1:0-1190 GCF_021530695.1 Pseudoalteromonas sp. OF5H-5
TTGTAACTCCACCCAATTTAGTACAGCTATTTCGTAGAATTCTATGCAGCCTCAAGGTAACCAACCGGTGTCATATCACCAAGTGAATCATGAGGTCGCTCATAATTATAAATATCTAACCACTCATCAGTGATCTCACGTACTTCTTGCAGTGACTCAAACAAGTATAAATCTAGCACTTCTTCACGGTAACTTCGATTAAACCTTTCCACAAAACCATTTTGGTAAGGACTACCTGGCTCTATAAATTCCAACTTGATGTCATTTTTCATTGCCCAATCTTCGAGTGCCGTTGAAGTAAATTCTGGGCCATTGTCCACTCTAATCTGCTTTGGTTTTCCTCGCCAAGCAATAATTTGTTGTAGCGTTCTAATAACTCGTTCAGAAGTTAAGCTTGTATCGACCTCAATCGCCAGTGCTTGTCGGTTGAAATCATCCAGCACATTCAGTGTTCTAAAACGATGTCCATAGATTAATGCGTCACTCATAAAGTCCATTGACCACGATTCATTATGTTGTGTCGGTGCACTTAATGGTTCAGGTGTTCTTGTTGGAACACGGCGCTTTCCCTTACGTCTCAAGTTTAGTTTTAGCATGTTGTAAACGCGTTCAACACGCTTTTTATTCCACGGCTTACCTTTATTGCGAAGCCTTTTGAACAGCTTAGGCAACCCCCACCTAGGATGGCGCTCTACCAGCGCAAGTAATGCGTCGATAACTTCATCATCTAACGGCCGTTTATGTTTGTAATAAAAAACTGAGCGGCTTAGCCCTGCCACTTCACAAGCAAATGCGACGCTGACGTTAAATTGAGCTCTTAAATGCTCTACCCAAGCTCTGCGCCTACTTGTTTTTACAGCTTTTTTGCGATGATATCCTCAAGCATCGAGTGCTTTAGGCTAAGCGTTGCAAACATATCTTTTAGCTTACGGTTTTCTTCTTCAAGCTCTTTAAGTCGCTTAACGTCTGAAGCTTCCATCCCGCCATACTTTGAGCGCCATTTATAAAACGTACTTTGGCCGATACCATGTTTGCGACAGATTTCTGGCACAGGAATACCTGACTCAGATTCTTTGATCATGCTGACAATTTGGGTTTCGGTGAACTTGCTTTTTCTCATCGTAAATTTTCCTATTTTAGTTAATGGAAAATTCTACTTATGAACTGTTTCATTTTTTGGGGGAGTTACA
>NZ_JAKGBF010000058.1:0-1103 GCF_021530695.1 Pseudoalteromonas sp. OF5H-5
TCAATCTGAGCCATGATCAAACTCTTCAATTAAAAGTTTTTTGAAGCCTAAGCTTCGTGCTCATTGAATTCTGATTGTTTGTTTCTACTTTTCAAAAAAGTAAAATCAAAACGAATTGACTATATAGCCACTCAGTTACAATTGAGACTCTAAATTTGTTTGCGTCATCTAGCGAACTAGAATCTGCTGTTAGAACTCAATCTGTACGAGTGCCCACACAGATGATTGCTTCATATTTTTAAAGAACGTTTCGAAACATTTCGTTGTTTCGAGGGGTGTGCATTCTAAGCACTCCCAATTTTTTGTCAACACTTAATTTTGAATTTCTTTATTAAGAAGTTTCGAACTTAAGTTTTACTTGACGCTAACTCGTTGCTGCTTTGCTTTTCAGCGTAGCGCTCCGTGTCAGTGGGGTCGCATTATAGGGCGATCCGATTTTAGTGCAACCCTTTTTTTAAAGAAAATTGCGAAAAAACGTTTTTTCGAGCAAAAATGAAGCGAAACGCTTATTTTTGACACTTAACCGTATAAAAAGAGGACAAGATAGAGGTATTGTATACCGTTTACGTATAGTACTGCGTGTTATCAACACTATTGAGGCACTATTCTATAAGTGGGGATATCACTTAAGAAGGTTCGAGAACAGTTATTGAATTGCTAGGAATGACTCTTTTTGTTGGTCGCGATATAAAATCGCTGCTACGAGGTATTAAAAAGTCTGTACGCCTTATTGGAGAATGACCGTTTTCACTGGTCGCGATATAAAATCGCTGCTACTAGGTGTTAAAAAGTCTGTACGCCTTATTGGAGAATGACCGTTTTCACTGGTCGCGATATAAAATCGCTGCTACGAGGCATCAAAAAGTCTGTACGCCTTATTGGAGAATGACCGTTTTCACTGGTCGCGATATAAAATCGCTGCTACTAGGTGTTAAAAAGTCTGTACGCCTTATTGGAGAATGACCCTTTTCACTGGTCGCGATATAAAATCGCATCTACAAGGCATTAAAAAAGGCCGTACTCTTTATCAGAGAACGACCTTTTTTGCTGGTCGCGATATAAAATCGCTGCTACGAAGATTACTCTTCGATTGTTGCTACAAC
>NZ_JAKGBF010000059.1:0-1042 GCF_021530695.1 Pseudoalteromonas sp. OF5H-5
CAATGTAGCGACTTGGCAGCATGTACTCTGGTAGTAATGCCCGTAGATACTCACGTAGCTGCTGTGCCAAACCCGTCGCTTCTTCTGTTCGGACGTAAGCCTGTAACTGTGACTCTCCTGCCTCTTCTACCACTAACACTAGCGATTCTATTACTGCATCATGGCTATTTAGGTGATGCTCTATTTCCCCAAGCTCAATACGAAAACCTCGTAACTTCACCTGCTCGTCAACGCGCCCTATAAAACACAACTCTCCTTGTTGGTCATATCGAACTAAGTCTCCTGTACGATAAAGTCGTGCATCTGTGTTGTTACTAAAGCGGTCTGGAATAAAACGCTGTGCCGTTAGCTGTGGCTGATTAAGATAACCACAAGCCACGCCCGCACCACCTAAATACAACTCACCCGTTACTCCAAACGGTAACAGCTCTCCTTGTTCTCCCAGTACGTAAGCCTGCGTATTGGACACCGGACGACCTATTCTCGGGGCCTGCTCCGGTGCCGCTGTCATTTCATAGTAAGTGGAGTACGTCGTATCCTCTGACGGTCCATACAAGTTCACAACTCGCCGTAACTCTCGCCCACTAAATAACTTCTCTACTACTGTCTGTGCCAGTGGCTCTCCTGCCAAGTTGACACTCAGAACCGAGCTAGGAAGCCGCTGCGCCGCCAGCAATGCATCTATTCCCGACGGCACTGTATTAATTAGACTAATACCCGCTATGTCTTCGTTTAGCAGAGTCAGAATGTTTTCCACTAAGATTACTTTGCCACCAAAGCTCAGTGGAACGAATAACTCAAACACCGATAAGTCGAAGTTAAGTGAAGTGCTTGCCAACACCCCCGCTAACTCTTCCGGCTGATAAAACTCTCCTGCCCACTGCACCATCGCCAACGCATTCCTGTGCGCTATCACTACCCCTTTTGGCTTACCTGTCGAGCCTGATGTATAAATAAGGTAACTTGGCTGGTCGCTCGTAGCTTGCGGATGACGGCCTAAGTTGTCTCTACACTGTTGTGCTAAGTCCTGCTGTAGTTTAGT
>NZ_JAKGBF010000060.1:0-1030 GCF_021530695.1 Pseudoalteromonas sp. OF5H-5
CATCAACGTCAGAGCTATCCAAAATTTATGACCGGATATTTAAACAGCTCGTTTATATCGATGGCGAACAAAAGCGCGCATTGCGAGATTTAATTGACCGCCAGCGTGAATCGCTCAAACAAGTTGCCAGTGCCAAGCGTAATCCCACACGCTCAAACACAATCACACCGCGTGAAAACACTGAGTATTACAGCCCAAGTCCCGCACCGACTAGGCCAAACAATAGCTCACCACTGAGTGATGCCGTTAATGGCAAACTTGATAAATTGCTAACCCTACTGACAGGCCAACAATCAGGTAAGCGCATTGTGCTGGAACTCAAATTACCCAGTGGTAACACCGCTGAGCTGTACACCACTATCCGTGATCAACTTTTAGAAGAGCTTGAACAATTGAGTAACGCACAATGATAGTAATTAACGCCATAGAACTACCACACGCCGTGTGGACAGATGAGCACGATTATCAAGCCATTGCTGAGCAAACGGAACTCGCCATTAACGGCGCGCCTCATATTGAAAAAACAAAGCTACCTGGTCGGCCTATCACAATTGAGAGTGTGCTGGAGACTGCGAGTGCCTACATTGCACTATTTGACCATAGCCGAACCACGCTAACCGCGTTTGATATATCGATACGAGGCACGGTATACACCGTGGTTTGGGACCACAGTCAAAAGCCCTGCACAGGCAGTGCCGTTAGTTATTACTCGGATGCCGTACCTGATTTTTTTGAAAACATAACGCTTAGATTAAAAGTGGTATAAAGATGCTAAGAAGTCATTTAAAGATATTCAAACCCCAGCGGCTCGGCAGCGCCCCCAATGCAGGCGGCCACCGCACCAACAACGCGGTGATAAGCGGAAAGCTAAACGATGTATTTAGCTCAATCAGCGACGTAGACCATGCGCGCAGCGCATTTGATCTTGTAAAACTTTACCCCGCCGTTGCAACTGATGACGCAACTAAGCTTTCAGATGCACACGTATTCATAGCTGACCAACCAGACGACCCGCTGGTCAGCACGCTAC
>NZ_JAKGBF010000061.1:0-1030 GCF_021530695.1 Pseudoalteromonas sp. OF5H-5
GTAGCGTGCTGACCAGCGGGTCGTCTGGTTGGTCAGCTATGAATACGTGTGCATCTGAAAGCTTAGTTGCGTCATCAGTTGCAACGGCGGGGTAAAGTTTTACAAGATCAAATGCGCTGCGCGCATGATCGACGTCGCTGATTGAGCTAAATACATCGTTTAGCTTTCCGCTTATCACCGCGTTGTTGGTGCGGTGGCCGCCTGCATTGGGTGCGCTGCCGAGCCGCTGGGGTTTGAATATCTTTAAATGACTTCTTAGCATCTTTATACCACTTTTAATCTAAGCGTTATGTTTTCAAAATAGTCAGGCTGAGCATCTGAGTAATAACTTACGGCGCTGCCCGTGACTGGCTTTTGGCTGTGATCCCAAATCACGGTGTATACCGAGCCTCGTATCGATATATCAAACGCGGTTAGTGTGGTTCGGCTATGGTCAAATAGCGCGATGTAGCTACTTGCTGCCTCCAGCACACTTTCAATCGTGATGGGCCGACCAGGTAGCAGCGTTTTTTCAATATGTGAGGCACCATTTAATGCAAGCTCTGCTTGCTCAGCAACGGCTTGATAATCGTGCTCATCTGTCCACACGGCGTGTGGTAGCGCTATGGCGTTAATTACTATCATTGGGCGTTACTCAATTGTTCTAGCTCTTCTAATAGCTGGTCTCGAATAGTGGTGTATAGCTCGGCGGTGTTACCACTGGGTAATTTGAGTTCCAGCACAATGCGTTTACCGGATTGCTGGGCTGTCAGTAGCGTTAGCAATTTATCGAGTTTGCCATTAATGGCATCGCTCAATGGAGAGCTATTGCTTGGCCTCGTCGGTACGGGGCTTGGGCTGTAATATTCAGTGTTTTCACGTGGTGTGATTGTGTTTGAGCGTGCGGGATTGCGTTTGGCACTTGCAACTTGTTTGAGCGATTCACGCTGGCGGTCAATTAAATCTCGCAATGCGCGCTTTTGTTCGCCATCGATATAAACGAGCTGTTTAAATATCCGGTCATAAATTTTGGATAGCTCTGACGTTGATG